>CBFHTO010000036.1:0-37889 GCA_965658765.1 Glaciecola sp. | reverse complement strand
CTTTTTCCAAACATTTCATTGGATGGCTTTAGACGGCTTTTATGTACGTAAACCGCCATATTTTTTAACTGGAGGAACCTGACAATAAGAGCCCAATAAAGTGATAAAAATTGCTAGTTATTTTTTTGCTTAATAAGGGCTGATCCGACGCGTAACGCACGTATTCAAGTGCAAAGGACGCGTGATTCAAGCTCGACACATTTTGCGGTCGGGCTTCGATTGATGACTTATTCCCTTAGGCCAAACTGTTTTTTATAGATTAGAACCTATATAGAAGGCCTACAAAGAAGGTCGACACAAAAAAGCTTAAACAGCGAAGTAGTTTCCGCAAGGCTATTTCGGTGTAGCGTTTAAAACGTAGGTTTTAATGCGTGTTTACCCCACCTCACCGCAAAGATTCATCAACTTATCTTATACTTGTTTCATTTATGTAAATTATTTGTAATTTTACATCCTTGAAAGTGATCGAATTTACGAACAAAACACAATAATTCAACGATCACTACAGAGTTTACTTTAATAAAGGGGTTTCACAAATGACGCCATTTAAAATATGGGTTTGGTTGATTGTTGCTGCGTTTGCTCTCGCTGGTTGCGGAGGCTCAAATAATGACGCACCGCCAGTAGAAACTGGCCCAGAAACAATCTTTGACTTAGCGAGTGCTGATCCTAATCTATCAACACTGGCATCTCTATTAACAAATACTGGCTTAGATGAGGTGCTAGACGGTAGCGACGAATTTACAGTTCTAGCTCCAACGAACGCGGCATTTAGTGCATTAGGTCAAGAAACCCTTGATGCGCTAGCTAATGATCCTGATGCTTTAAAGGCCATATTGCTATATCATGTTGTACCTGGCGTTGTTGATTCAAACGCTGTCATTGCGGCTGTCGGAACCCAAGTAACAACGGTTAACGGAAGTAATGTAGCAATAACCTCAGGAGGAGAGGGTGTCGGCGTTAGGGTTAACTTTTCAGATGTTACTGCTGTCGACATTAGTGCTGAAAATGGTGTTATACATGTCATAGATAGTGTTCTAACTCCACCTACTGTGACTGATCTCAGCGGTAATTCAATCACAACCATTGCTAAAACAAACCCAAACTTGAGTACTCTCGTTTCAGCATTGACCGCGGCAGGCCTAGACAGTGTGTTAGCAGACCTCGACTCAAACACAAAATATACAGTTTTTGCACCTACTAATGAGGCTTTCGCCGCCATAGATAGTGACGCATTATCGCGATTGATTGGGGCTACCGATGTTTTAAGTGAAGTATTACTGCAACACGTGGTCGCAGGTGAACCCGTCGACGCTATCACTGCCATAACTTTAGCGGGTACAGACATAAACACAGCAAGTGGTAACGCTGTTTCAATAGATATCGCGAACGGAATGTTAAGCGTTGGTGGCGCTAACTTGAGCGTTACTAATATTATTGCTGAAAACGGTATTATCCATGTCATTGACCAAGTCATTATTGGTGATGTCGAGATTCCAGCACCCGTTGAGCCCCCGCCCATGCCTGGTGGTGAAACTGGTCCAAATTTAGCCGTTAATGGCGATTTTGAAAATGGCCTAGAGGGGTATATAACAACACCAAGCGTTACAATAGCTGATGAAAACGGAAATAATTATGCATCCGCAGAAGTTACAAGTGCGGGAACTGCTTTTTCTGTCAATATTAGCCAGGTACTTACGCTTGAAGCTGGGGAAGAGTATGTTCTTAACTTTCGAGCCAGAGCGACACAGGACCGGTCAATCATAGCGGGTATTGGTTTTAATTTCGCACCGTTTTATGCAAACGTTGAAGAAGTATCATTGACGACTGAATGGCAAACTTTCAGTTTAACTTTACCGGCGATTGACAGTGCCACAGGTGAAGATCTTGGTGGCGAAAACAATCGCATCATCTTTGACCTAGGCGCTGCAGTAGGTGATGTACATATCGATGATATTGAATTGTTACTGGTTGGCGGAGATAGCGCAAACCTCGGGGAGGAGCTCGTACAAAACGCTCAGTTTAGTGATGGCTTAACGGGCTGGGTATTCACCGATGGTGCTGTAACAAGTGTAATCGAAGGGGATTCTAGCTACGCCTCAGCAGAAGTCACCGAGGCTGGAAATGCGTTCTCAGTCAATATTAGTCAAGTGGTGTCTCTTGAGCTAGGGGCTAGATATATACTTAGCTTTGATTCTCGCGCTGCGGTAAATAGAACAATTATTGCTGGTATTGGGCTTAACTATGCTCCATTCCTTGCGAACATAGAAGAAGTCTCATTAACCACTGAGTGGCAGAGCTTTGAGTTAACACTAGATACAGTGGATGACGGCAGTGGTCAGGCGTTTGGCGATGAGAACAATAGAATTATTTTTGATTTAGGTGCGGCTGTCGGCAATGTAAACATAAGCAACGTCAGTCTGAAGAAAGTAATAACGGGTGGCGAAGGAACCCCAGTAAGCTCTCCAAGCCTAGAAGGATATTCATTAGTTTGGTCAGATGAATTCGACGGAGCAGAGATTGATAGTAACAACTGGGGTTTACAACTAGGCGATGGAAGCGAGGCTGGCATACCTGGTTGGGGTAATCAAGAGTTACAAATCTATACCGATAATGAAGAAAACGCCTCGATCGGCGAAGACGATGGTAATTCTGTACTCATGATCACTGCACGAGAAGACGGGAATGGTGGATATACTTCTGCTCGTCTCAACTCTTCAGGCTTAGTGAGTGTCAGATACGGTAAAATTACAGGCCGAATGAAATTACCGGAAACACAAAGTATTTGGCCAGCATTTTGGTTATTAGGTGACGCTAACGAAGTCATTTGGCCGGGCATTGGTGAAATTGACATAATGGAGCTAACCGGTGACACACCTGATAAAACCTTCCATACCGTACATTACGTAAACGGCGACCAACAATATAACTTTGTTGGACAAGATTACTTCAACGATGAAAGCTTTAGTGCCGGCTATAACGAATTTATGATTGATTGGACTCCAGAGTTTATTACCTGGTATGTCAATGGCGAACAAGCATTCCAACTGGCCATTAAAGATGACATGAAGGAGTTTCAACGTAGTTTTCACTTCATCTTAAATGTCGCAGTTGGAGGTACCTTACCTGGTAGCCCAGATAGCACAACGGTGTTTCCGCAAACAATGTACGTGGATTACGTTAGGGTTTATCAGCGGGATGACTTTGTAGCTGAACCTGCTCCGCCAGTCGATGTGAATGAGGAAACTGTCGGTGGTTCGGCCGGTACTGCTGACGCAAACGAAGCAATTCAAGCCGGATTCACTGACTACGGTACCGAGCTTCAGCTTAACCGCTTTGGCGCCGGTGGTGAGCCTAGTTGGTCAAACTCAGAAGATGCCATTGACGGTGCACAAAGCGTGCAGTTTTCATATCCAGGTGGTGCTTTCGGCGGTGGTTGGATTAATATCGAAACGCCTGTAGATTTGACCTTATACAACGATGGTGCGTTAGTATTTGCAATCAAAAAGCCTGATGTTGTTGCAAACTTGGAAGTTAAACTGGAAGGTGATGATGGCAGTGCTGCCTCTATGTTCCTAGTTAACTACTCTTCAACTGATTTAGGTAATGGCTGGGAAGAGTATCGAATACCTGTGTCTGACATAGTGTCTGAAGGACTTAGCTTAGACCAAGTCACCATTCCTTTTGCTCTGTGGAACCCAGTTGACAGTAATGGTGAATACCCTCAAGTCGATATTTTATTCGATGCAATTAGGTTGGAATAGTCCAGGCTATAAAACAGTAGGCTATTACGCTTAGCAAAAATATAATTCCCCTCAAGTTTATCAATGACTTGTGGGGAATTTTTTTGCTTATATGTATCACCTTACAGTAAGAGTATTTGATTGAAAGCGCTTGAGTGAGAGCAATTGAATGGAAGTATCGCCACAGTCCTCATACGCATTTTCCTTCGTCACGAAACCATTAACTTAGTCAGTCATTGCTTGTGATTGAATATGCGTATATTAAGTGCCTGTATATTAAGTGACCGTATATTAAGTGACGGGCCTTGTTATTAGGTGGGTGATTATTTTGCGAGCCATGCGATGGGATTCAAGGCTTTGCCTTTATGTCTTATTTCAAAGTACAAACTGGCGCGTGACTGTCCGCCGCTATTGCCAACTAAGCCAATACTTTCGTTCGCAAATACATAGTCGCCAACGTTTTTTAACAAGGCTTGGTTACGACCATAAACACTCATGTAACCCTTCCCGTGGTCAAGGATGGTAACTAAGCCAAAGCCTTTAAGCCAGTCTGAATAAAGAACCACGCCATCGGCAACGGCGACCACATTCGAACCCGCGCGAGATTCAATTACAATTCCTTTCCAGCGCACTTGGCCTTGTCTACGCTTTCCAAACAATGATCTAAGTCGTCCTTGCGCAGGCGTCAGTAATTGACCTTTTATTTGAGCGAGCCCTTTTAAATCCTGTGTCTCCCTATTTTTTTGCGCCTTTTCTGCCTCTCTTTCTGCTTGCTCAATAGCGGCGAGTAAATCGTTCTCCTGATCTTGAAGTTGTTTAACTCGCTCTTGCTCACTTTCGATCTCACCTTCGAGTTCACGTAGCTTTTCAAACCTAGATTGCTGCTGTCCAATCAAGGTTTTTGATTGACTCGATTGAAGATCAAGCAAGCGAGATAACTCTTGCGCTTGTTGATCAAGTTCGACCTCAACATTTTCCAAAGAACTTACAAGAAATCTAAATTGTTCAATTTGCTCCTGCCGGGCGGCATTGAGGTACTTGTAGTAAGTCAATATTCGTTCAAACTTGCTAGCTTCGTCTTGATGAAAAATCATTTTTGCAAAATCGTAATCACCGGCCATGTAAGCGCTTTTGATTTGTGTGGCAAGAGCGCTTTGCTGACCTTTTATTTTTTGAGAAAGCGTGTTTTTTTCTGCCTCTAGGGCTTCTTTCTTGGTTCTAACCTCAATCAGTTCTTTGTCAGTATTATTCAACTGAGTAGCGGTTTCTGCAATTCTGAGCTCAGCTAGCTTAAGTTCTTCTCGGATCCTTTCAGAATCCTTAAGCTTTTTTTCGAGATTTTCTTGAGTCTTCAAAATGAGATCTTGAATGGTCTCTAGTTCTTTGGTTTCGCTTTGCGAAAAGGACGGTGTATTCACAATGATATACACGAAAAAAAAGCATAAGTATTTTCGCCAGGCTGAGAGCTTCAACATTGACCAATGGTGGTTAAAAGTGTTTTTATGGCTGTTATTCACAATGCTAATGGGTATTTAAAATAGCAAACTGGCGATGTTCATTACATTACTATAAAACCAAACAAAAGTACGACATTAAATGCGTACACGCGGTCATATGGACCACGTGTAGCGGAATATCGTTTGGTTCAAATCTAATCTAATGTCAGTATCGATTTACCGGTCATCTGCTCTGGCTGCTCTAGTCCCATTAAATACAGCATGGTTGGGGCGACGTCACTCAACGTCCCGTCTGCCCTAGCACAGGCTTTACGTCCATAGTAAATGAAAGGAACCGGTTCGCTCGTATGAGCCGTATGCGGTGCGCCTGTTTGACTGTCTTGCATTTTTTCGGCGTTACCGTGATCAGCCGTAATCAAACACTCACCGTCATTCTTAGCAAGTGCATCTACAATCCGTCCAATGCACGCATCGACTGCTTCACAAGCCTTTACTGCAGCATCAAATTTACCAGTATGACCAACCATGTCACCATTTGGGAAGTTGCAAATAATGACGTCAAACTTGCCCTCCTCAATCGCGTCTACAATGGCGTCTGTTAACTTTTCAGAGTTCATTTCTGGTTGTAAATCATAGGTCGCTACATCAGGAGATGGAATTAGTATACGCTCTTCTCCTTCGAACTCATCTTCTTTACCGCCACTGAAAAAGAACGTTACATGAGCAAACTTTTCGGTCTCAGATATCCTAAGCTGTGTTTTTCCTAAATTTGCAAGCCACTCTCCCATTACGTTTTCTAAATTCTCGGTAGGGAAAGCAACTGGAGCTTTTAGCGTTGACTCAAATTCTGTCAGCATGACAAATTCAGTTTTTACAAATCTGCTACGCTCAAAGCCAGAAAACTCTTGATCGATCATTGCATGTGAAAGTTCTCGCGCCCTATCGGCTCTAAAATTCATAAAAAGAACGGCGTCACCGTCTTGAATACCCTCATAATCACCAATTACGGTTGCTTGCACAAATTCGTCATTCTGTTCACGCTCATAACTCGCTTCTATCGCGTCTCGCGCGCTTTTAGCCTGATGCTCACCTTTACCAGAAACAATAAGATCGTATGCCTTTTGAACGCGATCCCATCGATTGTCTCTGTCCATAGCGTAGTATCGACCTACGATAGTTGCGAAATGTGCGTTTGCTGCGCTATCACATACCGATATGGCTTGTTCAATATACTCGGTAGCACTTTGCGGAGGAGTATCACGCCCATCTAAAAAAGCGTGTAGATAAATCTTCTTAGCGCCCTTTTCTTGTGCCAATTTAATTGCGGCATACAAATGATCCTGATGTGAATGCACACCACCATCGGATAAAAGGCCCATAATATGAACTGCCCGCTGGTTTTTGTTTGCCTTGTCGATGGCTGCTATTAATGCTTCATTATCGTAAAAGTCACCGTCATCAATGGATTTGGTGATCTTTGTAAAGTCCTGATAAACAACTCTTCCTGCCCCAAGATTAACGTGCCCTACTTCTGAATTACCCATTTGCCCATGCGGCAGACCCACATCGAGTCCAGAGCCAGATATAAGCGTAGACGCATAATTTTTTGATAATGCGTCTAAGTTTGGCGTGTTCGCTGCAGCAATTGCATTGTTTTCAGTATCTTCGCGGTAGCCCCATCCATCGAGTATAAATAAGGCTAATGTATTTTTCTTTGCGTCAGATTGTGTATTTACAGTCATATCAGTCCTGAATTATTGATCGGATTGAGTGTCATTTCTTTATTATTGTACGCACCTAATCTGAAAAACCATAGTTCTAGGACTAATAATTTATGCACAATGAGCGTATTGAACAAGCACTAAAACTATCGCAATAGCAGCTTTGATAATACTAATGCTGTTTTTTGATCATGGTTTATATATAATTCCGTGCGTTTTTGACTTTCAACTTTTTAATCATACAAGCGAGTACCCAAGTAATGGAACAACTAACGACCTTTGCAGGTGACAACTTTATCTTATCCGGTATCTGGCTGGCTTTAGTCGTAATGCTCGCGTATTCGTTTATCTCTCCATTGCTATCTAAAAGCAAGAGTATTGATAATCATCAAGCGACTCAGTTGATAAACAAGGAAGAAGCTATTGTATTGGATGTTCGACCTGCAAAAGACTTTAAAAATGGTCATATTATTGGCTCCAGGCAATTAAAACCAGAAGAAGTCCGAGAAGGTAACTTTAAAAAACTTGAAAAACAAAAAGAACAACCCATTATAGTTGTTTGCGCGATGGGTAATCTGGCTTCAAGCACCGCGAGTAAGCTGGTGAAAGATGGCTTTTCTCGAGTATATGTTCTGTCTGGTGGAATTAGCGCTTGGACAGGTGCAGGGTTACCTCTTAACAAGTAAACAAACCGAGGG
This sequence comes from Glaciecola sp., assembly GCA_965658765.1. Classification (GTDB taxonomy): domain Bacteria; phylum Pseudomonadota; class Gammaproteobacteria; order Enterobacterales; family Alteromonadaceae; genus Glaciecola. The sequence continues at coordinate 30,270 of CBFHTO010000036.1, read as the reverse complement.
GGTTTTATGCAAAAAGTGGAAATTTATACCACGGGTTATTGCCCTTATTGCCACCGGGCGAAAGCTTTGTTGCAAGCAAAAGGCGTTGAATATTCAGAATTCACGATAGATAAAAACCCTGAATTACGTCCCACTATGATAGAGCGGGCACAAGGGAGAAGAACGGTTCCGCAGATCTTTATCGGCGACGTCCATGTAGGCGGATGCGACGAATTGTTCGCATTAGAATCCAGCGACAAACTAAACGCTCTGTTGCAGAGTTAACGAAAATTTTAGAACGTACGGTAAATATTGCTCCCGGATGTTCTTTGTGTCACATACAACGATAAAATAGGAAATTATTTATGGCTGAAGAAGCTAGTCCACAAGCGGCTCCACAACCTCAAGAAGTTCAATTCAACATTCAACGAATTTTTACCAAAGACATTTCTTTTGAAACACCAAATTCGCCAGCTGTATTTAAAAATGAATGGAAACCAGAAGTTAAGCTAGACATTGATACTCGTACTGCAGAACTTGAACCTAATTTATACGAAGTAGTGTTGTCGGTAACAGTGACTGCAACGAATGCAAACGAAACGGCTTTTTTATGTGAAGTACAACAAGCCGGTATCTTTGCCGTAGGTGAAATGCCGGAAAATAACAAAGCTCACATGTTAGGGTCTTATTGCCCGAATATGTTGTTCCCTTACGCTAGAGAGACGGTATCTAACTTAGTGAATAGAGGTACCTTCCCTGCATTAAACCTTGCGCCAGTAAACTTTGATGCAATATTCGCTGCCTATGTTAAGAAGCGTCAAGAAGAGCAAGCTGCCTCTGGACAGAAATTAGACGCGTAATTGTTTAAGATTGCTACCTTAGATGTGGCATTATAAAAGCTGAGCTTATTGCTCAGCTTTTTTGTATATCAGACTTTTACTTGCTGAGTATTGTTTGATGCGGTTAAATCGTGATCGCAATAAAAAAAACAATAAGGATGCTGCAAATGAGTAATACAAACACAACCGTGATAGGTGCAGGCTCTTACGGCACTGCATTGGCGTTTTGCTTGTCGAGAAATGGTCTAAATACCTTTTTGTGGGGCCGCGATCATAAAGCCATTGAAGCGATGCAGGTCGCGAGAAAAAATATACGTTACTTACCTGATTTTACCTTCCCAGAAAAATTGCAGCCAGTTTCAGATCTCGAAAGCAGTATCCACAATAGTACGTACATTTTAATTGTTGTGCCAAGCCATGCATTTGCAGCAAGTATAAAAACGATAGCACCTCTCTTAAAGGCGCATCATAAGGTGATATGGGCAAGTAAAGGACTAGAGCCAAAAACGGGGCGCCTACTGCAGGAAATTGCACAAGACATACTGCCTAAGCACATCCCACTTGCGGTACTCTCTGGTCCAACGTTTGCAGCAGAAATGGCAGCAGGCTTACCCACTGCAATTACTCTTTCGAGCCCAGACGAAACACTTATTGAAGAATTTGGTAATTTACTTCATGACCCAAACTGTTTTCGTGTTTATATGAATCCAGATATGATTGGCGTACAGTTGGGTGGAGCGGTTAAAAACGTCATTGCAATAGGCGCAGGCTTGGCTGACGGATTGGGCTTTGGTGCAAACGCACGGACTGCACTGATTACTCGTGGCTTGGCAGAAATGAAACGTCTTGGACTTGCAATTGGCGCCAGTAACGACACCTTTATTGGTATGGCATGCTTGGGCGACTTAGTGCTAACGTGTACTGATAACCAGTCTAGAAATCGTCGTTTTGGCCTTGCTTTGGGACAAGGGATGAACGTTGAAGATGCGATAAATAGTATTGGCCAAGTAGTAGAGGGCTTTCGGAACACAGAAGAAGTTCATATTCTTGCGGCTAAGAAAGCGGTTGAAATGCCAATTTGTGAACAAATTTACAAGGTACTTTACGAAGGAAAATCTGCCAAAGAAGCTGCAGTTGCCCTTTTAAGTCGCGAACAGAAGTCAGAGTAGTAAGTACGGCATCTTTAGTAGGTAGTAGGTCGATTCTTGACTACGAAGACCCGTATGTAAAAGCTTTTTCGCAAGCAAACGCGCTTGGCAGTAGACTTGAATAACAGCCTATAAACTTTCGACTCACGTTAAACTAAAGTATAATTTTAATTCAAGCATTAGTTCCGCTAATATCCGGAGCTCGATTCCACATAAAACGTGAATAATTAAAATGTTCGCTAGAATCCTGTTCAATCACCTGCCCGTCTATTTAGTCTGAGCAACTCTGTTTATTATTTATGAATGCGCTTTTATAAGGGCATTCGCGAATTTAGGAAGTTAAACAAATGAAAAACTGTATCCGTTTTATTAGCTTATGTTTGCTTATTACCGCATATAGCTTAGTGACACTTATCTTTAGTGTAAGTAGCTATGCGGCGACAAACAAACAACATTATCCTGCTGTATTTTTAGGATACACAAAAAGCCCTGATTCAACTGACTTCACTTATGGATTTGAATATGAATATAAATTCACTCCTCAATGGGGCGCGGGCTTTGTTTATGAGGAAATTGACGATGCCCACCATGGAGATGGTATTACTATAAAAGTTGCGGAGTTATTTTATCACCCTACCAGCTACATTCGGCTTGGCGCGGGTTTCGGAAAAGAAGAGATTGGTGGTGATCATCCACACAGCGAAGATTTAACGCGCATAAGTATGGCCTATGAATACCACATCGGCGATTTTGGCATCGAACCAACTTTCGCCATCGATTTCGTCGGGAGTCATAAGTCTTACATCTTGGGTATTGCATTTGTTAGACCCTTTTAGCCCTAGCAAATAGCACTTACAATTTTCACTTAGTATTCTGTGGACACTTTGGTTAAATCTCTGACTAATTCAAATCGCGTCCACAAAGCCTAGTTGCCGCCATGACTCATAAACGAAGACGGCAACCGCGTTTGATAAATTCATACTTCTACTGTTAGCAGCCATCGGTATACGAACGCGACATTCCTCGGGCAAGCTATTAATCACATCCGTTGGCAAACCTCTGGTTTCAGGACCAAACAACAGGGTATCGCCTTTCTGATAACGTACTTGGTGATGATATGCTTTGCCTTTAGTGGTACAGGCAATAATTCTCTCTGGTTTTTGTTGCTCTATATAAGCTTGTAAATTTGGATAAAGACGCGTTTGCGCAAATTCGTGATAGTCTAAGCCAGCTCTTCTTACCTTTTTTTCATCCCAGTCGAAACCCAGTGGTTCAATCAAATGCAACTTAAAACCTGTGTTAGCGCATAAGCGAATGATGTTTCCAGTATTTGGCGGTATTTCTGGCTCATATAAGACAATATCTAACATGCTTGTTGCATTTCCTTAGTATAACTCGTTGTATGTTTATGTTTATTGCAGAATCGCACTACAAAAGTACAGATTTTCAAAAGATAAGACCATAATTACTCTAAAAAATTGAGGATTTGAGTAAGTGCAAAGCCTCTTATAGCATCTTGCTCAAACAGGATTTCATGTTGAGCATTGGGCACCGATACCAGCTTCGCGTTGGGAAAACGCTCAATGGTTTCATTTATTTTATTGTTATCAACAATTTGTTCGTTTTCTGCTTGCAGGATTAGTATGTCCTGCATTATTTGGTGCGCGTTAGAACGAACAAAACGCATGCACTGAACTGCCTGAATAAGCCACTCTACTGAAATACCGCCAAGCTGATTCTGTGGTTGCTCTCCCAGCATATGCCTAAATATTTCATAACGAATTTTACTGCTAGTTAAGCGGTTCTTGTAGAATGCGATATTTTGGTAATCTGATTGCCCGAGAAAATACGTCTTCCCACTATGAAAGAGACGCGTCAATTTTGCAATAAACAACACCAGTAGCTCAGGCAACGGAAGCTTTATCCCAAACATTGGCGCATTGAACACAATCTTTCTGAATATAGCTGGGTGCTGCACAACATAGGAAGCACCTATAGCACTGCCCATCGAATGACAAATTAAATATTTTGGTAACATAGGAGCTGAATCGCACAAGGGTAAAAACACCTTGCTTACAATACTGTGTAAATCGTCAACATAGTTCTGAAAACGGCGGACGTAACCAATGTGAGGGTTTGATAATTCCCTAGTCGAAGCACCTTGGCCTCTATGATCTATCATAAATACAAAGTAACCATTTTGAACAAACTCATACACTAACTCAAAGTACTTCGATGAAAACTCTGAGCGACCTTGCAATAAGACAATGTATCCTTTCAGCGGGACTCGGGTTGACGACTCAGGGGCTTGAGAACTTGGACTATTTTCCTGAGTTTTATCATCTAAGGTCCCATTATCTTTCTTGTCAACTTCGCTCCCTGAACTATCTTCTAGCGTTTGCTTTGACTCTTTACAACAGTACTGATAATGAATACTTAGACCATCTTGAGAAACCCAAAATCCAGTGCTCACATTTCGTTCATAAAAGCGAAAAGCGCACGATTCTTTATATTCTGTTGTGCCCAAAAGCTCGCTTTCAGAGCTAACATACCTAGCCTGCGCCACCTAAACATTGCTCCAGATTATATAATCACACAGATTAATACTCATTTTTCACTTACCTAAGCCTTCTTTCTATCAACCTTTACATGAAAGTCAGGGAAAAAAAGAGTCACTTTCAAGCCGCCTAAATCAGAGCGGCTTGCCATTACTGAGCCTTTATGGAGCTCGACGCCCGTTTTCACAATGGTAAGCCCTAGTCCAGTTCCCTGTTCAACATTCTCTTTTTGCGCTCGGTAAAAAGGTTCAAAGATGAGACCTATTTCATCTTCATTTACACCATTTCCATCATCTTCAACAATAAAACTAACACCATGTTTTTCGTTAAGACTATGCTTTTGTAATTTGATTCGGACCGTTTCTTTCGAATATTTGATGGCATTGCGACAAACATTTTCAATCACACTAATAAAGCTTTCTGTGTGGATCTCAAGCTCACAATCATCGGTTACCTGTGCATTGTAAATCATTTTTTTTCTATGAGCTTTCGCTTCAAATTCTAAATCAAGCATTAAACTCGATAGCAAGGGAATCAAAGATTGTCTATCGAAATTTAAGATCTTGGATTTTGCTGTAGTGGCATCTAGAGTTTGCTCTTTTGGCTCATTGATAAATAATTTGTGTCTGGCAATGAGTAATGCCTGACCAATCAGCCGATCCATGAGCTGAATGTCTTTTTCCATTCGGGTTATATATTTATCAACTCTTTGTTTATTTTCTTCATTATTGCTCAAATCGCTCAACATAGACATCGCGAGTTGCAAGCGAGTCAAAGGCGTTCTTAACTCATGTGATATGTTGGCCATTAAGCTTTGTTGCTGCGATAAGCTACTGTTTAATTTTTGCGTCATACTCAGCATGTCTGAATATAAGATGCCTATCTCGTCTTTTCTTACCTTTAAGTCTTGATATTCTGGCGGTTGTTTACCTGAAGCATAGTCTTGACTGAGCGTTTGTAACTTTTTAATTGGTTTGGTAATGGTTAAAGCTATCCCAAAGCAGCATAAAGTGCCAACTAGCAAAAAGATAAAAAAGCTTGAGCCAATAACGAAAGCAGGACGCTGTGAATGCGGTAAAAGACGACCTACAAATAGCTGATAAGTCTGTATTTCACTAATGGTATTACCAAACTTAATTGGCCCCGTAAATAACATATTACGGAACCTAATCGATACGGCTCCTTCAATACCCTCAATTTCGTCGAGAAAGTCAGCGCGTTTTTGCATTGGCAACGGAACGTTAGACCAAACTCTTCCGCTTTGAGTATCCTTAATTATAAGAAGCCATTGTCCCCTCATACCAACGCGCCTTAAGGCTCTGTCTACGCCCAGGTCACGCTCAAAGAAATCTTCAATTTGCTGAGCTTTGCGTTTAGCAACAGCGAGTTCTTTGCCATTTACTGCACTAATTTCGATATTTGGTGCAATCAACCGAGCCACAAAAAAGCTAAGCGTGACCATCATGATAATTGCTAACCAAAACCAAACAAAAATTCGTCCAAAGAGCGAGTTAAACGGATTGAACACAATGCTCAGTCTTTTCACTTTTACTTTGCCTCTCGCTGCATTAGGTATCCGCTACCTCGTACTGTTTTGATAACATTTTGTACACCATGTGCAGATAACTTTTTACGTATATTGCTGATATGCATATCCAAACTCCTATCAAAAGCTGATAAACGCCGACCAAGTACTTTTTCAGACAAGTATTCTTTGCTTCTTAGTTGGCCAGGGCTCGCCATAAGAGAGAGCAATAAAGCAAATTCAGTCGCGGTTACATCTAGTGACTGTTCGTTGACATGCACGCTGTGGTCTAACTCGTTGGCGAAAATATTGTGAATTGAAATGTGTTGAGGGCTTTCCTTAATGTCATTAATTTGCTGTCGTCTGATCAGCGCTTTAATGCGAGCTAGTAACTCGCGTTGATTAAAAGGCTTCGCCAAATAATCATCAGCCCCTAACTCTAAACCCAAGATTTTGTCATAGTCATCTCCTTTAGCAGTCAACATTATCACAGGCACTACGCTAAATTGACGTATTTTCTTGAGGCACTCAAAGCCATCTAAATCAGGCATCATTACATCTAAAAGTAGCGCATCAAAATCCTGCTGACTAAGGGCATCTATTCCTCTCAGCGGGTTATTGTATACCTCAACCATATAAGACTGGGATTCTAAATAGTCACTTAAAAGCTCAGTAAGAGCTTTGTCATCATCGATGATTATCAACTTATTCATACATACATGTTCTTTTAATCTTTTTCTTTATACAGTTTACGAGTATTGTCATTAATGGTAATTACCTTTACAAAAGCTTTACACTCTCTTGGCGTTACTTTGCATCAAATATTCTATTATGAACTCGTCTAAGGCTAAGTCCTTTTTAGACTAGCATAATGCGATAAAGCAATAGAGGAATAACAAATGAATAAACTTATCACTTCACTAATTTTATTAATTAGCATGAACGTCAACGTCATTGCAAAGCCCCATGATGGTATGCAGCCAAACGAGAAAGCGGGGTTGCATATGATGAAAATATATAAACAACTTGAGCTGACAAGAGAGCAAAGACAAACCATCCGTAACATCATCAAACAAAGCAGAGAAGACAACTCTGTCTACAAAGGTGAAGGCAATAATATCAAGCATCAAATGAAAGCCCTCATGAGTTTGCCTGTTTGGGATGAAGAGCTCGCTAGACAAACGCTGCTTGAACAATTAAACGCTAAGCGCGAAATAGACATCAATAGAGCTGAGGCAGAGCATGCGATATACCAAAGCTTAACAGAAGAACAAATAGAAAAGCTCACAGCGATAAAAGCGCAACAAAAAGAAAATCGTGAAAACCAACAGGCGCTAAGGTTTGAACGTCTAACAAAGGTCTTAAAGCTCAGCGAATCTCAACAAGCCACATGGATAGAGATCCATGAGAGGACTAAAGCGGCTAATAAATCACTCGCGGCTAGTAGGCTTCAATTTCAAACACATAAGCGAAACCTTTTACAAGCGCAGAACTTTAATGAAGGCGAATTTCGTGACTTATTAGATGCTCAGCAAGCTATGATGATTGAACAAGGTTTATTGATGATAAAGGCAAGATTCGATACCAAGGCATTACTGACAGAGGCTCAATTAGCAAAAATGCAAAAAATACAAAAGAAAAGAAAAGGAAAAGGCCGTAAGGCTGACTTTAGAATTTAAGAGTCAATAAAGGCAGAACACCAATATCTTCTTTATTACTTTCCGTCCATGAAACACCTCCCCTTTAAAGCATGCTCTCGAGCATGCTTTTTTATCCTAGTCAGGCTGTTTACTTGGTACTTAATGCAATTTAAGCATTGGACGTAAGCGCTTATTAATACGATTAGATACCATGAATAAAAAAGTTTTGATTTTGCCAAATATGACTAACTGATGCATTCGATATAGACTGATATACACAAGCCGAGCAAGTCGCCCCTCGATAAATACGCTGCCCTTAGTTAAGTTCCCCATCAAACTACCAATAGTTGAATAAGAGGAAAGTGACACTAATGAGCCATAATCAACATAATGATAATCTTTTGGCTGCTTGCCTTTTTCTGCGAGACGAATATTGTTAAACAGGCAACTGGCCATTTGATGCGCAGATTGAGCTCTAGGTGGCACCTTAGAACCATCGGGCATGATAAAGTGCGCGCAATCTCCGATCGCATAAATACTATCATCGCTCTTACACTTAAACCTCGAGTCTACGACAATTTGATTTATTCTGTTTGTTTCAAGACCGTCTAATTTAGATAAGAAATCGGGAGCCTTTATGCCTGCCGCCCATACTGACATTGAGCTTGATATAAAATCGCCGCCCTTTGTTTTCAAACCATCCTTCTCTACTTCTGAAACTGCGGTAGACAGACGAATATTTACACCAAGTTTGCTTAACTCCAAAGCCACATTTTGAGAAATACGCTCTGGTAAAGCTGGTAGGAGGCGAGGACCGGCTTCAACTAGGGTCACTTTTAAACGTTTGGCTGAAACAGAGGTGTAACCGTAGGATCTCAGTAACTCGGCGGTTTTATAAAGTTCGGCCGCAAGTTCCACGCCTGTTGCGCCAGCGCCTACTATCGCAATACTTAAGGATTCATCGTTGTCGTTAGCTTGTAATTTGAGAAATTCGTTCAATAAGCGGGTATGGAAATTTTTTGCACTGTCGACTGAATCAAGAAAAATACAATTTTCGAATGCGCCCGGTGTACCAAAATCATTAGTGACAGAACCTAATGCGAAGACCAGTGTGTCGTAATTTAGGAAACGAGCATTTAAAATTTCATTTCCTTGTTGGTCGAGCAAGGGGGCTAGAGCAATCTTTTTCTCCTCTCGGTCGATTCCTACTAGTTCACCTAATTGAAATTGAAACCCGTTTTTCTGACTAATAGCCAAATAATCAACGCCGTCGATATTAGCGTCTAAGGAGCCTGCAGCAACTTCATGCAACAGAGGTTTCCAGACATGCGTACGACTTTTATCTACAAGCACTACACTAGTTTGTGCCTTTCGATAGTATCGACCTAGCTTCACAGCTAGTTCTAAGCCACCAGCCCCACCGCCGACGATTACTATTGACTGCATACATACCTGCCTTACCATATCTGAACAGGGAAAATACCTGTCAAAAACGTCTACTAAGTAAATTGTTAGTCGGTATATTACTATCGTATTTTTGCCAGCGATATAGAACTACGACAAGAGTCGAACACGTAAAAGTCAGAATTAGCTTAGGTTGAGCAATAGCATCCCATTGCGTCCGTATCTATGATAGTGCTTGGTAAAATTTGTGAAGGCTTTTCTTGTATCGAGGCTTTGATCGCTTCTGCATTATATTTTTCTAACACCGAATTAATTTCACCCGTGTTTGAAAAGCAGCCTACACCTCTAGAATAAGGCCCCAAATAAACCATTTTTTGATCGCCACTGACTACAGCTACCGCTGGAGTAGACGGCACATAGGCCTTGAGTGCTGGATAGTTATTGATATTTAGAGTGAGGTGCTTGAATCCCAAGGACAAAGCTAGTTGCTCAATATTTTGAGTGTGCTCTCGTGCCAAAAACTCACAGTAGCAGTCCTCTTGGACGAAGTTAATCACTGTTTTTGAATTCACTTGCGATGAACCTTGACTGACTAAGGCAATAAAGTCGCTTTCGAAGTCGAGGTCCATGATAGCTTGTGATAAACGCATATCACTATCAAAAGATGATTTGTTCGCCGTCCCTAGCCAGAATATTAGTGCTGAACACACAATAAACCAAACAAATACTAAACCCGCATAATACTTAGCTAGATTATTACCCACTAATTAACTCACTTACATAATTTCGAATGCAGGTACGATAATAAGCTTTGCTAAGCCAGCTTAAAAGCAGAAAGCTTTCCATTTAATTCGTCCGCCAACTTACTTAACTCTTCGACATCAGATTTTAAGGTATTTACTTGCTGTTGTTCATTCGAAAATAACTGATTTAATGAATCAGTCGATTTCATGATCTCTTGACTAGCGGCTGCCTGTTGTCCTGCCGAGTCAGCAACATGCGTAACGTCATTCGAAACTTGTTGTATCGAGGAAGAGACGTTTGACATGTCATCCGTTGCACTTCTCGATGAATTTACCGCTAACTCAACATCTTTAACACAATCATTCATATTTGATACAGAATGCTGGGCGCTTTCAGTAAGCATGCTAGTGATGTGCTCTATCTCCTCTACACTCTCTTTCGACTTTATTGCCAAATTTCTCACTTCATCAGCGACCACAGCGAAACCTCTGCCGTGCTCACCCGCTCGGGCCGACTCAATCGCCGCATTTAAGGCTAACAAATTCGTTTGTTCAGCAACTGATTTAATAGATTGCATAACAGAAGCGATGTTTTCGCATTTAGAACTAAGATCGGTAATAGCCTGGGAGGTACTTTCGAGTTTAACCTTAAGCTGTTCGATATTACTGCTACTACTTTTTATTGCGTCTTTGGTCGATTCTGTACTTTGGTTCGCGGCTTCTGCGACGGTATTTGCATTTTTGGACAAATCTGCCACATCACTAATGCTTATCGTCATACTCTGCATTGAATCTGTAATTGTGCCGACCTGCTTATTTTGTTCACCAACTGTGCCTTCCAGTTCGAAAGATGCAACTTTTACCTTATCAGAAATATTTAATAATTCACTGCTAGCATTGCTGGCACTAATCGCAAGTGACTGAACATGTTTTAACAAGGAATTAAAAGAAGCTGTCTCTTGGTCTTTAGGAATGTTTGCTTCGGTGAGCAAAAGCGACCCGTCAGTTTGCACAATATTCGAAACAGCTTGATCTAATAATACTGCTTTTTTATGCTCACCAGAGGCTTTATGCGCCATAACGGACAAGACCCCACACTCAACGATAGCAAATGCCGCATGGATCAACAAAATTGTAAAAGCGGGTTGACTGTCTTCAAATACAACAAGTCCCATACCGCTTTGCTGTGAAACGAAGCCTAAGATATGATGTACAGCTATCACAACTGTCCCTGACACAACAACGCGCCAGTCTCGAAAAAACGATAAAAAAGCTAACAACACAAATACTTGAAAATGCATTTCTGTCATGCCTTGGGTTTGCTGTATATGCAAGGCCGCCAACAACTGGGTAGCAATGGCCATTGCATGTCGACTTAGTGCAAGATGCGGCGATTTAACGCTCAAGAAAGCGGGCAATGCAATAATAAGCAAACCGCATAACAAGCCAAACAGCAAAGTATCTGTCAAATATCCTATACCAATTGCCATTAGTAACTGAACAACCAACACTGCTTTAAATACCGAGTAAGTTTTTTGTTCTTCGGTACTTATATTGTCATTAGATAAAAGCTTTTGCATAACACTACTACTCCATGCGAAGGGACAAGTATTTAATTTCACATTTAATCTTAGTGCATATATCGACCAAATTTCTGTGACTTGTAATTCAAACCCCTGATTTACGTTATTTTTATACTTTTGTATAAGTTCAATAGGTAATTATGAGAACAATACTTTTTGAATATAAATACATTTAATTTGCATAATTATTAATTAATGGTAACATGGCAACCAATTGACATAAAAAGTTAATAAAGTCTCAAATCTTTGAGTTTATTTTCTAATACATAGTGTTTAGAAGTTTCCTGTTAGATTGGGCGTTTGGGTTTGATTCAGAACATGGATATCTAGCCGACTGCATGCACTGATGAAAACACTGCGAACTCAAATTTGTATTGAATAAATTTATGTTAAATAAAGATTTCTCCCTATGATCGCTTCGCTTTGGTTAGAACTGTCTAATCTATAGTCTTAATAAGCGACATTACTCTTGGTGTGTTACCGATTGTTTGTTTTAATAGCAAGTAGTCGGTAACACACCATTTTTTATTTATATTATCGGAAGTTATAAGAATTTTAGATATGCTAAAAGTATGTATTATTGGGTCGAGCGGATACACCGGCTCGGAGCTCGTAAAACTCATCACTCGCCACCCTAAAATGAGCCTTGAGGCGTGTTTTGTTTCTGAAAATAGCCAATATACTGGCCTGCGTATTGATCAAGTGCACCCAGAGTTGCAAGGCATATGTGACTTGCCTGTTCATCCCTTTAGTGACCGAGACATACACAGTACCAGCGAACATTTTGATGCCGTCTTTCTCGCAACACCACATGAGTTTAGCCACGATGTCTTACCTAAGTTTGTGACGCTCGCCAACGATCCCAACTCGCCAACGTGTCGGGCGAAAGTGTTCGACCTGTCGGGCGCATTTAGATTATCAAATGTTGACGTATTCGAAACGTTTTATGGATTCAAACACACCAGCCCCGAACTTGCTAAAAATGCAATTTACGGACTAGCGGAGTGGAACGCAGACGCAATGAAAGGCGCTAACTATATTGCGGTTCCGGGATGTTATCCCACTGCGAGTTTGCTCGCACTTAAACCTCTAATCGAAGCTGATTTGCTTGAACTCAGCCATACTCCCGTAATCAACGCGGTCAGCGGCGTTAGCGGCGCTGGACGCAAAGCATCAAATACCACTAGCTTTTACGAAGTATCTTTACAAGCCTATGGGGTGCTCAACCACCGGCATGGCCCGGAAATAGAAGAACATTGTGGTACGGAAGTAATTTTCACACCTCACCTAGGCGCTTTCAAACGTGGGATTTTGGCAACTCTAACCGCGTTCACCAAGAGCGACGTCACAAGTGAGCAAATTAAAGAGGCTTACGAAAATGCATACAACGAACATAAAATGGTGAGACTACGAGAATCGATGCCTAAAGTTGACCAAGTAGCACATACCGGTTTCTGTGATATCAGCTTTAATTACGACCCCAAAAAACAATGTGTTGTCGTTACAAGTGCGATAGACAACTTACTGAAAGGCGCTTCATCTCAAGCTATCCAATGCTGTAATTTAACATTCGACTTACCTTCTTCAACAGGTTTGATATCATGAAAACGCCGATCGTCATCAAAGTCGGTGGACGTTTTTTCAAAGATCTAGAAAAAGCCAGTGCCGAGAACTCAGATTCAAGTATCGATGCTCAGATAAATATTCAAAATAATACCGCTTCAGCTTTGTTAAGCTCTATTGCAGGCATGCAGAGCAAAGGTTCACCAGTAATCCTTGTTCATGGAGGAGGCGACCAAGTATTAGAACGAATGCAGCAACTTGGTATAGAGAGTATAAAACGCGAGGGTTTAAGAGTAAGTCCTGACGAACACATGCCCATTGTAAGTGGTGTTCTAGCAGGAGAGCTTAACAAAAAACTAGTCGCTACAAGTGCAACTTACGGTATTTCTGCAGTGGGCCTCAGTTTAGCTGATGGTGACAGTGTTATATGCCATGAACACCCAAATAATATTGGTGCAGTTGGTATACCAGAACCTAATGATGAGCGATTACTTTCTTCGATTTTGAATCTCAATATGACGCCGATGATCGCTTCTATCGGTCGAGATCAAAATGCTAGGCTATACAACGTTAATGCAGACCATGCGGCCATTTGCATCGCAAAATTATTAAAAGCTCAACTGTATTTCCTCGCAGACGTGCCGGGCGTACTCGATAAGAACGGTGAAGTCATAAAACAACTTAATGAAGACACTATCAATACACTTATTCAAGACGGTACAATAAAGGATGGAATGACTGTAAAGGTTAATGCGGCGATGGCAGCATCCAAAGAAACTGGACAAACTGTAACCATTGCAAGCTGGAACGACGCTTATGAACTTTTGGTTAATCGAGAAAACAAAGGCAGTATGATCTCGCCTAACATACAGCACACACAATCGGTTAAGGATTCTTAACCAATAAGGAAATTATTAAGGGCTCCTTATGCATCAGCACCTACTAAGCTTTTCACATTGGACTTCAGAAGACGCAAATCATCTTCTGAACTTTGCTATTGAATTAAAAAATAAACCTGAGACATTTGGGAAACCGCTCGCAGGGAAATCCATCGTGGCTTTGTTTGAAAAGCCTTCGCTTAGAACGCGCGTCAGTTTTGACATTGGTATTCACAACCTTGGCGGGCATATGGTTTATGTGGACAGTCAAGGCGAAGCTTTGGAAAAACGCGAAGATCCAGTGGACGTTGGTAATAATATTAGCCAATGGGCTCAGGGGATCGTGGCACGCGTATACTCTCACAGTACGCTAGAAAAACTTAGTGAAGGTGCAAGCGTTCCGGTAATCAATGCGTTATGTGATATGTATCACCCTTGCCAAGCATTGGCCGACTACATCACTATGGCCGAGAATATGGGAAGCGTAAAAGGTAAAACCATGGCCTATGTGGGCGATGGAAATAACGTGACGCATTCCTTATTGATTTTGGGTGTACTACTTGGTTGCCATCAAATGGTGGTAACACCAAAAGGGCATGAGATCAGTGCAGATATCGCACAGCTCGTTGCTAGGTTAGCAAGCGATAATGGCGTGAGCTTTGAGATAAGCAACGACATCAGCTCTTTAGATTCTGCGGATGTCATCTACGCCGACACTTGGCTATCGATGGGGGACGACACACCGCTTGAGCAAATTAAAGCGCACTTTATGCCATATCAGGTTAATCAAGCACTTATGACTCAGGCAAAAGCATCATATGTCATGCATTGCCAACCTGCTCACCGAGACCTCGAAATTACTGGCGAGTTAATGGACTCAGAACAATCATTATTGATGCAGCAGGCTGGTAATCGTCTGCACGCACAAAACGCAATTATGAGCTACTTGCTTGGCAAGATAGACATCACACAATATTAGGAACTAGTTACATGTCGAAATTTAAAAAAGTTGTATTAGCATATTCAGGCGGACTTGATACCAGTGCCATCGTGCCATGGTTAAAAGAGAACTACGATTGTGAAGTTGTTGCCTTCGCAGCCGACGTCGGTCAGGGCGATGAGGAACTGATTGGCCTAGAAGAAAAAGCCATTGCCTCTGGCGCGAGCGAATGTCATATCGTTGACTTAAAAGAAGAGTTCGTTCGCGACATCATTTACCCAACAGTTAAGACAGGCGCCGTATACGAGGATGATTATCTATTAGGTACATCTATGGCACGTCCTATTATTGCCAAAGCCCAAGTCGAAATCGCTCGAAAAGTCGGCGCCGACGGCCTTTGCCACGGATGCACTGGCAAGGGAAATGACCAAGTTCGGTTTGAAGGGGCGTTTGCTGCTCTTGCGCCTGATTTGCCGGTAATTGCGCCATGGCGAGAGTGGGACATGGTTTCAAGAGAAGATTTGCTAGACTATTTAGCTTCACGCAATATTAAAACCAGCGCATCTGCAACGAAAATTTATAGCCGCGACGCAAATGCGTGGCATATCTCCCACGAAGGAGGCGAATTAGAAGACCCTTGGAATGCGCCAACGAAACAAATATGGACTATGACAGTCGACCCTGAGGACGCCCCTAATACACCTCAAGAAGTAAAACTTAGCTTTAAAGAGGGTTGTCTTGTTTCCATTAACGATGAAGCATTAAGCCCATACCAAGCTCTTGTTAAGCTAAACGAATTAGGCTCAGCACACGGTGTAGGACGTATTGATATTGTTGAGAACCGCCTTGTAGGCATGAAATCAAGAGGCTGCTATGAAACCCCGGGCGGCACAATCTTAATGAAAGCTTACAAAGCTTTAGAATGCTTAGTCTTAGATAAGTCTGCGTTTAAATTTAGAGAGCAAGTCGGTCTCGAATATGCACACGTGATGTATGACGGGCGCTATTTTACTGCCTTGAATGACTCTTTGTTAGCTGCAGCCGAAAGCTTTGCTCAGTTAGTGAGTGGTGATGTAGTGGTCAAACTCTACAAAGGGGTGGCATCAGTGACTCAACGTCAATCACCAAATAGTTTGTATTCTGAGGACTTTGCAACTTTTGGTGAAGACGATGTTTACGACCAATCGCACGCAGAAGGATTCATTAGGCTCTTTAGCTTATCTAGCAGAATCAGCTATTTAAACAAATTAAAACAGGAAGGATAAAGGCAATGGCATTATGGGGAGGTCGTTTTCAATCTGGCAGTAGCGATATGTTCAAACAGGTGAACGATTCGTTACCTTTTGACCAAGTGATGGCTACAGAGGATATCTTTGGTTCAATCGTTTGGTCGAAAGCGCTCAAAAACGCTGGCGTATTGACTGAGCAAGAACAAGCTTCTATTGAAACATGTCTACAGGCCTTGAAACAACGCGCACAACAAAATGAGATTGACTTTTCCCAGTCTCCAGAAGAAGACATCCACGCATTTGTCGAAGCCTACTTAACAGAAGAACTAGGCGATTTGGGCCGTAAATTGCACACGGGTCGAAGCAGAAATGACCAAGTTGCGACTGATTTTAGATTGTGGGTGAAAAACCATCTCCGTGGTTTAAAACAAGACTGCGTCAACATGATGCAAGCATTAGTCAACTGCGCTGAACGTCACAATAAAGCGGTAATACCAGGTTATACACATCTACAACGCGCCCAGCCAGTCATGTTCGCGCATTGGGCCTTGGCCTATGTCGAGATGTTCAAGCGTGATTTAGGTCGTATCGACGACCTCACAAGCCGAATGAATCAATGCCCACTCGGTAGCGGAGCATTAGCAGGCACGACGTTTAACGTTGACCGTCATTCCATTGCACAAAATCTTGGTTTCGATTCACCGTGCTTAAATAGTTTAGATGCAGTATCAGATCGTGACTTCGTACTTGAACTGCTTTTTGTTGCTAGCACGAGCATGATGCATATGTCTCGATTAGCAGAGGACCTGATTTTTTATAATTCAGGAGAAGCTGGTTTTTTGCAACTCGGAGACGATGTAACCTCTGGCTCTTCGCTAATGCCACAGAAGAAAAACCCAGACGCACTAGAATTAATGCGTGGTAAATGTGGAAGAGTTTTTGGCCACTTACAAGCCTTATTAGTCACGATGAAAGGCTTACCACTCGCCTACAACAAAGATATGCAAGAGGATAAAGAAGGCGCGATTGACACGGTAAATCAGTGGCATATCTGCTTGTGCATTGGTGTTGAGGTGCTCAACAGCTTAAAACTAAATGAAGAGGTATGTCGTAAAGCGGCACAACAAGGCTATGCAAATGCGACAGAACTAGCCGATTACTTGGTCGATAAGGGCATTCCATTTAGAACGGCGCATGATATATCTGGCCAAGCGGTTGTCGCCGCAATCGAAAAAGGTTTGGCCCTAGAAGAACTCTCAATTGAACAACTTCAGGCTATTCATCCAGAAATCAACGATGATATTTACCCATGGCTTGAGTTAGACGCAGTATTAAATAAACGAAATCAACTAGGCGGAACCGGCATTAAGCAAGTAACTGCTGCCTTGTCGATTGCCCGTGATTATCTTGCGCAACTTAGTGACCAATAAAAAAATGATTAATTTCATGATTCATTTAATAACAGAGCGATATAAATCGGTATGACCCTTTCACACGAAGACAGCATAAGGTTATTTAGAAATTCAGCACCTTATATTAACGCGCATAGGGCAAAAACCTTCGTTATTATGTTTGGTGGCGAAGCCGTTCTCAGCGAAAACTTTGAACGTCTCATTCAAGACATAGCGCTACTACATAGTCTTGGGATTAGGGTCATCATTGTGCACGGCGCTCGACCACAAATTGATGAGCGCTTGGCACTAAGACAAATTCAAGCTCATTTTGTTGATGGCTTGCGTATTACCAACAAACCAACACTTGAATGTGTGAAAGACGCGGCGGGCTCTCTGCGCAGCCAAATAGAAGCTTTATTGACACTGGGTTTGCCCAATTCGCCGATGCATGGCGCGAGGATAAGAGTTTGTTCGGGTAACTTAGTGATTGCCAAGCCAATTGGCGTCAGAAACGGTATCGATTTTGAGCATACCGGTACAGTCCGACGAATTGATGTAGAAGGGATCAAAGACCAACTAGACGACGGCTCCATTGTACTTCTATCGCCAATGGGATATTCACCAACCGGCGAAGTATTTAACCTCTCACATGAGGATGTCGCTACACAGGCAGCCATTGCGCTAGAAGCGGATAAAATCATCACGCTTTCTCAAATGGATGGCATATATTCAGACGATCGCTTTATTCGCACAATTGAGTTAGATAGGATTAATGAACTGATTAAACAAAATCAAGTGCAAGCTGAAAGCACCTGTCTAAGCGCCATGATAGATACGGTAAGTGCAGGTATCGACCGCGCTCACTGTGTTAGTTATCACCACGATGGCGCGATGTTAAAAGAACTGTTTACGCGTGACGGGCATGGAAGTCTTGTAATGCAAACGCACTACGAACAATTGCGTAGTGCTTCTATCGACGACGTAGGAGGGCTTTTGAAGCTGATCAAACCGCTTGAAGAAAGTGGTGCTTTGTTACCTCGTTCAAGGGAGCGTTTGGAAAACGAAATAGACCAATACAGTGTGATTGAACGTGACGGTATGATCATTGCCTGCGCAGCCCTTTATATCTTTAGTGAAGAGCGTATGGGTGAGATCGGCTGTGTTGCTATACATCGAGACTATCGAGGCAAAAACCGAGGTGAACGACTGATGGAAGCTTTGAAAAATAAAGCTATCTTAAATCAGGTCAATAAAATATTTGTGCTAACTACAGTGACCAGCCACTGGTTTTTAGAACAAGGTTTTGTTGAAAAACCAATCGACCAACTACCAAACTCAAAGAGAGATTTATACAATTACGACCGCAATTCAAAAGTATTCATGCTCGAGCTATAAAATACAGAACTTTTTAGCAATAGCTTGGCGTACAAAAAGCCATTTTAAAAAATAAGACCTATTGTCCCAACAGGCCCTAGTAATTTTTACCAACTAACCCGCTTGTAAGGCCTGTACTCTGCTTTCCAAAAGTGCTGGTCTATTTTCTGTTGCAAAATCTCATCTTCAATTTCTAAAGCGAGGCCCTGAGACATTGCGGTCTTCGCAACCGAAAATGCAATCCTTTTAGACAGTTCAGTAATTTGCGTTAATCTGGGAAGAAGATATTCACTCCCTTCCTTGACCATAGGCGACGCATCTGCAAGCGCATTACTTGCAGCCATTATCATCTCGTCACTCACCAAGCGTGCTTTTGATACGGTGACGCCAAGTCCGATACCCGGAAAGATATAGCTATTATTACATTGTGCAATTGGATAGTACTTATCTTTATACTGCACGGCATCAAACGGTGAGCCGGTTGCGATCACTACCTTACCTTCAGTCCATTCAATTATTTGTTGTGGCCGCGCTTCGACTTGCCTAGAAGGATTACTTAGAGGGAAGATAATTGGGGTCTCACAATGTAACGCCATGGTTTTAATCACTTGCTCGGTGAACAAGCCTGACTGCCCAGAAACTCCTATCAAAATATCTGGTTTAGCGTTTTCAATGCAACTCAATAGAGATGGGTAGTCAGAGTTGTAGTCCCAATCACCAATCACATCAATTGGCTGCGCAAGTTTAGCCTGAAAGTCTCGCAAATTTTCCATCGATTCGGTTAATAAGCCAAAACGGTCAACCATGAATACGCGTTTTCGCGCTTGCTCATCGCTCAGTCCTTCAAATAACATTTGTTGGATCAATATCTCCGCAATACCACATCCTGCAGAGCCTGCACCGACAAAAACGATCTTTCTTTCAGACAGTTTTTTGCCACTCGTTTTGCAGGCGGCCAACAAAGTCCCTAATGTAACCGCCGCAGTGCCTTGAATATCGTCATTAAAACAGCACACTTGCTCTCTGTATTTATTTAACAAGGGCATTGCATTTGGCTGTGCAAAATCTTCAAACTGGATCATTGCTTCTGGCCATCGGCTGGTAACTTCTTTGATGAACATGTCCAAAAACTCGTCATAGAGATGCTGCTCTATTCGAGGATGACGTGCGCCCATATACATTGGATCATCTAAGAGCTTTTGGTTATTCGTGCCCACATCTAACATAACAGGAAGAGTATAGGCTGGGGAAATACCGCCACATGCCGTATACAGAGAAAGCTTTCCAATCGGGATCCCCATGCCACCAATACCTTGGTCACCAAGACCCAAGATGCGTTCGCCATCGGTAACGACGATAACCTTCACTTTCCGCTTCGTCGCATTGCGAATAATATCTTGCATCATGTGGCGTTCTTCGTAACTTATAAAAAGACCACGAGATGAGCGATATATATCAGAAAAGCGTTCACAGGCTTCACCCACCGTAGGGGTGTAAATGATAGGCATCATTTCTTCAATATGCTTTTGCAGCAAGCGATAAAATAATGTCTCGTTGTTGTCTTGAATCGCCCTTAAAAAAATATGTTTATTTAAAGGGCTCACAAAACTGCTGTATTGCAAATATGCCCTTTCCACTTGTTCATCAATCGACTCATAACGAGGAGGAACAAGTCCAAGCAAATTGAATGACTTTCGCTCTCTTTCTGTAAATGCACTGCCTTTGTTTAAAAGTGGAGTTTCCAGCAGCGCTGGACCCGCATAATGCGTATATAAATATCGTGAGTTATCATTTACGGACATAATTCATTCTTTTTTATTAAATTAAAAGAGTTGTTCAAGTGCTTCGTCACTATCATTATCTTCTTCTATGGGCAAAGTAAGGGAGTCATCGGCGACGTATGCGGTTGGTTCCGTACCTTTTTTGAAATATTCAAACATCGACGAACCGTCTGTCCTTCTTGTCAGCAGACCCGTCTCACGGTCAATACGCACTCTTACAATTCCGTCAGGAATCGATTTTGATACTTCAGGCACGCCTTCGAGCACTTCTTTCATAAACCTAATCCATGCTGGCTGAGCGGCCTTAGCGCCGTCCTCTGCACCAATCATGGCATTGCCTATCCAATTAAACCTAGTTGGATTTTTATTCACCAGATTTTGATTTCGACTTACACGCCCCAATTTACGATTATTATCGTCAAAACCAACCCAAGCGCTAGCAACTAAATTGGCCGCGTATCCAGTAAACCAAGTGTCTCGAGAATCGTTTGTAGTGCCTGTCTTACCACCAATGTCATCGCGCTGAAGCAAGTTTCTAGCTCGCCAGCCAGTGCCGACCCAGTAGGTATTATTTGATGAGCGACCATTACCACGGACCGCTGTTCTTAACATATCAGATATTAAAAACGCGATTTCTTCGTCTATTACACGCGGCGCCGAATTCAACAAGGTTATCTCTTCGCTTTGTTTTTCCAGCTTGGCAGACTCAGTGGCAAACTCGGCGGCCAATAGTGATTCGATATCTACTTCTTGATCGCCATTATCAGGAGGCGTCTGTTTATCATCCAAATTGTCTATCTTGACCGCACTGCCGTTTTTGTCAACATGATCACATGGATCGCAAGCATATAGTGGCTCAGCTCGCCAAATAACCTCACCCAAGCTATTCTCTATTCGCTCGATAAAGTGTGGGCGCACTGCAAACCCACCGTTCGCAATAACTGCCATCGCGCTAGCAACCTCCATCGGAGTATGTGCGCCTGAACCGAGTGACATTGTTTCATCAAGCGGCACCTCGTCGCGTTGAAAGCCAAACTGGGTCAAATAGTCACGAGTATTTGATAAACCTACTCCTCGTAGTAATCTCACAGAAACTACGTTCTTTGACTTTCCTAGCGCGACTCGCATACGGATTGGTCCATCATATACGGCGGGAGAATTTTGTGGCCGCCATGCAACTCCTGATGATGCGTCCCATTGGTTGATAGGCGCATCGTTAATTATGCTTGCAAGCGTATAACCATTATTTAATGCCGAAGCATAGATGAAGGGCTTAATATTAGAACCTACTTGACGCTTAGCCTGCGTCGCGCGGTTGAACTGGCTATGTTCAAAACTATAGCCTCCAACTAAGGCCTCGACCGCACCATTGAAAGGATTTAGAGCGACAAAAGCACTCGTAGCGGATGGAAATTGAGAAATTTGCCAAACGCCATCGCTTAAGCGTTGACGAACATAAACCACCTCTCCTTCCTGCACCACGTCTGCCGCAGTCTCAGGGTCAGGTCCTTGAGCTTGATCGCTTATGTATGGACGAGCCCAGTCCAAACCATCCCAAGGCAACTCAATGCTATTACCATCGGTTGTTAATACTAGCGCCGTTTGCTCTGAAACTTGTGTAACGACCGCTGGCTGTAAATCACCAATTTGCTCTATTGATTTCAGGTGCTCGAGTATTTCTTCATCACTTGGACGAATAAGATTAATGTTTATTTGGTTTAGCTTTTTCTGCATAAGAACAGTCAAACTCGCGAGCTGCTCTTCATTTAATGGGAGCTCCCATTCTTGTTCTTCTACTATCTGTGCATCTATAGGGTGCCACAATCGGCCTAAAGCACCTCTGTAACCATGACGTTCGTCATAGTCGTGAAGGTTCCTAACGACTGCATTTTGAGCGGCCTTTTGCTTCTTTGATTGGACTGTTGTAAAAACTCGAAAACCACTTGTCTCGGCAATTTCCTTACCATAAATTTCAATCATCTCGCTATATGCGAGATCTGCGAGATATGGAGCATAGAGTTCAATTTCGGCCCCGTGTTTTTTAGCGGTAACCGGCTCGTTGGCGGCTTCATCAAATTGTTGTCGAGTGATAAACCCTTCGTCTAGCATTCGAAGAAGCACGATGCGTCTTCTTTCTACCGAGCGATCGGGTCGACTAATTGGATTTAGTACAGACGGAGCTTGCGGAAGCCCTGCGATCGTCGCGATTTGCGCCAAACTCAATTCCTTTAAGCTCTTTCCATAATAGACTTGCGCAGCCGCACCAAATCCAAAAGCTCGGTGACCCAGTTCGACCTTATTTAGATACAATTCAAGAATTTGGTCTTTAGTCAGCTCTCGTTCCATGCGTAATGCAATAAAAATTTCTTTTATTTTACGCGAGTATTCTTTTTTACGAGTGAGTCCGAAAAAACCCCTTGCCAACTGCATGGTAAGAGTACTAGCTCCCTGTTGTTTCTCCCCGGTCAAGATTAGATTCAAAACCGCACGAGTCACACCAATAGGGTCCACACCAATATGATCATAAAAACGACTATCTTCGGTGGCGATAACTGCCTGAACTAAGGTATCGGGGACTTCATCTAAGGTGACTGGTATTCTTCGTTTGACCCCATATTGGGAAATTAAACGTTCATCTTGGGTATAAATTCGCATAGGTGTTTGTAACTGAACGTCTTGCAAAACATCTACGCTAGGTAAATCGTCTTTAAAGTAAAAGTACATCGCAAACACAGAAGACACAGCTAGGACGAGAGCGAGAATGGACAACAGCAGAAGTTTTTTTAGCAATAACACTCGATTAAATATCTCTGACAATTTGAAGAAATTACTTAAAATTTATACGTATGTGTCGTTAACAGAAACATACTTAACTTTATATTTCGTAATATGTATTGCACATAATACTGGATATCACATTAGGCTGCCATGAAATGAAGTCGCTTTTTTCTAAAAAAGCCAAAACAATTATTGGATTAGATATCGGGACAAAGTTTGTCAAAGCGGTATCTTTGAACGTAAGTGATGAGCGAACAAGTGTCACAAGCTTTGCTTGTGAGCCTATCGTAGGCAATGCATTTAGTGAGCGTGAGTTGAAAGACTTTGACGCTGTGAGCAAGGCATTGAAAAAAGTTCGGGCTACTTTAAAAGATAAATCTAAAGATTGTGCGATGGCCGTAGCTGGGTCGTCAGTGATCAGCAAACTCGTCTATATGGACCCCGACCAGACCGACTTTGAACTAGAAAGCCAAATCGAGTTAGAAGCAGACAGCCTAATTCCCTATCCTCTGAATGAGGTTTATCTCGATTTCGAAGAGCTCAGACCCAGTGATACCCACATCGGAAAGGTTGAAGTATTGCTAAGTGCAGCTCATAAAGACATGGTCGACAGCAGAATTACAGTAGTAAGAGAAGCCCCTTTTGAACCTAAAATCGTAGATATAGAGTCAAACGCATTAGGTGAAGCTTTTACACACTACTTATCAAAACAAAATCAAGATGACGAGATACAGTGCTGTATCAACATCGGAGCATCTCTTTTACAAATATGCGTTACGCAAGATAATCAGGTTATTTATGCTAAGGAGCACGCTTTTGGAACTAATAAACTCAATCAGGATATTTCGTTAATTCAAGGCGTCGATATTTCAGAAGTCGAATCAAAAATTGTAAACGATGCTATCCCTGAAGAATGGCTCGCCCAGACGACTATCGGGTTTGTAAGTGCAATGCAACAGCATATACAACGAGCGTTGCAAATGTACATGGCGACGACTCACAAGGCTATGCCAAGCAAAATCTATCTCAGTGGCGGCGTTACCATCATTCGAGGTATTTGTGATGATCTCGAAAAAGAACTCTCTGTCAGTGTAGACGTGTTTAATCCATTTAAGAATATGGGAATGAGTGAAACTGTTAACGCAGAAAAACTGCTCAAAATAGCCCCTCAACTGACCATAGCGGTTGGTTTAGCGAGCAGGAGGCTTGAATCATGGCAAAAATAAATCTACTGCCTTGGCGAGAAGGTCTGCGTCAGACTCAGAAAAAACAATACATCGGATCGCTTGTTATTATTTCAATCGCAGTATTTATTGTATTTTGGATTGTGGGGCAAATTGTAGATCAACAAATACGCAATCAAAATTCGCGCAATAATTATTTAAAACAACAAATCGAAGTCTTAGATCGACAAATTAGTGAAATCAAAGAGATATCCAAGGCGAAGGAAGCTATAAGTCTTAGGATGGCTTTGATAAAACAGTTACAAGTGAGTCGTAACCTTACACCGATCATTCTTGATGAGTTGGCTCGACTGGTGCCAAATGGCGTGGCATTCAGCTCAATGAGCAGAAGCGGACAACAAATTAAAATCATTGGCACGAGCGAGTCTAACAATCGATTATCTTCCTTTATGCGGGCAATCGAAGACTCTAAAGTTTTTATAGATCCGGTGTTGTCTTCGATTATTGCAGATAAGTCGGGTACTGCAGCTGTCAGTGATTATGAACTAACTTTTTCAATTTCTCCCCAGTATGGGCCGATAGAAATTGACGAATCTAACTCAGAAGACGATTAATCATCATGAAGTTTGATTTTAACAAATTAAAAGAGATAAACGACTTAGACTTTGAACAAGTTGCGATTTGGCCGAAGGAAGTAAAAATTGTCGTTGGTATGGTGTGCGCAGGCATCGTTGCGGCAGTCTGCTATTACGCGATCATTTCAAGCAAATTACCCGAATTGAGCGAAGCTGAAGCTCAAGAAACAGATCTTCGCCAGACCTTCGAAGCAAAGTACCGAGTCGCGGTAAACCTAGAAGCATACAAAGAGCAACTTGTCAGGATAGAAAAAGATTTTTCATCAATGCTTAAATCGTTACCAACCAAAAACGAAACACCTGGCTTACTAGACGACGTTACATTCGTTGGCACCGATGCAGGCTTGTCGTTCAAATTACTGAACTGGCAACAAGAAATCCCTAAGGAATTTTACACCGAATTACCTATACAAATTGAAGTTAGCGGTGGTTATCACGAATTTGGAGTATTTTCTTCTTACGTCGCCAATCTACCGAGAATCGTCACCTTGCATGATTTCGATATCACCGTTGAGAAAGACGAACTTAAATTAAGCTTACAGGCAAAGACCTACAGGGCTGAAACAGCGAAGAGTGAACAATGAGATTAATAGTATTGTTAGTAGTTAGCACAGTACTCAGCGGATGCGGAGCAAATATCGACGACCTTGTCGTATTTACCGAGCAAGTTCGGGCAAATACACAGGTCAATATTGAAGAATATCCCGAATTCGAAAGCCTACCCAGTGCAGAATATGCAGCGACTGATTATCGAAATCCATTTGTTAAAGAGCGCTCCGTAAAAGCGGTTGATGTTATTGTGGAAACTCCGAACTGTGTGCAGCCTAATAAGAACAGGAAAACTCAGGCTTTAGAAAATTATGGCTTAGACGCTCTTACTATGGCTGGAGTATTTACAAGTAATGGCAAGAAATTTGCTTTAATTAAAGCAAATGATGGCAGCCTGCATAAAATTGGCATAGGCAGTTACATTGGATTGTTCAATGGTAAAGTTACGTCAATAAATGAAGCGGGCATCGTAATTTCAGAAATGCTGCCAGATGGCGCGGGTTGCTGGAAAAGCAAAAATGCGACACTCACCATGACGTCTATGGTAGGAGAGAATAATGATGTTTGAGCGAACAATAGGTAAGTTATTGTCAATGAAAAACGTGTGGCAAGTTTGTGCGCTCGCCGCAGCGTGCGTGGTCTTCACCAACGCGCAAGCGCAGCAAAACAATGTTGAAATCGTCGACCCAGATGGGGCCGCCATTGAACAAGAGTTAAGTGTCCTTACTGGTCTTGATTTTAAACGTGAAGGTGAAACCGGATCAGTCATTATAGAATTTGAAAAAAGTGTTCCCGATATTTCTTTTATCGAGGCACAAGGCAAAGTGAATATCAATTTTGCTAAAACTAAACTAGAAGATGAACAATATGTTGAAATTGACGTGAGTCAATTTGGCACAGCGGTAACGAGTCTAGAAACATTTCAAACCGCAGATGGGTCTCGGCTTGAAATTTTGTATAACGGTGACATAAAAATGACGCGCGAAAAGCTTGAAAATAGCGTCACGTTCAAGCTAAGCCCATTAACAAAAGAAGAAGTTTCTTTGAAAGAAGGAACGGTGTATTCAGGTAAACCTATAAGTTTAGATTTCCAAGATGTACCTGTTCGCCAAGTATTGCAAATCATAGCCCAAGTAAATGGATTTAATTTGGTAACCACCGATACCGTTGCAGGTAATGTCACCATTAGTCTCAGTGGAGTACCTTGGGACCAAGCTTTAGATATGATTCTTAAAATCCGTGGGCTGGATAAGCGACTGGAAGGCAATATCCTTCTTATCGCACCAAGTGAGGAATTGACTGCGCGAGAAACCCTAGCACTTCAATCTAAACAGCAAGTACAAGACCTAGCTGACTTAAAATCTGCCAATATTGCGGTCAATTATGCTCGGGCGAGTGACTTATCTGGTCTTTTAAAATCTGCTGAAGGTGGAATACTCTCTAAACGAGGCACTGTGAGTGTCGATGAAAGAACCAATACTTTACTGATACGCGATACACAGGCATCAATTGACGAAGCTAGACAAGTGATTGAATCTCTCGATGTACCAGTGAAACAGGTATTAATCGAATCTAGAATGGTCACTGTTAGAGATAATGTAGACGAGCAACTCGGTGTGCGTTGGGGCTTTACAGGTAATTCAGCAGACGGAAGTGTTTCTGGAAGCTTGACAGGAGCGGACATTGCAAACGGTGGTGTGGTGCCGTCTGATATCAATAACCGCTTAAATGTAAACTTACCCGTTGCAAATGCGACTGGACGAATCGGTTTTCAGATCGCAAATTTGATTGATGGAAACATTCTTGACTTAGAACTCAGTGCGCTTGAAACAGAAAACAAGGGTGAGATCATTGCCAGCCCAAGAATCACTGTTGCAAACCAACAAGAAGCATACATCGAGCAAGGAACCGAAATTCCCTTTGTTCAAGCGACCTCTTCTGGTGCTACATCTGTTGAGTTCAAAAAAGCAGTACTTAGTTTGCGAGTAACTCCGCACATTACACCAGACAATAGGATCATATTAAATCTTGTAGTCACGCAAGACACCCGAGGCGAGACTGTATCCACCTCGACTGGACCTGCAGTAGCGATTGATACTCAAGAGATAAGCACACAAGTGTTAGTTGAAAATGGTGAAACGATTGTCCTTGGGGGTATTTTCCAGCAAATCAGCACATCTGACTCCTCGAAAGTGCCATTGTTTGGGGACTTACCAGTACTAGGTAAATTGTTCAGCTCTAGTGGCCAGTTGGAAGAAAAGCGTGAGCTGCTTATTTTTGTAACACCTAAAATAATTACCTCCCAACTGTAATTTCAAAACACTCTCACGCTTTGCTAGTCAGAATTACTTAGTTTGGCGTGAGTTTTTCCAGCAATTGGCAAGAAAACTTGCAAAGAGTGTCACTTAATTGAGATAATCCCGCATCTCGATTTTCAAGCGAGGATTTTAACGTTCATAACAGCCCCCGCCTGTTATGGTTTTAGTTGGCAAAACATTCTCAACACGCGCCAACACCACTAACAAAAATGTGACTTAAACAAATATGGCAGAGAAACGTAACGTATTCCTTGTAGGGCCTATGGGTGCAGGAAAAAGCACGATAGGCAGACATCTCGCAGACGAACTGCATTTAGAATTTTTTGACTCAGACCAAGAGATAGAGCGTCGGACAGGCGCGGATATCGCGTGGATTTTTGATTTAGAAGGTGAAGATGGTTTTCGCAAACGTGAAGAGAACGTTATTGAAGACCTAACTGACAAACAAGGCATTGTACTGGCAACAGGAGGCGGTTCTATTGTCTCGAAGGCGGTCAGAAATCGCTTGTCCGCAAGAGGGATAGTAGTCTATTTGCAAACCACAATTGACAAACAAGTTGCTAGGACTCAGCGTGACAAACGTCGCCCACTTTTACAAAACGATGATCCTGAAACCGTATTGCGAGCGCTAGCCGAAGAGCGAAACCCTCTGTATGAAGATGTGGCTGATTACGTTATTGAAACAGATGATCAAAGTGCTCGAGCTGTCGCTAACCAAATCATCAATAAAATTGGATTATAAATACTAAGGAAACTATCACATGCCAAGTATAAATGTAGACCTTGGTAGTCGCGGTTATCCTATTGCAATTAAAGCCGGTAGTCTCACTGACACCGGCTTTTTGGCATCTGCAATAGTGGGTAAAACGGCCGTCATCATTACTAACGAGACTATTGCACCCTTGTACTTGCAAGGTATACAAGCTCTGCTCGACTCACTTGATAAGACCTGTCACTCAATTGTCTTACCCGACGGAGAGAAGTTCAAAACACTTGATACTTTTCAAGATGTTATGGGCCAATTACTCGAAAAGCGAATTTCTCGAGACAGTTGTATTGTAGCTTTAGGTGGTGGAGTAATTGGTGACCTCTCAGGCTTTGTTGCAGCGTGTTATCAACGAGGAATTGATTTTGTACAAGTGCCGACGACGCTGCTGTCGCAAGTGGATAGCTCAGTGGGGGGGAAAACCGCGGTAAATCATCCTCTGGGTAAAAATATGATTGGCGCATTCTATCAGCCCAAAGCGGTATTAATTGACCCAGAAACATTAAATACATTACCCAGCGAAGAGTTCAGCGCTGGTATGGCAGAAGTCATCAAATACGGAATCATTTACGATGGAGAGTTTTTTGATTGGCTTGAAAACAATCAGCTTGCACTGCTTAATAAAGAACCAGATGCGCTTGAATACACTGTGTCTAAATGCTGCGAAATTAAAGCAGATATTGTTCGCCAAGATGAAAAAGAGCACGGCTTACGAGCCCTCTTAAACTTAGGCCACACCTTTGGACATGCGATTGAAGCAGAACTTGGCTATGGTGCGTGGCTTCATGGTGAAGCAGTTGCAGCTGGCACGGTGATTGCTTGCAAACTAGCTATAGCTCGAAACCAGTTTACGCAAGAGCAATTAAGCCGAGTAATTGACATATTTCGGTTTTTCAAACTGCCTATAGAGGGACCCGCTACAATGTCTGCGGAAGATTACATAAATCATATGAGCCGCGATAAGAAAGTATTAAGCGGTACAATGCGATTTATTCTTCCAAAAGGGATTGGCGAAGCAGAGGTCGTATCAGATGTCTCTGAAAAAGAGCTATATGAACTACTAAACTAGCTTAATTTACTTAGACAAAAAAAGGCCCCAGTGTCAGAACTGCATCAACGACTTTCGCATCTTGTTAACTACTCATCACAACTGATTTTTGTCAGTGGTGAGACTGTTGCTGAACAACAGCGAACACTCAATAAGTTTCTTGCAGAGCAGACAGAAAACACTGAGGTCTCATACTTTAACGCACAAAGTTTCGATGATAATTCTGAATGCCGTAAAGCGATTTGTCGTCAGTTAGGCGGCCATACCGTAGGCAGCTTTGTTAGGCCGCTCAATACACTGCTGCATGATTTAAGCGCTTCGAATGGCCCATATCTAGTGTGTATTACTCAAGCTGACTTGCTAAGTGAAGAGTTTCTCAAAGAGTTGTGGGATTGGGTAAATGCACTTCAAACA
>CBFHTO010000035.1:0-38648 GCA_965658765.1 Glaciecola sp. | reverse complement strand
ATATACTTTTGCAATGCGACGGCTACTGTTAAAATCACACAAAATCTAATATAAGAATCATACTATGCGCAGCTCCCAATATTTACTTGCGACTCAAAAAGAAATTCCTAGCGAAGCCGAAGTTATCAGTCACCAACTAATGCTTAGAGCAGGTTTGGTGCGCAAAGTCGCTTCCGGTTTATACAATTGGTTACCGACCGGTTTCAGAGTGTTAAATAAAGTCGCTGCAATTGTGCGAGACGAAATGAACAAAGCAGGCGCTTTAGAAATAAACATGCCCGTAGTCCAGCCTGCGGATTTGTGGGAAGAGTCAGGACGTTGGGAAGAGTACGGGCCAGAATTACTTAGAATCAAAGACCGCCATCATCGTGATTTTGTTCTTGGTCCCACTCACGAAGAGGTGATTACTTCGCTAGTAAAAAACGAAGTCAGCAGCTATAAACAATTACCTCTGAACCTCTACCAAATCCAGACAAAATTTAGAGATGAAGTGAGACCGCGCTTCGGTATTATGCGCGGGAGAGAATTTGTAATGAAGGACGCTTATTCATTTCATTTAGACGAAAAGAGTTTGTCAGAAACCTACGCAGTGATGCATCAAGCCTACTGTAATATTTTCGAGAGAATTGGACTAGAATACCGACCTGTTATAGCGGATTCTGGCTCAATAGGCGGTGCGGTATCACACGAGTTTCACGTGCTAGCAGAATCAGGTGAAGACGACATCGTGTTCAGCAATGAGTCGGATTACGCCGCAAACGTAGAACTGGCCGAAAGCATCGAAAATAAAGAGCGTAAGGCTCCCACCCAAGAGATGTTAGAAATTGACACCGGTGACGCTAAAACCTGCGAAGCAGTTGCACTACAGCAAAACATAGACATTACACAAACAGTAAAAACGTTGATAGTTAAGGCTAGTGAAGAATCTGAGCACAGTTTAGTAATGCTCATTTTGCGAGGTGATCACTCATTAAATGAAATAAAAGCCAGTAAAGTGCAAGGCATTAGTTCTCCTTTGCAAATGGCCAATGAGGAAGATGTCATTAAAGCATTGTCATGTGGCTTTGGCACAGTTGGACCTGTGGGTGTGGATATGCCAATAATTGTCGATAGAAGCGCTGCTGCATGTTCTGACTTTGTCTGTGGTGCAAACAAGGCCAATACTCATATTCAAGGTGTAAACTGGGAAAGAGATATTCCAGAATACACAGTAGCTGACTTACGAAATGCTCAAGCGGGCGACCCATCACCTTGTGGCAAGGGCCAATTAGTGCTGCGAAAAGGTATTGAAGTTGGTCATATATTTCAACTTGGCAATAAATACTCCACCGCTATGAACTGCGGGGTATTGACCGAAACTGGCAAACATGAACTTTTGCAGATGGGTTGTTATGGGATTGGGGTCACACGGATCATTGCAGCTGCAATCGAACAGAACAATGACAAATACGGGATTATTTGGCCTGATTCGATTGCTCCGTTCAAGGTTGTGATTATTCCTATGAATATGCACAAGTCGCATCGCGTTAAAGAAGTTGCCGAGTCTCTATATCAGGAATTATGTGATGCAGGTATTGAAGTACTATTTGACGACAGAAAAGAGCGACCTGGCGTAATGTTTGCCGATATGGAACTCATCGGCATACCTCATAGTATTATCATAGGTGAGCGCAACTTAGATGAAAAAGCCGTTGAATATAAGAGTCGTAGTGGTGGAGAAAAATTAAAACTGCCGATAAATGAAGTAAGGCAATTTTTATTGCAGAAGTAATAACTTGGAGCAGTATTAGTGAACGTTACTTTTTATGGTGTTAGGGGCTCAATACCGACGCCTGGACCAGACTATGTCAAATATGGCGGCAACACGGCTTGTGTGCATGTTGAGTTAAGTGATGGTTCTGACTTGATATTCGACGCAGGTACGGGTATTCGAGTACTAGGCAAAAAATTAATACAATCTAACAAACCTATTAATATAATCCTCTCTCATAATCATTGGGACCATATACAAGGGTTCCCCTTCTTTGCACCCATCTATCAACCTGGCCGTCAGATAACTGTGACGCCAGGGCTTACCAATGAAAGAAGACCAAAGGCATTTTTAGAACAAATGAGCGGGAGCTTATTTCCAGTTCCGCATGAATCACTACAATCAAATATCAATATACATGAACCTAAAGAAGATCATTGGCAAATTGGTAAGTGCAAAATAACAAGGCTTGGCATGAACCACCCCGGAGGTGGATGTTGTTACCTTTTGGAAGATAATGGCAAGAAACTCGCTTACATCACTGATAACGAGCTTTACCCTCCTTATCAAAAAACAACCGATTTTTTGCATTTTGTCGACCTTGCGAAAAACGTTGATTTGCTAATCCATGATGCACAATACGTAATCGAAGACATGCCAGGTAAATCTGGTTGGGGTCACTCAGTAGCTCAAGAGGCAATAAAACTGGCATTAGCTGCAAACGCAAAAAATTTAGCTTTGTATAGTCATGATCCTGAGCGTAATGATTCAATGATTGATGCTATAGTAGAAGAAGCTCAAGAAATCATTGCAATTGGAGGCGGTCTTACGACCTGCGTAGGCGCAATGGAGGGAATGCAGTTCACTTTGTAAGGTCTCTCTATTCATTTCAACCGGTTTGCCAATGGTTTATTCAAAAAAATAATAACAAGGAAGGCTAAATGCGGTTCCATCTACAAAGCAATATCCAAACAATGAAAAAAAAGTTCAGGTATGTTCATAGCCTTAAAAACACGTTCAAATACACGAGTTACCTAGTAACTTTCATTATTAGTGTTGTATTTTCGTTTCTTGCCCCAGTCTATGGAATGCAAACTGTACAAGAAAGCTCTGAAAAGATAGACCAACAAAATCAAGCTACTGAATCTCAATCCAAAAGCTTTTTGGACGATGTAGTCGAGATGAATTCAAATCAAGACTCTATGCTAGACGAGCGCATGAACAAAGAAAAAGAATCCAATCGCAATTTATTTTCTCTGTCTCAGCACTATCCAAATTACTTACTGCCTGCAAGCTATGTAACTAATCCAAACAGTATTACACTTGATGGCGTGGGTGAGGAACAAATTGATAATTTTGAGGCAAAATATCAATTTAGTGTAAAAACGCCACTATTTCTCAAAGATGATGATGTAAGCGGCTTATACTTTGCCTTCACAGCAGTGTCATTCTGGCAACTATACAATGATGAGACCTCCAAGCCTTTTCGAGAAACGAATTATGAGCCCGAAGTATTTTATCAATGGACGAGTAAGGTAAGTATATTCGGCTACAAATTCAATGCTTTGCGCTTTGGTATTAACCACATGTCAAATGGACAGGATGGCTTAAAATCGAGAAGTTGGAATCGGCTTATAGCAACTGCTTTATTTAGCGACAAGAACACGGCGTACTATATAAAAACCTGGTATAGATTGCCTGAAGAGGACAAAGAGTTTCCACTAGATCCATTAGGTGATGATAACCCAGACATCAATGATTATTTTGGACGAATTGAAGTCGGTTTCAGTGTGAAACTATCCGAAGTTACCCTAAATAGTCGAATTAGAAATAACCTGTCTTTTAGCGAAAACCGAAGTAGTGTGTTATTGGACTTTACATATCCAATTAATGATCGCTACAACTTTTTAATGCAATACTTTAACGGATATGGCGATTCGTTAATTGATTATAATAACCATCAGCAACGCTTCAGCCTTGGCGTACAATTAAGGTTTTTATAATTCTTACTAACTTGCCATATTTGCTTATGACTTATTAGATTTCTGTTTTAAACATTGCCTCATAGACTATGTGGGCGCTCATTATGGAGATTATGATGGTATCCCTAACTTATGAAAACTTTGATTCGGCCAGCCATACTCATCTCTTATTCAGATCGCTAAAAAATAGAAGGTACTCAATTAGCCATAGTCAAATGCCTGACTACGAAGAACATGTAGCATTTTGCAAGAATCATCCGTACCGTATATGGCTAATGGTGTTTGAACAAGGGGATTTTATTGGGAGCGTATACTTAGGCCAAAACAATGCAATCGGCATTAACATAAACATTCATAAACAAGATTATTATGACAGTATTCTCAAATATATATTAAAAACTTACGAGCCACTTGATGAGCTTAAATCAGTCACTCCACCCTATTTCTACGTTAATTGCCCTAGTCAAAACATTGTGCTCGCTCAGAGCTTAGGAGCCATGCGAGCACAGGACATTCAAACGACTTATTCGTTTTTGCCTTGATAAAATCTTGTTTATTCGGATTTATCTTCGACCGCTTCTTGGATTTTTTCTCCCGCTTTTTCTAAATCTTTACCCATGCCTTCCAAAGTAGCACAGCCTCCTAGGAAAAACATAATCGCACTTAGCAGAGAAACTTTCTTTAAGTATTTTGTCATTTCTATATTTACTCCAAATTCTTTTTTTGTCACCAGACACTGGCTTAGTATCTGAGAGGGTAATTTTTGTCTAAGTAATGAGCGAGTCAATAATTCAGATTTCAAGCTATATCTCTGAACATCCCCTTTATATTACGAATAAATTAAAGTGACAACAATTAACAAACGCCTTACTAACTTTAGTTGAATATACCTGCTGAAAACCAAGTAATTAAAAATTGCCTGTTTATTGCGAATAATTTGAAATAATTGAGTCGAAGAAACTGAACTTTAAACTCAGAATAAGCGAAGATATGCATGTCTGAAACACTAGTTTAGAAGCTTGAAAGCCGCACAGTTAAACAATTATCATTCTTTGTCGTTAAATTAATACACTGTCTCTTTGTTGGTATAAGTATTAACTCGAGAAAAATCATAATGGCACAAACTAAGTGAAAAATAGTGCTCACGCCAAGCGTTTAATTTTAAATACCTTTA
This sequence comes from Glaciecola sp., assembly GCA_965658765.1. GTDB lineage: Bacteria > Pseudomonadota > Gammaproteobacteria > Enterobacterales > Alteromonadaceae > Glaciecola. Next base: position 33,742 of record CBFHTO010000035.1, on the reverse strand, counting down.
TAATCATGACGATAACCAATATAAGCGTTGTAAATATAAGCTAAGTTTTATAACAGTAGACATAAATATTGACTGTAGAATTATATTTATAGGGAAAGGAACTTTTCTTTGGAACCGAACAAAAAATCAAATCTCGTTACTTTAAAATAGCAAAAAGGATTTACATTAATTGAACTCATAATCGTTATCGTGATTCTGGGTATTTTATCAGTCGTCGCAGCGCCAAGATTTATTGATGTATCGAGAGACGCAAATCTAGCAACGCTCGACACTATATATGCCAACCTACAAGCAAGCTCGAAACTTGTAAACTACAAGGCTGTTATTGAAGACAAGACAGATTGTAGTACAGACCCTACGGTGCAAATGGGTGGCGAAACTATTACTCTTAGGTGTGGATACCCATGTCCCCATCCAAACGGTATCGCTAAAACACTAACATCGGAAGATGGCATTACATGGATTGGCGGAAACTGTGGAGGCCTTTTAGGAAACATCACTATGCGTCTAGACAGTGCACCAGATCCAGCTAACTGTAGTATCCGATATGCCGCTTCTAGAGGTAATGGGCCACCGGCAATGAGTCGCACAACCAGTGGTTGTTGAATTGCTGTAAACAAAGACGGCACGATGGTTCGACTCAAGCAGCCTTACGTATCGAACTATTTACCCACTCTAATCTAAGCAGATTGTATAGTACTCCATCCTCATATTAATCAATGGGTCGTTGTGGAACTCTGATTTTTCAAAGTGCATTCCGAGTTTTTCCATTACTTTGATTGACGATATGTTGTCTTTCACTGCAATAGCTGAAAACGTTTTCACACCTTGTTCTAGCGACAGAGTCTGCATAATGTGATTTGCAGCTTCTGTGGCAAAGCCCTTTCCCCAAATATTTCGCTTGAAACGCCATCCTAACTCAAGGTTTTCATATTCGGGCACACCTGTAAAGAAATGCATAGGCCGTACTAAGACCCATCCAATATATTCATGATTATCCTTTTTGCTGACTGCCCATATTCCCCAACCCTTTTCAGGAGTCAAGTAGCTCGCCATACGCGGCATAATAATCTCGTTTAAATCCTTTTCGGACGTCGGCTTACCTTCGCTGATAAACCTCATCACCTCGGGATCTTGGTCAAGCTCGAACAATAGATTCTGATCTTTCAGCGTCATCAAACGATAAGATAGCCTTTCGGATGGAGTGATTTTCATGTCAGCCCTTTTTGTCTTTATCTTGGGTTTCCTCCTTTTGCATAAATAGCTCTAGGATCTTCGTTTGCGCTTCAGCAGATGCTTGTTGTGCCTCTGATATTATTCGCATATAAGTAAGCATGCGTTTCGCAAAAATTATAATACCCACAATGATCAATATATAAATTAATATTGCTAGAAATGCTCCAATCCCCGTTGCCATCTTTTGCTCCATTCAAATTGCTATGAATAAAAGTATGAAAGCTATTTCATACCAACTTCATTTCTTATATTAAATCTTTGGGTATATTCGCCCGTTGTAAAAAGGATGTTTGATAGACATCGTATGTTTTATATCGTCAATGTCTGCACAATTGGTCTGTGAAAAGGTATTTTCAAATGCTTGTATTGACTTGGTTTCATGAGTCAAAATTTCTGTATTATTTATGGCCTCTGTTGCTGCACCAAAGACTTTAATGACTAACTTATCGTTAAATAAGGTTTTAAAAATCAAGTCAGTTCTTTTTACGTGGTAATCGGAAGTAACCACATGTAACTCTTCAATATTGCTGTTTTGAAAAAAATCGAGACAATAATATGCATCACCAACTGTATCTCTTGAAGAAGATAAAGACGTCACAGAGTGACTGTCTAGATCAGAATTATCGATGATAAACTCTTTAACAACGTCTGATATTGCCGTGTCACAATCTGAACGATATGCCCAGCCAATCGTAATAAAGTACTCATAGTTTTCAGCCTTAAACTTATCGATAGCTAGCCGGGCACGAGCAGCGGATTCGGCGCCCAACACGCAGTCTCTTGACATTAAATGGGACAACACTACCAATGCTTTCATCTTAGTTGTCGTTTGCAAGAAAGTGTTCCTTGCTCACTCTGTCGCCCCGTTTTGCCGACTTTAAGCACTTAGACCCAATCAGATCGTCAAAGTATTTTGGTTCCAAGCCATAACCTGGTCGAATACGACGAACTTGTTCCTCGGTAATTATCTCGCCTTCATTTACGTCTCTGACAAAATAAACAGAGCGTCTAAAAACTTTATTACCGTCTTCTGAAACAGAGCGTGCAAAAGTCTTAGAACCTAGGGCTGAAAACGCTTCTTTTGTTTCTGTAACAAGCGAAGCCATTTCATGTGGTTCAAGTGAAAAGCTAATATCAACACCACCGTCACTTCTATTGAGTGTGAAGTGCTTTTCAATGACTGAAGCTCCAAGCGACGTTGCCAGCACACTCGCCAAATTACCAATCGTATGGTCAGACAGGCCTACTTGAATACCAAACTCTTTGCGCAACAATTCTATTGCATTCAAGTTAGCCTCTGCTAATGGTGCAGGATAACTGCTGATACAATGAAATAGAGCAATTTTATTATTGCCTGCGCTTCTAGCGGTTTCAATTGCTTCGGCAACCTCTTCTAATGACGACATACCCGTCGACATAAGCATAGGTTTATTCTTGGTAGCGATATAGCGGATCAATGGTAAATCGACGATTTCAAATGAAGCGATTTTGTAGGCCGGCGTGTCAAGTGACTCTAATAGATCAACGGCTGTTTCATCAAATGGAGATGAAAACAAGGTAGCGCCAATCTTTTTTGCGTATGAAAATAACTCTTGATGCCACTCGAACGGTGTGTAGGCTTCACCATAAAGGTCATACAAAGAACGCCCTTTCCAAAGTCCATCCGAAATATAAAAGTCAGGATTATCAACCTCAATGGTCATGGTATCTGGTGTATAAGTTTGAATTTTAACAGCGTCTGCACCCGCCTTTTTCGCTGCCAGTATCGTATCTTTTGCACGCTCTATCGAACCATTGTGGTTAGCAGATACCTCAGCAATAATGTAAGGAGGGCAATTGTGAGAGATTTCTCTGTTACCAATCCTAAACTCTGAATTACTCATTCTTTAAGCCTTCTTTATGCAATTTTGCGATTTCGTCATTAATATTTGCTTGCCATCCTGCAAAATTAGTCGGTAAATCATTCACGCTGTGGTAGGAGCCAAGCCCGGTTTGTTTTGTCGCTGTCCATTGGTCAGAGATAAGCGAACTTACACATTCTAAAAATAACGTTTCCACCTCTTTAATTAACACAGCGTAAGTTTTTTCAAATGTATCATGTTCTTTATCAAACTTAACGTACCTTTGTTTTACAATTGGACCAGTGTCTATTCCGTCGTCAATGACATGAACCGTTACGCCAGAGGGCGTATTGTCATAAAATGACCAAAAATTTGGATGAGCGCCACGGTTATATGGCAGATACGAGATATGAAGATTAAATATTGGGCGGCCAAACTCCTCTATGACGTTTGGCTTAATAATATGTCGGTAGCCATAACTGACGGCAAAGTCGTAAGTATCGAAAGCAGTTACTTTTTCACTGGTGTGGTCAACTAGACAGCCTTCGTTTATGAGAGCTTGAATAATCTCTGTTTGAGTTTCATCGTAACCAAGAAACAACACTTTCTTTTTAGGGTTTTCACATTCATTAAGACGCTTCATTTATTTTATTCCCTTTTTTTATTTGCCAAACTTATTAGTAACGCTGACATCGATATTTTAGACCGTATAGCGCAAATGACTGGCAAACAAAGGCTCTAAACAAACGCTTGTATATACTTGTCTAAAACCTTGACCTTTCGAATTGGATTCGCCTTCCTGTGATCTTATTCCCACTCTATTGTTGCAGGCGGCTTGCCAGAAATGTCGTATACCACTCGAGAAATACCATCGACTTCGTTTATGATTCGGTTTGAAACTTTGCCTAAGAAATCATAAGGCAGATGTGCCCACCGCGCCGTCATAAAATCGATTGTTTCTACGGCTCTTAATGATACAACCCAATCGTACTTCCTCATATCACCCATGACGCCGACCGAGCGGACGGGCAGAAATACTGTAAATGCTTGGCTAACCTTGTGGTACAAGTCGTCGTTATGCAATTCCTCAATAAATATCGCATCAGCTCTGCGCAATAGGTCACAATATTCTTTTTTGATTTCGCCCAATACTCGTACACCAAGACCAGGCCCTGGGAAAGGATGCCGATAAAGCATGTCATAGGGCAAACCCAACTCCAATCCAATTTTCCGTACTTCGTCTTTAAACAACTCGCGAAGTGGCTCTACCAAGCCGAGCTTCATGTGCTCTGGCAGCCCGCCCACATTGTGGTGTGATTTAATAACATGCGCTTTACCTGTAGCAGAGCCTGCTGATTCGATTACGTCTGGATAAATCGTCCCCTGCGCAAGCCATTTTGCATTGACTAACTTGCCGGCCTCCTCGTCAAATAGATAGACAAATTGATTGCCGATGATTTTGCGTTTTTTCTCTGGATCGCTTTCGCCCTCTAGTGCTTTCAAGAACCGTTCTTCTGCATCTACTTTGATGATATTTAAACCGAAGTGGTCCCCAAACATTTCCATCACTTGCTGCCCTTCGTGTAAGCGAAGCAATCCATTATCAACGAAAACACAAGTAAGTTGCTTTCCTATGGCTTGGTGCAACAACATTGCCGTAACAGATGAATCGACGCCGCCAGATAAGCCTAGAACGACCTCATCAGTGCCCACTTGCTTTTTAATTCTTTCGACTGCATCTTCAATAATTGAAGCTGGTGTCCAGAGCGCTTCACACTGACAGATATTCAGCACAAAGTGCTCTAACATTCTTAAGCCCTGCTTGGTATGAGTTACCTCTGGATGAAACTGAACGCCGTAGAAGTTTTTATCTTTATTCATCATAGCGGCATGCGGGCAATTGGAGGTTTGCGCAAGAGTAACAAAGCCCTCGGGGATCTCTTTTACTTTATCTCCATGGCTCATCCACACATCCAGTAAAGCATTTCCATTCGCACCGATTTCATCTTCTATTTTGTCAAAAAAGTCAGAATGTTTAATTAATTCAACTTGAGCGTATCCAAACTCTCTCAAATCTGAGCCTTGCACTATGCCACCTAATTGGTGAGCCATTGTCTGCATTCCGTAACATATTCCTAATACAGGCACGCCTGCATTAAATACGTATTGCGGTGCTCTAGGAGAATTAGCAGCAGTAACTGATTCTGGACCACCTGATAAAATAATACCGTCTGGTGCAAACTCACGGATTTGTTTCTCGTTAACATCCCACGCCCACAACTCGCAATACACGCCAATCTCACGAACTCTTCTTGCGATAAGCTGAGTATATTGGGAGCCGAAGTCGAGAATAAGCACTCGTTGACTATGAATATTTACTGACATGTATTATTGGTCCTAAATAAAAAACAAAACAACGCGAGGTGCGTTGTCTCTGAATGAACAAAAATGGTACATCGCTAGCCTAAGCGGTAATTCGGCGCTTCTTTAGTTATGTTGACATCGTGAACGTGCGATTCGCCCATTCCTGCCGATGTGACTTTTACAAACTTTGGCTTAGTGCGTAACTCTTCAATAGTTTCGCAGCCCGTAAGACCCATCGCTGAGCGCAATCCGCCTAACTGTTGATGAATTATATTAGAAATTGGACCTTTATAGGCGACTCGACCTTCGATCCCCTCTGGTACTAATTTCTCAGCATTGCTCGAGCTTTGAAAATATCGATCGGAGGAGCCATGACTTTGGTTCATAGCGCCTAAAGAACCCATTCCGCGATAAGATTTGTAATAACGTCCTTGGTACAGTTCAACTTCACCAGGAGCCTCTTCTGTGCCAGCAAGCATGCTGCCTACCATTACCGAACTAGCACCCGCAACCAAGGCCTTTGCAATGTCTCCAGAAAAGCGAATACCGCCATCGGCGATGACAGGGATACCGAGTTTATCGACCGCTTCTACTGCATCTGAAACCGCGGTAATCTGAGGTACACCGCAACCTGTTACAATCCGTGTTGTGCAGATAGAGCCAGGGCCAATGCCTACTTTTACGGCATCAACGCCCGCTTCGGCTAGGGCTAAAGCACCCTCTGCGGTTGCTACGTTACCCGCTATAATTTCTAAGTCGGGATACTGAGCACGTACCGCTTTCACACGTTCAATCACTCCGGCCGAATGGCCGTGAGATGTATCAATCAGTAAAACATCTACACCTGCTTTTACTAATGCTTCGATACGTTCATCTGTGCCAGGGCCTACACTTACAGCTGCGCCAACACGAAGGCGACCTTGAGGGTCTTTGCAAGCGTTTGGCTTACTTTTCGCTTTCTGGAAATCTTTAACCGTAATAAGGCCGGTCAACCTAAACAAGTCGTCTACAACAAGAATTTTTTCAATTCTATGTTCGTGCATCAAATCCATTACGATGTCGGGGCTTGTGTCGGCTTTAACCGTAACTAGCTTGTCTTTTTTGGTCATTACTTTACTGACCGGTTCTTCGAGCCGATGTTCAAAACGTAAATCTCGACCAGTTACGATCCCTATCAGGTTATTATCGCCGTCAGTAACAGGAAATCCAGAGTACCCAAGCTGTTTACTCAATGCAATTGTGTTGCCAATAGTGTCGTTAGCACGAACAGTGACAGGGTCGATTACAACACCACTTTCGTATTTTTTGACACGCGTAACATGTTCGGCTTGGGCCTGTGGGGTCATATTTTTATGAATAAACCCTATACCACCCTCTTGCGCCATAGCGATCGCTAAGGGAGCTTCCGTTACGGTGTCCATTGCAGCTGACATTAGCGGCATATTGAGAACAATATTGCGAGTTAATTTAGTTTGCAGATTTGCCATGTGCGGCAACACGGTAGAGTGACCTGGTACCAATAGTACGTCGTCAAAGGTAAGAGCTTCTTTATCTATGCGTAACATGCAATTTGACCTAATTGATAGTGGCTTAATTGCGGTGCAATTGTAGTGTTTTTTAATATCTAGGTAAACTACAATTACTAAAACTTAGAAAAAAAAGAGAAAATATGTTTGCTGTGCCTCAAGACATGAAAATCATCAGCGTGACTAAGCTGAATCGATTCGCTAAACAAGTATTAGAAAGTGAGATTGGTCTTGTCTGGGTCAGCGGTGAAATTTCAAATTTCACTAACGCCTCATCAGGGCATTGGTATTTTACGCTCAAAGACGACCGCGCACAGGTAAAAGCTGCGATGTTCAAAGGCGCGAATCGTCATGTTGGCTTTTTACCCAAGCACGGTGACAAAGTCTTAGTAAAAGCGAATATAAGTATTTATGAGGCTAGAGGTGATTATCAGCTAATTGCACAAAGTATGGAGCCTGAAGGTGTCGGGAAGCTAAAGCTTGCATTTGAAGCATTAAAAACGTCACTTCAACAGCGTGGAATATTTGAACAAGATATAAAGCAAAGCCTTCCAAAAAACATCCGCAAAATTGGCGTAGTAAGCTCTGCAACAGGCGCTGCCATACACGATATTTTACATGTACTAAAACGTCGCAATCCTTCGACAGAAGTCATTATATATCCAAGCATGGTGCAAGGCGACACGGCAGCAAAAACCATCGTTGAGCAAATTGAGAAAGCGAACGAACGAAACGAAGTTGATGTGTTAGTAGTTGGTCGAGGGGGCGGTTCTTTAGAGGATTTATGGCCATTTAATGAAGAAAGTGTGGCGCTTGCTATCTATAATAGTAGATTACCGATAGTTTCTGCAGTAGGACACGAAGTAGATGTAACGATTGCAGATTTTGCCGCAGACGTGCGCGCAGCAACTCCATCTGCTGCAGCTGAGCTTTTAAGTGTCGACAGAAATGAACTGACAGAAGCGCTGAAACTTAAAAAACAAGGCTTAATGCGAGCCTTCAATGCTAATATTAACAACGCTAAATCATCTATTAAGCAATTGGATCTTCGTTTGAATAATCAACATCCAAAGAGAAAGCTTCAGCAAAATAGTCAATCTCTTGATTATCTTCACGGCCGCTTGCTGCAGCAACATCCAAATAAACAGATACACCAGAAAAAAACTCAAGCTGAAAGCTTATATAAGCGTTTGCATAATAAAAATCCAAAGTTTATCGTCGATGAAAATACACTTGCATTGAAAACCAGTACTCACAACTTGGAAAGAGCTATGCGCGCTAGGCTCGGCCGAGCGACAGATGCACTTAATCAAGCAAACAGACAGATTTTACGACAAGCGCCTGATACGCAAATTAGGCGCTTAAAAGAATCTATGGCGGATAAACAACAGCATCTGTATAACGCACATGCCGCCCTTATAAAAGACCGTCATAGCGCTTTAGGAAGGATGAGCGACGTATTAAATGCTGTTAGCCCCCTTGCCACTCTCAGCAGAGGGTACACCTTGACCACAGTGGGCAAAGATATTATTCGTTCAATCAATCAGGTCAACAAGGGCGAGACCATCGACACAAAGACAAAAGACGGAGTAATTAGGTCTACGGTCACCCACATACAGCAACATAATAAAAACGACACATAATGCGTCTATTCTAAGTCAAACATGACTGTGTCCATTATGGGTTTACCTTTCACAGTCCAATTCTCGTGCATATGGCTATTAAGAGATACTTCTATTTTGTTCTCGCCTTCTTTTAGCCATGCATATGGAATATGGAAATCTTCACCATAAAGCCGAAACCGCTTAACGCCATTTAGAAATAGATGAGCATGTCCTTGAAGATATTGCGCTGTCTCTTTCTCAGAGAGAGGGCTGTTTAGCACATAATTTTCTGTATCAAGATGCAAATTGATCCCATCCATCGGGTCTTGTTCTAATAATAACTTAACGCTCGGTATTGCATATCCACTCACTTCTCTATCTTGATGTTCATGCATGCCTTTCGCATGTAAGTGGGTGCTCAACATTCCACATGCAGTTAACAAAATAAATGCTACCGAATTATGAAAGAAAAAGGATACAGCGTTTTGGTCTTTTCGTGACTCAATTGGTTTGTTAACATAATTGCACGACATAAAGTGCCCTCCTACCTGATTTTTTTTGATTTTGTTGCCCGTACTTTTCCTTTCGCTTAAGCATATTTATGCTCTGTATTCCATGAGTCTTCTCATCAGACGAGCCTAATCTTTTTTACCAAACGTGTAATATCAAAAAAAAGATGCACTTTTTAGGACAAAGTAAACCAAATTGGTGCAAATGTACTACTGTATTAGGATGTAAACTTTATTTAATTCTAAATGTTTGCAAAAAAAATCTAAATCAAGCGATGAAATAGTTAGCATCTTTGCAAAATTGAGCGTTTACACCTAAAAACCTTAAGCGATTTGATGCATCTTGGTAGTTTTCGTAACGCGGATGAGGAACTTGTTTTTTTGGAACGCAACTTGCGTATCAAAAGTGGATTTACAGATTAATAATAAGAACGATATCAGTCGTCGAATCATTCAATTATAAAAATATAAGGAACAACAAATGGAAACGAAGTCTTTTAAAAAGAACGCGATACTGCTGGCTCTTGCGTTACCAGTGAGCACCATGTGGGCAATGCCCACTTTTGCTCAAGACGCTGATGGTGTAGATAGTGACGCTGATAAAGAAAAAATTATCGTAACAGGGACACGAATGACCAACCGCTCTGCGGCAGACTCTCCAGTGCCTGTTGATGTAATTAGTGGTGAAGAATTTAGACAAAACTCTTCAGCTGACGTACAAGATATGCTACGAACAGCCGTGCCTTCATTTGATATAAACACACAGCCTATCAGTGATGCTGCAACCATCGTTCGCCCAGCGAACTTACGCGGTCTGTCGCCAGATAACGTACTTGTACTCGTAAACGGAAAACGACGTCATAGAGGTTCGATTATCTCATTCTTAGGTGGTGGTATTTCTGATGGCGCACAAGGCGTTGACATCAGTGCAATCCCATCTATGGCGCTTAAACAAGTTGAAGTATTGCGAGACGGTGCATCGTCACAGTATGGTTCAGATGCAATCGCTGGGGTACTCAACTTTATCTTACGCGATAACGCCGAGGGCTTTGAGTTGCAAGCAAGATATGGTTCCACCTATGAAGGTGATGGCGATAACTTCATAGTTTCTGCCAATGCTGGTATCCCCTTAGGTGACTCGGGATTTGTAAACGTCACCGCTGAAATCAAGGAAGTAGATGGCACCATACGTTCTGTAGTTAGAGACGATGTGGCATTTCAAATAGCCAATGGTTATACGCCGGTTGCAGATTTTGAACTTATCAACTCCTACACAAATGAAGTTCCCCAATATTGGGGCCAGCCAGATGTTGAAGATGATATTAAACTCTTCGTCAACTCTGAGTTTACACTTAGCGACCAAGCCGAGCTTTACCTATTTGGTAACTATGGCGAGAGAATGGTCACTGGTGGATTTTTCTATCGTAACGTTGTTGGTGGACCTTCAGCTCAGCGAGGCGGCGTATATCGAGGTCCTCTTGTTGATCCAGCTACCGGTCTGGCTGATCCAGATGGGGTTAATTCGGTGCTTGTAGGTGATTTAGATGGGCTTGGTGTTGGAGGCTCATGTATTGCGGGTATTCCATTAGGCGGCCAAGGTGGTGTTAACCCAGATCCAGGCTTCCTAGCTGACGTTGTTGCCGATCCTAACTGTTTCTCATTTATTGAAACTATTCCAGCAGGTTTTGTGCCTCGCTTTGGTGGTACAAATGAAGATATGGCATTTACTGTTGGTGTCAGAGGTGATTTAGATATTGGCAATGGCCTTTATTATGACGTGAGCGCTCAACGCGGTTCTAACAAAACAGACTTTTTCATCAATAACTCCATTAATGCATCTTTAGGACCTGCAAGTCCAAGAGATTTCGTGCCGGGTGGTCAAGAACAGACCGAAACTTTGTTCAACGTCAACTTCGTTTATACAGTCGACGCTGGTTTATATTCTGATTTGAACATTGCCTTTGGAGCAGAGTACAGAGAAGAAGAGTTTGATTTGTTTGCTGGAGATGCTGCATCCTTCGCACTAGGTCCACTTGCAAGTCAAGGTTTTGCCTCAAGTTCAAATGGATTTGGTGGATTTCCGAACGATACCTCGGCATCGCAAGACAGTACTGCTTTTTATGTTGATTTAGAAGCCGATGTAACTGAACAATTAACTGTTCAAGCTGCAATACGGGCTGAAGATTTCAGTGAGTTTGGTAATACAACAGACTTTAAATTGGCGGGTATTTTTCACCTTACCGACGAAGTTCGTCTGAGAGCAGCTTATTCGACTGGCTTCCACGCACCAACAGCTGGGCAAGCTAACATTACTAATGTTACAACCCAAAACGTAAACGGTGTATTGATTGACCAAGGCACCTTGCCACTTTCCTCGGTTGCGGGTCAGTTAGCTGCTGATTTTGTTGAGAGCGCAGGGAATGGTCGTCCTCAACTAGGTCCTGAAGAAGCAACCAACTTCTCTTTCGGTGTTGGTTTCGACTTAGGCGATTCAAGTTGGACAATTGACTACTACAACATCGAATTGACTGACCGAGTTGCTTTAGGTGCTAACGTCGACTTCCTTTCTGCTTTGAACTTTGCCGGCGGTGGAGCAAATTTCACTACCGTGTCTGAAGCTTTAACTTCGCTTGACGCTCAAGGTGTGATTGATCGTCAAAACTTCATTGGTTTGGATGATCTTTCTCAGTTCAGATTCTTCTCTAATAGTTTTGATACAACCACTACCGGTATCGATGTAGTAGGTAATTATAGCTTTGACTTTATGGGCGGAGATTCGCGCCTTACAGTTGCAGCAAACTACAATAAAACAGAAGTTGATAGTGTAGGTACAGTCAACCCAATCAGCGCTGGCCGTGTCAACGCTATTGAGGATCTATTGCCAAACACTAGAGCTAATATTTCGTGGAGTCATACAGACGGCGCTATTAGTACTCTGCTTCGTGCGAACTATTACGGTGGTTGGGACGATACTGGAAACGGTGTACCGAACATTGGCGCTGAAGTGTTGGTTGATGCTCAAGTAGCATATCAATACTCAGACAGTTTGAAATTGGTGGTTGGCGTAGACAATCTGTTTGACACTTACCCAGAAGAAAATCCAGGAGCCGGTAGCCTTGGGCAGCTATACTCTGAAGCAAGTCCATTCGGTTTCAACGGTGGCACTTGGTACGTAGAAGCGAGATACGTCTACTAGGCTTCACGCTAGAAGACAACGCTGAGCGGGTCGTCTTTAAAGGCATGCACAGTAAAACGTTATAAAAAAAGCCAAACTTGCGAAAAGCAGTTTGGCTTTTTTTCTTAAAATGATTCAACTTGCAAGCGCATAAAGTGTATTTATAAAATAAACACTACAGCTTGGTATCGTCATTTTTAAAGTCATGCTCTAATTGCATTAGCTGCTACTTTGAAAACTTGATGATGTCTTCTTTTATCTGCAGCTCGTCGGATTGAGGCAATTTGCCCTGAATCACTTTTAACTTTTCTTCGAGCTCAACGACAAGCTGCTCTTTTACCTTTTTGTCCTCACCAGAAAAGTTCTGCATATCAGATTTTAGTTGGTTAATTTGAGCTGTGAGAGCTTCCTTCTCAAGTTCGATTTGTTCTGCTTCCTCTGCTTTATCAAAAGCAAGATCTTCCTGATTTAACGGCTCTGAAACATCCTGTTTCACTGATGTTGCAATAAACTGATAATTCGGATCAGTAATTCTAGACGCCACTATTTTAGGAGACATTATTTCAATGTTTGCACTATGCAAACAATCTAGAATATTCAGATTTAGGTTTGATTGAGTGGTCAACAGCATTTTCGTGTCTTCTAACAATCCTGAGACTTTGTAAGCAATACTGTAGTCACCGAGAGAAATAATATGCACAAAAGCTTCGTTTAGGCCTGCTAGTTGCGCGGCCTTTTTGAGTTGTTCACTTACCGCTGAATGATGTACGTCATAACCTACCGAAACCTCGCCCGATATTATCACACCAGATGATCGCACAACCTCGACTGGATTAGATGCGAGCACTGTATTTGCGATATGCAAAAGGGTACGGGCCTCAGTCTGAATTTCGGTGTCTAGTAAACCTTTTTCAGTCACTCTACCTTTAAATCCTAGACATTTAATGTAATCGCCCGTTCGAAAAGGCTTGTTCACCTTAAGCACCACGCCAGCCATAAAATTGCTTACTATAGAGGTTGACGAAAAAGCCAAGAGGCCAGATAGCAACACGCCAAAAAGCGCAAGCACTTGGTTCCGAGAACTCTCACTCACAGGTAAAGCTAGAATCAAAGAGATAAACAGCACAATTAAACATGCAAGAAAGATGAGTTGACGAGTTAACTTTTGTTCAGCAGAACGACTTGTATTGTTTCTTAACAGAAAAAAGGACGCGACATATACGAGAATACCAACAATGAATAAGGCTACAGAAAAAAGAAACCAATCATTCACTTCAAAACCATACAACTCCATCGCATTCTCCAAATGGGCCGTTATTTCTTTTTATGAAAGGCAAGTAAGCGTTTGCGTTTCCTTTGCTGAGCAAGCGTTAACTGATTTTTCTTACCCTCAAACGGATTGGAACCTTCCCTAAATTCAATTTTAATCGGTGTACCCATTATTTCTAAGGCTTTTCGATAATAATTAGTTAAATAACGCTTGTAAGAGTCGGCCAGATCCTTCACCTGATTACCGTGGATCACAACTACAGGTGGGTTGTACCCCCCAGCGTGTGCGTACTTCATTTTTACACGTCGACCTCGGACGAGCGGAGGCTGATGGTCGTCTTGTGCCATTTCCATTATTTCAGTGAGTAGTGCAGTATTTATTCGTTTTGTCGCACAAGCATAAGCTTCTTGGACAGATTCAAACAAATTGCCTACACCAGAGCCGTGTAAAGCCGATATAAAGTGGATTCGCGCAAAATCAACAAAGCCCAAGCGACGGTCAAGTTCACGCTTAACGTCTTCTTTAATGTCAGTATCCAGACCATCCCATTTGTTCACAGCAATAACAAGTGAACGTCCTGAATTTAAAATAAAACCAAGAAGAGACAGATCTTGATCACTGATCCCTTCTCTTGCATCTACTACTAGTAAAACGACATTCGCTTCCTCAATAGCTTGTAAGGTTTTAACGATCGAAAATTTCTCTACCGCATCAGCAACGCGCTTTCGTTTTCTTACTCCAGCAGTATCGATTAACACATACTCTCTGTCGTCCCTGCTCATAGGGATAAATATACTGTCGCGAGTTGTCCCAGGTAAATCGTATACCACGACCCTATCTTCGCCGAGGATACGGTTGGTTAAAGTTGACTTACCTACATTGGGCTTACCAACTATTGCGAGCTTAATAGGTAATGATTGTAGACGCTTTAAGGACGCTTGTGCATCTTCCTCGTCCTTGATTTCTGACGTTTCCTCTAACATATCGGGATATTCATCAGTAATGGGAGAGAGTACTAAATCAAGTAATTTACTCACGCCTCTGCCGTGCGCCGCTGCAATTTGGTTGAGTTCACTGTAACCGAGACGGAAAAAGTCAGCACTCTCACTGTCTCCATCAATGCCATCCACTTTGTTTACAACCAAATGAATAGGTTTACTTTGTTTTCGCAGATGATTCGCTATACCAATATCGGCTGGCGTAAGACCATCTCGGGCGTCTACTAGAAAAAGCACAACGTTGGCTTCTTCAATGGCTAACAGAGACTGCTGAGCCATTGCCGCGTCAATACCTTCCTCATCGCCACTTATACCGCCCGTATCAACCACGATAAATTTTCGTGCATCATATTTGGCTTGTCCGTATTTTCGGTCACGGGTAAGGCCCGGAAAATCTGCGACTAGGGCGTCCCGACTATTAGTAAGTCTGTTGAAAAGGGTCGATTTACCAACATTTGGGCGGCCCACTAAAGCAATGACAGGTAGCATGATTTTTCCATTAATTAACAAACAAAGACGCCAATGGACAATCCATTGGCGTTATAAATATTATGCAGTTTTGTAAAAAAAGCGCGTTTACTAATCTACGTTAATAACGCTAACTTCACCGTCTCTGGTCTGCACAACCAAAACATCATCCGCGTATACCGGCGCAGAAAAAATAGACTCGTCTTCATCATCATCGCCTACAGCAACTCTTGCGACGTATTTTCCTTCGACTTGAGTGAAATAATGTAAGTATCCGAATTTATCGCCCGCAACAATGTAATCTCCTACGGGAGTAGAAGCGGTTAGGTTTCTACCTCTGAGGTCACCGTTAGACCATAACTCAACCCCATTTCTGCGGTCTATTGCATACACGTTACTGTTGTTATCTGTAACAAAAAGTCGATTTCCATCTATGCTTACGTTTCTGAACGATGCGTAGTCTCTATTCCAAATAACATTACCCGATCTCAATTCCACCGCAGATAATGCTCCGCCATAAGAAACAACAAACAATGTGTCCCCAAAAACCAATGGTTTTGTGTCAATATCCACAATTCTTTCAAGTTCGGTAGCTCCAGTGGGTTTTGCGATAACCTGCTCCCACGCAGTTAATCCGGAATCAATAATACTTACCCGCATTCTACCATTTGCGAGTCCAACAATTGCGCCACCGGCAGCGGCAGATGGTGGTGAGACGCCTCTTAGGCTTAACGGAGGCACATCAGACTCATTTTGCCACTTCAACTCACCGGTGTAGGCGTCAATACCGACTAATGTTCCAGCCACTGTATTTGTAACTAATATACCGGAGTCAACTGCGGGTGCTGAAATTACTTCACTAGGCACTTTCGTGCGCCACTTAATGCTTCCATCAGCTTCATTAAGCGCTAAAATTTCACCATTTTCAGTACCAATATAAACGGTCTCATAAGCCAAAGTAATTCCGCCAGCCACTTTAGCAGATATAGTAGCTGGGAATAATCCATATAAATTCGTGAACTTTTTCTCTTTACTTTTAGTGCTGACTTCTTGAGTCCAAATACGCTTGCCAGATTCAGGGTCAAAAGCTACTATCGTCCCCTCTCTATCTGCGGCGAAAACTTTGCCGTAACCAACCGCTGGGCTTAGTCGAGAAAAGTAATTCTCAATACCATCGCCGAGTGATTCACTCCATACGATTTTCGGTTGAAACTGCATCTCTATATTCGGAAGTTCGCGAACCGCTAGCTCTTCTTCATCAGCGAACCAAGACGCACAACCGCTAAGACTAAGAACGAGTATACATAAAGGTATTAATTTATTCACTTGCGCTGTCCGTGGCTTTAGATTTAGCAAATTCAATATTGTCTCGCTTCATTTTAAGACCCTGATTATTAGGTACTTGCGCAAGAGCAACTGTGTAAGCGTCTTTTGCTGCATCAAAATCACCTTTGAAGAAGTAGGCATCACCTTTTAGCTCTTCTACCTGGTCACTGAAAGAGTCAGATCCTACTGAATCAAGTACGCTAAGCGCTTTGTCGTATTCATTCAGCTGCAAATGCAACTTAGCAAGTCTAAGACGTGCCACATCAGAAAGAGCGTCATCACCGCCAATAGCTTTGGTCAATGCCGATACAGCAGCTTCGAAATCTCCATCTCCAACAGCGTCTTGGGCAAGGATCATTGCACCTAAAGGCGCATAACCGGACGAACCACTTTCTGCTATGAAGTTTTCAAGTGCGACCTTGTCTTCGTTTTCTACAAGCGCTTCGACACTGTCTTGAAACGCTAAAGAGGCCGTTTCTTTTTGTTGAACCTGATAGTCATTAAAATAACGCCATCCCCAAAGACCACCTAAGCCTATAACTGCGCCTAAGATAATAGCGGTGCCATTGTCTTTCCAAAACTGTTTGATGGCCTGTACTTGTTGTTCTTCGGTTTCGTAACCTATCATGTTGTCCTCTAGTACTTATTCTATTTTTAAGCCGTATTTACGACTATCATTATTGTTCTTAAATTCGCTTTTAATAAACGAAGATATTACATGTTCTTGCCACTCAGAACTCTGCGATTAAATCGAGCAATTGCTCATGTGTGACCGACATTTGTTCTCGTTCTTGGCGTAACCACTTAAGCCCTATTACTCCAGACTCAATTTCAGTTTGGCCTATTATCAAAGCGACCTGTGCACCACTCGCATCCGCTTTCTTCATTTGTTTTTTGAAGTTCCCGCCACCGCAATGCATCTGTATTTTCAAATAGGAGAATTGTTCTCGAATTGTTTCAGCTATTTTCAGTGCGTATTCTTCTGCAGATTGACCTACTGCTGTAATATAAACATCAGCCTTATTGACCAAAGGTTCAAGTTGCAAAGACTCAACCAACAACACTAATCGCTCGATTCCCATAGCGAAACCAACGCCAGGACTGCTCTTTCCGCCTAACTGTTCAATCAGACCGTCGTAACGACCGCCTGCACATATCGTACCTTGAGCGCCTAGTAATGACGTTACCCATTCAAATACGGTTCGATTATAATAGTCTAATCCCCTCACTAAAGCAGGATTAACCGTATATGTGACGCCCAAAGCATCTAAACGTTCACATAAACACGTAAAATGTTCTGCAGACTCAGCGTCTAAATAATCAATTAATTTTGGCGCATTAACCAAAATTGATTGGGTGCGTTCATTCTTTGAATCCAAGATCCTAAGAGGGTTGCTGTCGAGCCGACGCCTACTGTCTTCATCGAGCCCATCAATATTAGCGTTTAAAAATTCAACTAATACCGTTTTATAATTTTCTCGAGCCTCAGCGTCACCTAAAGAGTTTATTTGCAGCTCTACTTTATCTGAGATGCCAAAAGCCTTCCATAATCGAGCCCCCATCAGAATCATTTCTATATCAATATCTGGCCCCTTGAAGCCAAAAGCTTCCGCACCAAACTGATGAAACTGCCTATATCGGCCTTTTTGTGGTCTCTCGTGACGAAACATCGGGCCCATGTACCAAAGGCGCTGCTGTTGATTGTAAATTAGCCCATGTTGGTTACCAGCTCTTACCACACAAGCTGTGCCTTCTGGGCGCAAGGCTAAACTATCACCGTTTCGATCGTCAAACACATACATTTCTTTCTCTACGATATCCGTTGATTCCCCGACAGATCGCTTAAACAGTTGAGTTGATTCAACGATGGGAGTTCGAATTTCTTGGTAATTATAGCTGTTTACAAGTTCTCGAATGCGCGTCTCTACAAACTGCCAAGTCGGCGTCTGCGTTGGCAAACAGTCGTTCATCCCTCTGATAGCTTGGATAGTTTTTGCCACGTTTCTCTCTATATGGATTGTGCTGTATGGGTTTTAAAAGCGCGTTAGTATAAGGGCTTTGGGAATGATGGTAAAGGAAATGAAGCGTTAAGCTTATCTTCCACTCAATAATATCGTTTAAAAAAGAAGAGTGAACGCAAAACCCTGACCTTAATACAAACGGCTTTTGTTACTTGTTCGTCTCAACAACCACGTCAATTTTGTTTTTTGGTTCGTTCATTGCTGATTTTGCTGCGACCTTAGCCCGAATCTTCTTCTCTAAGCTGTCTACTAAATCATTGTTTGATAGACGCTCTTTTTGTCGAATACCGTCTTCATAAAAACCACTCATATTTCGCGCGCCTGTAAGACCAATATCGGAAACTTCTGCCTCGCCAGGGCCATTAACTACACATCCGATAATGGAAACATCGAGGGGATAAACAATGTCCTCTAAACGTTGTTCAAGCGCGTTTACAGTATCAATGACGTTAAACTCTTGTCGAGAGCAGCTCGGACAAGCAATAAAATTAATGCCTCGGGAGCGTATCCTCAAAGACTTCAAAATATCAAAACCGACTTTAATTTCTTCGATAGGGTCGGCAGCGAGAGATACGCGGATAGTATCACCGATCCCTTCAGCTAATAACATGCCAAGTCCAACCGCACTTTTCACCGAGCCTGAGCGTAATCCCCCCGCCTCAGTTATACCCAAATGAAGAGGTTGCTCGATTTGGGCGGCTAAAAGGCGATACGCCCCTACCGCCAAGAAAACATCAGAGGCTTTTACAGAGACCTTGAATTGATCAAAGTTCAATTTATCCAAAATATCCACATGGCGCATCGCCGATTCAACAAGGGCTTCAGGCGTGGGTTCTGAATACTTTTCTTGTAAATCTTTTTCCAATGAGCCGCCATTTACGCCTATTCTGATTGGTATATTGTTATCCTTAGCACAGTCAACCACAGAACGAATTCGCTCCATGTTGCCAATATTGCCTGGATTTATACGCAAACAATCGACACCATACTCTGCAACTTTCAAGGCGATTCGATAATCAAAGTGGATATCAGCAACAAGAGGAATATCGACCTGCTGCTTAATTTGCTTGAACGCCTCTGCTGCGTCCATTGTAGGTACTGATACTCTTACAATATCGGCGCCAACTGCTTTGATACGATTTATTTGCTCGACCGTTGCTTTCACATCGCATGTTTCAGTATTTGTCATACTTTGAACAGCAATGGGTGCTCCGTCACCAATAGGAACTGACCCTACGTTAATTCGGGAAGATTTTCTTCGCTTAATAGGAGACTCTGCAAACATCACTCGCTCTCTACAGGTAATAGAAAATTAGCTGACTGCCCCGCAGGAAAGACAGTCATATCCACATCTTGTCCTGCGTAATTAATTTCAACATTTTGTGGCGCGCCAAGTATCACTCTTATAGGGGGTACACCTGAAACGGTCATTACTCTGCCCTTAACTTTAACACCTATGGCCATTAGTTCTTCTTCTGAGTCTTTTACACTCACCCAACAATCATCTTTAAAGGTGAAAACAAGCTCAGCCATGCCATTTTCGTCAAACTGAGAGGTATTCTGTAGGCCGTTATCTAAGGCCTGAATGTCGCTTAAATCATTATTTGACGCGGACGCCACATCACCAGCGCTATCCGCTAAATCTTGTGCATTATTAGATAAATCGTTTAAAGACGTATCTTCTTCTGCAACACCTTGCGACAAGCTATCGTTCAATTCCTCACCCAAGTTAGAACGCGCATTTAAGCTTATATCCTGAGCATCTAGCTGATCAGAGCTTGTAGTGTCATCAATGCCAGAATCAGATGTAAATGCGGTACTATTATTGTTCAAAGCACTTTCAGTAACGACACTCTCATTACTGTCGTTACTGTCTTTACTTTCGTTAATTGGGTCAACACTAGTTGAACCCTTAAGTTGTTCGTCGCGCACTTGTGTTTCTGTTATTTGTGGTCCAGTCTTATCACTAGATGATGTTTGCAGAATCGGTTCTTCGAAACTTTCTTTTGCATCGTTGTTCGCAACATCGCTTTGGCTGACATCCGAATTATTAAAGGCCGAATTCGCACCCAAAAATCCTGATTGTTGTACCCACCATGCGACCAAAGAGCCGAGTACTAAAAGGACTACAATATAACTCACTAGATTCCAACGTTGATCATTCGCTTCGCGAGATACTCTCCTCGAAAAGCTCTGTAATTTGGTTGGCTGTTGTTCTTCAGCATGCACCTTGTCATAAGCTTTCAATAAAGGCTCTACTTCAAGATCCATAAGTTTCGCGTAAAGGCGCACATAGCCTTTGGTGAAAGTTGCCGAAACACCTTCTTCTAAAGAGTCGGTTTCCACAGCGAATATGCTCGATATACGCAGATGTAATTTGTCTGCGACTTGTTGTTGCGTTAAGCCTTGTTCTTCTCTTGCTTTCGCTAGGATTTTACCGGGGCTCGCTATTCTGTTTTCTACATCTGCACTTGCGTCTATTGCTTGTTCTGGTGTACTCATATTTTTAATTTGGGTCCCGCACCCGCAGCTTACTGCCAATTTTTATTGATGAGGCGTCTTGCAAGTTATTCCATTCCAATAACTTACGCATTTTTACATTATATTTCAAAGAAATTCGGTACAAGTTCTCTCCAGCTTTCACAATATGGTACGAATCATCCGAGTCACTAGGACGAGCCTCCATTTGTATCTCCAAGTCCTTGGAGCTGTTATTAACTTTAGACATATCCTGAGGATCTTGTTTTGCTTCGTTAGGAAGAGGGTTTGCCATGACTTCAACAGCACTCGTTTCATCGTTGTCGACATTTTTCAAGGCTTGTGCTTCCGCCTTGAACTTGGGAGAGAGCGTTTGTACCTTTTTGAGTTTCTCTTGATCAAGATTCGTTTTGTTCTCAGTCCTTGTTTGCGTAATTACGCTCTTAGGCGCACGTTCTTTTCTTACAACCGACATGGTTGGCTGAAACTTCCCTAAGCGTTCGGTTGCCTTTAGGGTATTTGAGTGTTGTGGATATACTGATTTTAGATATTCGGCAAACTCTAGGGCTTCTCTTAACTTATTCTGAGCCTGAGCGGTCTGGAAAGACAACCAAAGGGAGTTTTCATTGACGAAACCGTTCTTTTTATATTTCCAAAGTGTTTTTTCAGCCAAATCCCAATTTTCAGAATCGACATACAACTCAGCCAAAGTTAACAAACTCGAAGCTCGGGTGGGCTGATGACTTAATGCATTATTGAGGTAAGTAATAGCTTCGACTTTATTACCTGATTGAATTGAACATAAGGCAAGGTTTTCGTATGTTTCAGCGGTAGAAATGTACTTTTTATCATCGACGGCTCTAAGAAAGTAAGTCTTTGCTTCATCATAAGAGCCTTGCTCACATAGAAATACCCCATAACTATTTAATACGTCTGGATCGTTTCTAGAATAGCCAATTGCGGACTGGTAATACTCCTGAGCGAGTTCAAATTCATTTACCTGTTGGTAATAAAATGCCATTGCATAATTAGCCTCGCCAGAGCGTGGCGCAAATTCTAATGCTTTATCAAGATTAAACTTCGCCTGGCTAAAGTTGCCATTTTTTAAATATGTCAAACCCAGACTAACGCGAGTCTTGGCTGCTTCGATTTCGTCAAAATTTCCGACACCTACAAAGCCTTTTTCACTTGGTTGTGATGAGCAACCAGCTAAAAACAAGACAAACCATATTAATGCCACTTTTTTCAATTGAGTCACCTAATAATTATTGAGACATTTTCACCGAAATGGGCTGACCTTTCATTTGTTTTTTAAGTAACCGTTTTGTTCTATCTACTACATCGCCCACTAATTGCCCGCAAGCGGCGTCAATATCGTCGCCCCTAGTTTTTCTTACTACCGTTGTGAATCCATACTCCATTAGCACTTTTGCAAATCGGTCTATCCTTGAATTACTTGAACAAGTATAAGGCGAACCTGGATATGGGTTAAACGGTATTAAGTTTAGTTTACTAGGCGTATCTTTTAACACCTTAGCTAACTGATGAGCTTGATCAGTACTATCATTTATGCCGTTTAGCATAACATACTCGACTGTTACCTTACCTTGATTCGCTTTCGATTTACTCAAATATCGTCTTACGCTCGCTAAAAACTCTTCAATTGGATACTTTTTGTTCACCGGCACAATCTCATCACGCAAAGTATTATCTGGCGCGTGTAAAGAAATGGCCAGCGCAACGTCTATTTGATCACCTAATTTATCAAGTGCCGGCACCACTCCCGATGTGGATAAAGTCACTCTGCGTTTAGATAAGCCGAAGCCAAAGTCATCTAGCATAATATCCATGGCCGGAACCACGTTATTTAAATTTAACAAAGGTTCCCCCATCCCCATCATAACCACATTGCTAATGGGGCGCTGCGAAGTGTCTTTTGACATACCAATGAAGGTTGCGACTCTCCACACTTGACCAATGATTTCAGCGACCGACAAGTTACGATTAAAACCTTGCTGAGCCGTAGAACAAAATGTGCACTCAAGCGCACAGCCAACTTGGGATGAAACACACAGTGTAGCTCGGTCAGCCTCAGGGATCCAAACCGTTTCGACTTCCTGACCGCCATCGAGCACGATCGCAAACTTAATCGTACCATCACTTGCCTGCTGATAATGAGATATTTCCGGAGCTCTAATTTCACATTTCTGCTCCAGCTTTGCTCTTAAGGCTTTGTTTAGGTTGGTCATCTTCGAGAAATCAGACTCACCTTCTTGATAAATCCATTTCATGAGCTGGTCAGCTCTAAATGCTTTTTCATCAATACTTTCAAAAAAGCCTCTTAAAGCTTGCCTATTTAAATTAAGCAAGTTCACTTTTTTCTCTTTTGCCTGTGTCTTGATTGTTGTAACGTCGACCGACATACCATTACCTTAGTTCGATTTGATGTATTTTGCACTTACCACGTAAGCTACATTGCGCTAAAACCGTTATTTACCTTGTTCGGTTTCACAGCTCTGCTGTTTGCATTAACCTTGCACTAATCTTGAAAGAATCTTGTAATTCACGCTAGCAATCATCGCGCGCATAATACTCACGGTTCAGATTATACGTGAGATTTAGCACTTCTGTTTAGTTTTACCACCATCCTGAGAGACTTAACTTCCAATTCAAGTACAAGGTATTCACTCACTTCGAATGGTTAATAAGCTTCTGCTTACTTTTGCTAAATAAAGTTTCAGTCTGACTCACCATGACTAAGTCAAACGTAAAAAAGGGAGCGTATGCTCCCTTAGCGATAAAACTCTAAATTATTAACGTGTTCTAGGACAAATCTCTTCATCAGAGAAAAAATACGCAATTTCTCTTGCCGCAGATTCAGGAGCATCAGAACCATGTACAGCATTTTCGTCGATTGATGCAGCATAATCTGCTCTTAGAGTACCCGCAGCCGCATCAGCAGGGTTAGTCGCCCCCATCAATTCTCTGTTTCTGACAACAGCGTTTTCACCTTCTAACACTTGCACCATTACAGGACCAGAAGTCATAAAATCAACAAGTGCACCGAAAAATGGACGCTCTTTGTGTTCAGCATAAAAACCTTCTGCTTTTTCTCTGCTCAAATGCAACATTTTAGAAGCAACGATGCGTAAACCGGCGGTTTCGAAGCGGTTGTAAATAGCACCGATAGCATTTTTTGCAACGGCGTCTGGCTTAATAATTGAGAAAGTACGTTCTAATGCCATTTCTGAATCCTGTCTGTTGTGTGATATTGAGCGGTGCACGCCTCGTGTGACGTTGTCGCAACACTTTATTATTTAATCGTTTCGGCGCGCGATTATAAGCAAGTTTATAAGAAAAAACTAATCTAATTTGGATTAATGTTTCTCTGATGCGTGATTGAACGAGTATTTAGGGGTCTCAACAAGCAAATATTCATCTTTTACGATAGCTTGACAACTTATTCGCAACTGAAGCCCAGAGATTTGCATCAGTATCATCTATACTTCCTGAACTAGGTTTTTTATCTTTTGCTTACAATCGTTTGAAAATTCACATAATAACTTTAATTTCAACAATTCATTCGCTGCATGTTTGGATTTTTCAGCCTGATGCTGATAAAAAATAATTGCTATCCTATCCTTGTAATCCGCGATTTCCTCATCGACGCTTCTTCTGAGTTGCTCCACAGTTGCTTTGGTATTTGCCTTCGCAAGTTCTTCACGCATTTCCATTTGTTTCACTAGAAACTCACCATCACCGATGGTGGCTTGTTCGCTTTTTAACTCTACGCCTCGAACACTCAACAAATGCTCTCCCCTTGCAACTGGGTCTTTAAGAATAAAATAACCATCATTGACTTGAGTATTTTTCTGCATGTTCATTCGCTTCTTTTGCTCACTAGCATTTGCGAATTTGTCTGGATGCGTCATTCTTTGCAACAACTGATACCTTTGCTCCAAAGTATCTATGTCGATGTCATACTGCTCTTTGATATCAAAAAGCGAAAAGTAATTCATATTCACTCTAACTAGTTAAAAAAATTTTTCAAAGCGTACTATGGCAGACTTACAAACTCTCTAAATAAACGATAAAACTCTCGCCATGAGCACACTCGCCAATCACATGATTTTTTTTAAAATTGAAAGCGCTTGCTCAAGCCTTCTTTTGCAAAATCCAGTTCCGTACCATCTGTTTGAGCTAAGCTTTGTGCTGCACACTTACTGTTAGTGATGAGACCACTCAACTGGATCTCGCTCTAAACCTTCTTTGAATGTATCCCAAAGGGGTGACATTTCACGTAGCTTACTTATCGAATTTTGAATAACATCCACTGCGTAATCGATTTCTTCTTCTGTTGTAAATCGTCCGATACTAAAGCGAATCGAACTATGTGCTAGTTCATCATTTAAGCCTAAAGCTCTTAGTACATATGACGGCTCTAAACTCGCAGATGTGCATGCAGAACCCGAGGAAACAGCTATATCTTTCAATGCCATAATAAGGGACTCACCCTCTACAAAATTAAAACGAACGTTCAGGTTATGGGCAACTCTTTGCTCTAAATCACCATTAACATAAACCTGTTCAATATCTTTGATTCCATCATATAAAAGGTCTCTTAGCATTTTGATTCGCTCATTTTCTGATGCCATTTCCTCTTTGGCGATTCTAAACGCTTCACCCATGCCAACGATTTGATGAGTCGCTAAAGTACCAGAACGCATTCCTCGCTCATGTCCACCACCATGTATCTGCGCTTCGATTCTGATGCGTGGTTTACGACGAACATAGAGCGCACCTATGCCTTTAGGGCCATAGGTTTTATGAGCAGAGAATGACATTAAATCAACTTTTGTATTTTGCAGGTCAATCGGAACCTTGCCAGTGCTTTGCGCCGCATCAACATGAAATATAATTTTTCTGTCACGACATATTTCACCGATAGCGGCAATATCCTGAATCACGCCGATTTCATTGTTTACATGCATTATTGATACAAGCACCGTATCGTCCCGCATAGCTGCCTGTAATTCTTCTAAGTCAACGATTCCATTAGGCATCGGCTTTAAATACGTTACTTCAAAACCTTCACGCTCTAATTGAGCAGTCGTATCTAGCACGGCTTTATGTTCTGTTATCAGGGTAATTATGTGTTTACCACGCTTTTTGTAAAAGTTCGCCGCTCCTTTAATTGCTAAATTATTTGATTCTGTTGCACCAGAGGTGAACACAATTTCACGTGGGTCTGCATTGACCAAGTCCGCTATATCGTTTCTAGCAATATCTACTGCTTCTTCTGCAAGCCATCCAAAACGGTGAGAACGGGAAGCGGGGTTACCGAAATTGCCCTCCATACTGAGGCATTCTTTCATCTTTTCAGCAACGCGCGGGTCAACCGGTGTGGTGGAGGAATAATCTAAATAAATTGGCAAGTTCAACTTACTCATTTTCAGCTCCGCTTAAAGTTGCATGCTTATCTCGATATTGTGTTCAAGGTCTTTTAAAACCGAACCGGTATCATTATCTTGCCGACCTGCGACTTCTCTCACTTCGTTTTGTCGCATCAATTCGCCAATCGTAATACTGTTTAAAAAATTGCTGATCCTATCGCTAAGATCTTGCCAGAGACTGTGAGTCAAACAGCGCTCGCCCCCTTGACAATCTGATTGTCCTTGACAGCGAGTTGCATCAACACTCTCATCTACCGCCCTAATGACCTCTCCAATCGCGATTTCATTTGCTTCTTTGCCAAGTTGATAACCTCCACCAGGTCCGCGTACGCTTGCCACTAGTTTCTGTTTGCGCAATCGGGCAAAAAGCTGCTCGAGGTATGATAAAGAAATGGCCTGTCGTTCTGATATATCGGCTAGAGGCACTGGCCCCTTTTGAGAATGCAGTGCTACATCCAACATGGCTGTAACCGCGTATCGACCTTTTGACGTTAGCTTCATCCGAGTAACCCTTTGTCTAGTTCAAGTAAAGTGTATATACCTGACTATTTTTGTCAAGTATATACCTGACTAATTTAGTGGGTTATTTGTACCGCTTTGTGAGCTCACCTTCTTAAATCGCAAATATTCATAACGATTCTTTCTAAATATGAGGGTCAAACGATTCGTCATCGTCCTTTTTAACTGTAGGTGAAATACCTGTTTCCTCAAAGTCTTCTAGATTCAGACTGGGAATACTGTCGGTGCAAACTTCTCCACCTAACGATTGAATGACTTTACACATCTCTTCTACTTTTCGGTCCATGAGATGCACGTGCTCTAGCATGATGCCCATTGCATTCGCAACGGGATCGGGATTGTCATCAGATATTGCATAGGCGTCAAAACCATATCTTTTGGCGATTTTTTCACGCGTGCCGTCTTTTAAAGAATCTTGCTTTTTAGCCAAGATTATCCTTCCTGGCACACCCACGCAGGTAGCATCACTTGGCACATCTTTTACGACAACAGAGTTAGAACCAACTCTAGCATTTTCGCCTATTTCTATTGGACCAAGCACTTTTGCTCCAGCACCAATAACAACCTTATTGTGCAAGGTGGGATGCCTTTTGCCCGCTTTCCAACTAGTTCCACCTAAGGTAACACCATGGTATAAAGTTACATCATCACCTAAAACTGCAGTCTCCCCGATCACGACTCCCATTCCATGATCAATAAAAACTCTTCTTCCAAGCGTTGCACCAGGGTGTATTTCGATACCGGTAATAAAACGACTGAAATTAGACATGAAACGCGCTAACCACAGAAAATTCAAAGCCCATAACTTATGACTAAGTCTATGCAACCAAACCGCATGCAAGCCGGGGTAATTGAAAAGAACCTCAAAAGTATTCCTTGCTGCGGGGTCTCTGTCAAAAACACTTGCGATGTCTTCTTTTATTCTCGAGAACATAATGGCTCCGGTAATTAATAAAGTGCGCGTCTAGATTTTATCAAGGCTCTAAGAAACATTGACTCGACTAGTCTTTACGCAACATTTTGAAAATAAATAATCGTGACATGCAGTATGCTCAGTCAGTCTCTTTTTTATTTTCTTTGTAAGGTTTCAGCGAATCTATCTTGTCAATTGAAGACAGCATTCCCCGCAATATAGCTAATTCGGATGATTCGAGACGCGCTCTATTAAACATTCTCCGTACTTTAGACATAACCGCACCAGGGTGTTTTTTTCTAATAAATCCGGTATTGGAAAATGTACGTTCAAAATGTTCATAAAACTGCTGAAGCTCCTCACTCAGAGGGTAATCTGTCAATGCATCAGGGGCATCATCAAAAGCGTCTTCGTCTTTTACAGAAACTTGATTCTGAGCTTTTGTCCCATGGAGAAAATGCATTCTTATTTCGTAGCATAAAGTTTGAACAGCCGCAGCAAGGTTCAACGAGCTATATACAGGATTCGCGTCGATGCAAACATGATAGTGACACAACTGAAGCTCTTCATTGGTAAGTCCGCTACTTTCCCTGCCAAACACTAGAGCTACTGGGTAATTTTCGGCTTCAGTCACTAGCTTCTCACCGCACTCTCTAGAGTCAAGCATCGGCCATGACAATGTCCGAGAACGAGCCGAAGTCCCTACCACCAAACCACAGTCGGCAACTGCTTGCTCTAGATTATCGACAATCTCTGCCTGTCCTAGCACGTCAGTTGCTCCGGCGGCAAGTGCGCTAGCTTTGCCATCAGGTTCACTTTTTGGATCAACTAAGACTAATTTCGACAGCCCCATTGTCTTCATTGCTCTTGCAGCAGAGCCCATGTTTCCAGTATGAGAAGTATTGACTAACACAACTTTGATTTTATCTAACATTTTATCTAACATCGCGATACTAATTAACTCTCAGTTCAATTTTGCTGTTCTAAAGCCGTCACGAGATGGGTTCAAGCCATATGTGGCGCGGATTCTAGCATAAAATTATTACGTATGCCTTGCTTTGTATTGAACATATTTGTGGCCTAAGTCTCGTACGAGGATAGCTAAGCTATCCCTAGAATAGAAACTTTGATATCATTACGTCGCTTAAAATATTTGTTCTTTTCACAATTTGGTGGTTTACACATGCATCCTATGCTCAACATTGCTGTGCGCGCTGCGCGTGCTGCAGGAAACGTAATAACTCGTGGTTTCGAAAACCGAGATGATTTAACAATAGAAAAAAAAGGCTATGCTGACTTCGTCACAAAAGTTGACAAAGAAGCCGAACAAACCATCATTCAAAAAATACAAAGTTCCTATCCTGATCATTCTTTTCTCGGCGAAGAAGGCGGTATAGTGTCTGGAAATGACGAATTTTTATGGGTAATTGATCCACTAGACGGCACGAGCAACTTTATTTCTGGTATACCCCACTTTGCTGTTTCAATCGCTTTAATTTACAAAGGTAAATTAGATCAGGGCGTTGTATTCGATCCTATAAGAGGGGAGTTGTTTACAGCAAGCAAAGGAAGTGGAGCTCAGTTAAATGGTTATCGAATTCGCGCAAGCAAAGCAAAAGATTTGAATAATACGATTTTAGCGACAGCTTTCCCTTTTAGGGATAAAGAGAACTATGACACTGAAATGGCGCGTTTTTCTCGAGTTTTTAAAGACGCTGGTGATGTCAGACGAAGTGGTTCAGCTGCGCTTGATTTGGCGTATGTAGCAGCCGGTCGTTTTGACGGTTATTGGGAAAAAGGCTTAAAGTCCTGGGATATTGCTGCTGGGGAATTACTTGCAAAGGAAGCAGGCGCACTTGTGACCGATTATGCTGGAAATAACGATCCTGTATATGCAGAACTTAAACAAGCCGGCAGCTCAAATGGACTGGTTGCTGGTAACCCAAGAGTGGTCCAAAATATTGTTAAGCGAATAAAATAGCATTTACTTCGCTGTTGTCATGGTCATATTTAAGTGAATAAACCAAAGCGTCTTGTCACCTTAGACATCATGCGTACCTTTGCGATCATGCTCATGATTGTCTTTCATTTTATTTATGACCTGAATTTTTTCTCACTCATCGAATTTGATATACCAGATGGAAATGGATGGAGAGAATTTAGATGGCTCATTATAAGCCTGTTTTTTTTATCATTGGGTGCTAGCCTTCGACTCAGTCACTGTGACGGGTTTCACTTCAAAGCGTATCTATCTCGATTAGTCAAGATAACGGCCGCTGCTGCAATGATAAGCCTCGCCACATTGTTCTTTATACCCGATAACTGGATCTTTTTTGGTGTTCTTCACTTTTTAGCAATCTCTAGTGTTATTGCAATATTTTTTATTCATATACCTAATATTTCCTTAGTTTTAGGATTATTGTTTCTCGTAATTGGCGCATTAGAAATTATACCCAGCCGCTGGCCGTTTTATCTTCTTTTTGATAATTTGCCATCGTATACAAATGACTATGTCGCCTTTTTCCCTTGGTTTGGCATGGTTCTGATCGGTATTTATATATCTAAACTACGCATATTTTTAAACGATCCTTTGAACTCTGCATTTGACAGAAAAACGCAGTCGCTATTAGTTTGGCCAGGAAAGCACAGCTTATCCATTTACCTTTTACATCAACCAATTTTAATTAGCGCAGTTTTCGCTTATTCAAAACTAAGCGAGTTGATGTTCAGCTAATAATTGGCAACAAGATACAAAATCATGAAAATAGAGAAACATACTTAAAAAACTGTGACGTTCTCAAAATGACTTTATGTTCGGCGAAATAGCGTAAAACTCCCCCTAGTAAAGCAAGTCGGTTTCGTTTATTTTTCAACAATATATTAATTTATATCAATGTTTCTGAACTAGATTATGATATCGTCTTCTGGCGAATTTTTTCGATATTTACCTTATGGATGAGTTTCATGAACAAATGACTGCCTATAATCTCAAAGAACGTAAGCTGTTTTCACTTAATGCAGAGTTTTTCGGCTTTGTAGGCTTTGTTGCGATATTAATTGCGCTCATAGCGACGATGCTTTTTACCGTACATTCGATCATAAGCTACCAAGAAAACAGTGCTCGATATATCAATGTAAGCGGACAGCAACGCATGCTTTCGCAACGCCTCGCGCTTTTTTCACTTAGGTATTTAGAGTCTAAAGATGAAAATGATCGCAGGATTGCTCAAGAAGCATTAAATAAGATAGAACGCAATCTCAACACCCTATTAGATCAGCATTTAGAAGATATTATGCTCTCAGAGACCTTGAGCAAGATGTATTATGAAGAGCCTGTATCTGTAAAAAACTCCGTCATTAATTATATGAGTGCTGTCAGTAAAATAATTAATACTCCGCCAGACTCTCTCGAGAACGTCGACCTAAGTTCTGAAAAAGATCATATTCTACAAAATGTTACACCACTGCTTATCAAGTTAGACTCCGTTGTTCAGCAATATGAACAAGAAGCGCAAGAAAGAGTCGACTCGCTAAAACAAATTGAGAACTTCATTCTTGTTTCGTTTGTGATGATAACAGGCTTCTTTTTGTATTACTGGGTTATTCCTTGGTTTAAAAAGACGAAGCTTAAACATGCCGAACTTCATTCTGCAGCCTCTAACGACCATCTAACTAAGTTATTGAATAGAAAAGCTTTAGACGATATTTCCGGTGAGCTTTTTTTACATCATCAAACGTCGGGAGAGGTTTTTGCCGCACTGATGATTGACATCGACCATTTTAAGCAGGTTAACGATGTTTACGGGCACCTCATAGGTGATCGCATATTAGCTGAAATCGCACAAGTCATAAAAGAAAATGTAAGAGACCATGATTACTGTTTTCGCTATGGAGGGGAAGAACTTCTTGTCATACTTCCACAGACGGACTCTGATAAGGCAAGGCATGTGGCTGATAAAATCAGGAGCATGATCAAAAGCAAATCCTTTACTGCAAATAACAAAGAAATTACCATCAGCGTTAGCATCGGCGTGTCCTCTTTAGAAAAAAACGATGTTAATGTGAACGATTTAATAGAACGTGTTGATATCGCAATGTATCGTGCAAAAAAAGGTGGTCGGGATTGTATTGTTCGTTTTTAAAATCGCTTGAAGACAAACAAGCGACAACTTGTGTAATAGCTCAAAGCGGCATGGTTTGTTGTATGCTAAACGAGATAATTGAATAACAAATACTAATTTTTCAACTCCACATGTGAAAAATACAACCCGTTTCGGCGGTTATTTTGTGATTGATATATTTGTGTCGCACAGCTAGAAAATAGTCATAGAAAGTCCAAAAGAAGCGCTCAAACACTTCGACTTTAGCGTCTTATAATCTCATTTATAAATAAAACCTTACTATGTAACTCATAAAAGGTGCGATTGCCGCGATAATTGTAGCGACGATACCAACTTTATTTGCTTTCAACAAAAAGCTTTTCTTCGGTCTTTTAGGATTGTAATAAACAGTAACCCCGTTTTGAGCAGTCTTGTTTATTTTTGTTTGTTGTTTGATCAAAAGCCCTCTTGCATTGTGATTTGTGACGAAAATCCATGGCGATATGCGTGTTCCTTGAAAGGCTTGGCCTTCAACGTTATATGAGTATAAGGCTTTTCCAAAGTATTCCTGTTCAGATAACTCGTTACTGCTACCAAATGTCTCTACCCCCAACTTATGGAGCGTTCCGCGTGTAGAAACCCAATACCTTGTTTGAATTTGAAAGAAAGTAGAGTAAAGACAAACAGCAAGCATATAAAATGAAGCCCAGAACCAAATGCCCTGGAGCTTTCCTTCCTTGGCTAATTCAAGCATTTGCTGAGCGTAATTCAAAACATCCATCGCGTATTACTCCCTCAACCACGCAGCACTTAAATAAGTAGTAAAAATTTTTTCAACAATTTTTATCCATATTCTCTCTATTATACTATTTTTTCAACCTAGTCATCGTGCGATGTCTTGCGCGATTGAATTCAAAAATAATCAAGATGATTGCCAAACTGATAAGCCCTTATCAGTCATTATTTATCTAAAAATCGTGATAAGGCGATAGATATTACCTCATCGAATCAGTATTAAGTGCCTTCCATAAATAATTAACCTGTAATCCTGCAAATAAGCACTATTTTCAATGTACTAAAATCCTTCAGTTGCTTAAGGTTTGAGGTGATTATACGCTTAACAAAACAAATAAAGACGGACGCTGCTCAACATTGTTCGCTGTATTTACTGTAGTGGCACGCCGCTTTTTTGTCTATTATGTTGGAGCGAGTACTTTATAATACAGGTTTTTTTTATGATCAAGAATGAGCTTTCTGCAAGGTTTATCCTGCTATGCATTTCCATAGTACCGTTGTATATAGCTTTTAGTTGTTTTCAATCAAATGAGGCGCTACTCGCTATTGCTTACCTCTTAATGTCTATATTCTTTTTGTTGTATCAGTTAAATATTAGGCAGTTTTTAATGTCAAAACCAAAAATCATTAAAAAACTGAGATTAATACAAAGGGTTATAATGGTCATATCAGGAGCGTTGATTCTACTAAATTTAACTATTAAATATGAAGCATAACAAACGATCGAAGTCGGACAAAAACAAGCGTGATTTTTGCCGCCTGAGACTGTGTTGAGTGTCAGCTAACGAGAAGATACTTAATTCACCAAACATTCAAGTATCTTCAATCAATAACCATATTTGATCCCGCGCTTTACAAACGGAAGCTCTCACCCATCTGACTTCGTTGGATTATTTAAGGACCCGCTATTTGAAAACTATACACAAGATATTATTTTCAAATCAAATAATAATTTGGATGAACTAAAGGGTATTAGAATAAATAATTTAGAAATTTTAGCAATAATTAAAAAAATAATGGAGCAAAGGACGAATTAAAGCTATCTACTACCCTTGAGGTCATCAAGGCAAAGACTAAATAATGCTAAGTCTCTTACGTTTCCAGAAATTTCTAACCTTATTCGAATTGCCCACTTCTTTTATGGCT
>CBFHTO010000034.1:0-40278 GCA_965658765.1 Glaciecola sp. | reverse complement strand
CGATACATTTGCCCCTTGGATTGCATTTGCCCTACTTTTCTTAATTGGTTCAAAGATGATATATGACGCATTAAGCAAAGGGATCGAAGAGGATATTATTCGCATAACCCATAAAGTCATGTTAGTCCTAGCAATCGCGACCAGTATTGATGCTATGGCGGCTGGTTTTACATTAGAATTTTTCGATGTAAATCCCTTTGTTGCTTGCCTAACCATCGGTGTCACTACATTTTTCTTAAGTTGGATGGGTGTTATAGTAGGAGCTAAAACGGGAGATTATTTCGAGAGCAAAGCAGAATTACTTGGCGGCATCGTACTGATATTAATAGGTCTGAAAATTCTTATCTTCTAGCAGTAGTGAATATCCTTAAGGATATTCACTTCCGGTTGCGCCAACCAGTTAACATTGGCCTAATCAACGAAACTCTGCCCCACCATGCAACAATAAAAACAGCAGCTACATGCAATAAAACAAGCCCGTACAGTACATCTGAAAATATAGAATGTATATCTTCGACAAGAGAATTGCCAAAAAAGTAATCGATTTCTTCTAGCATGAAGCCTGTAGCTGCTAGCCCGATAAAAAGAGTCCATGTTGCCAAAATCATAATCCAACCTACTGGATTATGACCAGCATTAATAGGCACTTCTCTGTTCTTAAGATGAGTAAAGTGCAAAGCAAAAGCTTTTAAGCTAAGAGATGTGGTTGCAAAACTTCCTTGCTTTTTGCTCATCATCCCCCAAATAATTCTCACCAACACGGCACATAAAGCAACATAGCCTAATATTTGGTGAGGGTCGCTTCCAGCATCAAGAACAAAATAATTTAGAAAAAAGGCTAAAACAAGGTACCAATGTATAATCCTTATAAAACGCCCCCAAACACGAACTTGTTTACTCAACTTTAATGTTTCTCTTCCTTGACGATAGAGCCATCTACGGGGTTAAAGTAAAATTCAATTTTATCGCCCTGCGCATTTTGTCCATATATTTCATAACAATTTCCTTCTGTTACTTTAAACTCTTTTATCTGATATCCATCGGTTAATAGTCCAGCTTGAAACTGCTCTTGATTCAGCCAGTCACTCTGCGGTGCGCTAGTGCAAACGGTTGTTTCGTTAGCAACTCCACAACCTCCTAATAAAGCAGCGACAAAAATGCCTCCGACATACATTTTAGATTTCATATCTACTCTCTTTAATTGGATAATTGTTTAAATTGATAATTTACAAAAATAAAATACATACTGTATTTATTCAATATTGTTTGATTTTGTAGGGGTTGCACAAGTCCGTATTCCTAATAAAGAATAAGCGGGGCAAAACTTAAATAGCGCAGTAGCTAATGGTACAATTCCAACCCACGCCCAAACAGGTCCCCCTAGCACTGCCCAAGCAATTAATGCAATACCTGCAAGAGCACGAAGTGCCCTATCTATATTACCTACATTTGTTTTCATACGATACCCTTAATGTTGGAGTGAATTACACATACTTCACTATTATTGTGTATATAACAGTATATGCCAGAGTAAATTTCGATACAGAATTTTTAGTTTCTAAATTGACGCAAATCAAATTGTTGCTTTGGTGCAGAAACATCAAGCTAGGCCATAACTATGTGCTGTATCTAACTCTTTAATTCATCTGGCGCAAACAGCTTTTAACACTAGATTTATAATTTTAAGCTAAAAAAGCCAATTGTCGGATTTTCATTTAGGTGTTTTAACCTAGAAAAAACGAACATCAGCCCAAGGTTCGCAGCTGCACATCGAATAGTTCCAACTTTTGCCGCAGAATTAGCTGAAATACTCTGTCACTTAACTACCGCTTCACGCCCTGAGTCATTCAACAAGCTTTTTATGCTGCTAAAAGAGGAGAATTTCTCTCTTTTAACGCTTTTAAATATTTCGATTCATCATAAGGGGTTCTCGTCTTCCAGCATTTAAATACAATTCGCACCCATTTGTATGCGAGCGCCCTGACCGCCTGTTGGTGAGACTTCCCTTTTGCTCGTTGATTAGCATAATAAAGACCGGCCCAATAAGATTGGTGAACACTTTTAGCAGCCCATTCAATAAAGCTTTGTCTAACGAACTTCGAACATTGCCAGCGCCAGTGTACCCAACACGATTGGCCACTTCGCTCAGTCACCGGCGACAGGCCTGCGTAGTTTTGGATTTCTTGTGCACTATTAAAACGAGACCTATCTTCTCCAATGGCTGCCATTAGTCTTGGTGCTAAACAAGGCCCCGTGCCCGGCAGAGATTCAAACAATTCAGCATCAGGCATCTTATGGAATAGAGCGTAAATGGCTTTGTCGAACACGCGTATGTTCTCTATTTGAGTAATGATTTGCTTGCACAATGCCACCACTAACATCTGATGAGGAATAATAACGGCTTCGTCTTCTGTCAATGGCAGTGATGTTTTAATAGCTTCAATTCGCTTGGCCGTATTAGATACTGCATTGCCTCCATAAGACTTAAAGAACTTCTCTATAGAAGCAGCTCGTGCTCGTTTGACAGATTGTAAGCTAGGCCACTTTATCAAGAAGTCGCAGAACAGCTCACTGTCACGATGCGAGAACCAGCCTAGTGGCTGCGGGTAGTATTGCTTTAATGCATTGATTAAACGATTCACATGTCGACGCTTGTCATCAATTAGCGTTCTTCGCTGTTCAACCAAATGATTGAGTGTGCGCGTATCATTACTACTGGGTTTGAGTGGTTTCACTTTCTTGGGATAGTGCAACATCATGTCTAGCGCAAGCTCTGCGTCTGAAGGGTCATCCTTAGCACCACTAGGGAACATCGCTTGGCGATAACGAGCAAGCGTTAAACCATGGACGGGATAAACTGTGACGAACGGATACTTCTGCAAAGCATATACAACAGGGCCTTTGTTGAGCTCGAGTACAACAGCGATATTACCTTTTACTTGCTTATGCAAATCAAGTAGATACTGCTCAATTGCTTCTGGCGTATGCTCAATCACGTAGTAATTACGCTCGTCGACATCGCCTATTTGCACACATAAATCGTGTTTTTTATCTGCCCAATCTAAACCAATATGAGCAGCGAACTTAGTCTTCATGCCATTCATGACAAATCTCCTTATAGTGAAATTTGCTATGTACCCTTTACTCTTCGAAATAAATATTGACAGCTATTCTTAAAAGCACGCCCTGAGGATTCGTTGTAAGTAAAGGTACTTGTTGCATCGAAACAAAAGCGGGGATCATCGAATGATCTTGGATGAATATTCGTATGCAACAAGCACATAACCTTAATCATCATAATTGATGAATATTTAAGGTTGAATGACAATATTTGGATGTTTTTTGTCAGTCAATTAAAGCAGCTAAGAGGTGATAAAAATACTCTATTCCTACTTCCAACTCTTCACTTAAATCTAACTTTTAGTATAAGTTACAATCTAATTTAATCAATGAGATTGTTAGTTAGTGGCAATCTAATTATAACTATTAAGGTTGTAAGTTGAATGTAAAAAAAGCCAAGAACTCATATTTCTCAGCTTTTTTTAAATGACATTCGAACTACTATTTATATTGCGCGCTGTACTTGTGTACGGCCTCAACGAAATGACCAGCGTTTTCCGGTGGAACATCTAAGTGAATACCGTGACCTAGATTAAATACATGACCTTCACCTTTACCGAATCCAGCGAGTATATCTTGCACTTCTTGTTCAATTCGCTCTTTTGGTGCATATAAAACAGAGGGGTCCATGTTGCCTTGAAGTGCAACTTTGTCTCCTACTCGCGCCTTCGCATCAGCAATATCGATAGTCCAGTCCAACCCGACGGCATCACATCCTGTCGCAGCGATCGACTCTAACCACATTCCACCATTTTTGGTAAACAATGTTACCGGCACTTTTGCTCCTTCGTATTCACGCGTTAAACCAGCGACAATTTTTTCCATGTATTGAAGGGAAAATAATTTATAGTCTCGAGGGCTTAACACGCCGCCCCAAGTATCAAATATCATCACTGATTGCGCACCAGCCGCAATTTGTGCGTTTAGATAAAGGATGACTGAATCGGCAAGTTTATCTAGTAGCAAGTGAAGTGTTTGAGGCTCGGCAAACGCCATTTTCTTTATCTTTGTGAAGGCCTTTGAAGAACCGCCCTCAACCATATAAGTGGCTAAGGTCCAAGGACTACCAGAAAAACCGATAAGCGGTACTTGCCCTTGCAAATTTTTACGGATGGTTCTAACCGCATCCATTACATATTTTAGGCTCAATTCAGGGTCGGGAATAGGCAAGCGTTTAACATCAGCAGCATTTTTTATTGGCTCTTGAAACTTCGGGCCTTCACCTGTTTCAAAGTAGAGTTTTAACCCCATTGCATCTGGAATAGTTAGGATATCCGAGAACAAAATTGCGGCATCAAGCTTAAAACGGCGCAATGGTTGGAGCGTAACTTCACACGCTAACTCAGGATTTGTGCACAAGGCCATAAAGTCACCAGCTTCTGCTCGCGTCGCCTTGTATTCTGGTAAATATCGGCCCGCTTGTCGCATCATCCATACTGGCGTGACGTCTACTGGTTGTTTCAGAAGCGCTTTGATATATCGATCGTTTTTTAATGCTGTCATATTCACTAATTTCGGGTCTTTAAGTTTTTAGTCTAAGTTGGCTAAGCATGAATAACAGAAATACTAATCTAATTTAAACAAGCGCTTATCCACTTTACGGTATTGGGAAAACGTCGCACATATTACGCTATTTTCCTCTGTTTTGCTTGATCCTGTTCACGGTTTCCTCGATAAGGCGTCCAGCAATCGAAAACTTCCCAGGAATTTTGGGTAGCTCATCAATATCAAACCACTGCGCATCAACGATTTCTTTCTCATCTATAAGAATGTCGCCAGATTGATATTTCGCTATGTATCCAACCATAATACTATGAGGAAATGGCCACGGCTGACTGCCAAAATATTCCACTTCACCTATATTTACGCCTACCTCTTCTTTTACCTCACGATGAATTGCTTGCTCAAGTGATTCAGCACTTTCAACAAAACCCGCCAAAGTGGAATAAAAACCAAGATTCTGATGACGTACTCCTTGAGCAAGTAAAATTTTATCATCATTGTGTATAGCAACAATTATGCAAGGTGAGACTCGCGGATATGCTCTATGCTGACACTTGTCGCAGTGCACCGCCATTTCCCAATTCACTCTGCGCGTCGGATTACCGCAGCGGCCACAGAATCGATGAGTTCTTAAAAATAATGCAAACTGCCAAGCCTGTGCAATAAATTGGAACTCTTCATCCGGTACGCTCATAAGTAAGTCACGCAATCCAATCAGTTCATAATTTAAATCTGATATTTCAACATGATGTAAGTCAAGTAAATAATGTTTGCCGTACTTACTTGAACTCGTTAGACCCAATGATTCAGTTTGATAATCAATTAAAAAGTCGGGTAGTGACAAAGGCAAACACTCATTACTTTTGAACGAGAAACCCTTCGGTAACAGAAGCTTGTTATCAATAAAGACAAACTGCAAGCCCGCAGAATGAGCGTATGGCAAATACCTTTCCTTTTAATGTGTGAGACGCTTTAGGGGTAATCTAGCAAATATTCTTGCTTGTTCACAATATTTCGGATGGTATACTCTCGGAGCAGTTGCAGGAAACTGTTATTTGATCTTTTTTAATAACATAGCGAGAAGCGAATTGAGCGAATCATTATCTGCTGGCAAACAAATTTTGTATAAAAAAGCCCAAGCCTTTTGTGAAGAGAAAGGAGCGCGCTTTACTCCTTTGCGAGCTCGCATATACGAAATTTTGCTTAATGAAGATTCCTCTATTGGTGCGTACGATTTGTTAGATAAATTAAAGCGGGTAGAAGACTCGGCAAAGCCACCAACTGTATACAGAGCCTTAGACTTTTTCCTGGAACTCGGCTTGGTTCACAAAGTCGAATCTACTAATACATTTAAGGCCTGCCACCATTTTGGCTGTTCTCACCCTGTTCAATTTCTAATTTGTGATGGCTGTGGTGACGTACAAGAAATTAGCTCGGATGGCGTAAAAACCACCCTTGAGGCTCAAGCAATGGCTAATTCTTTCCATATTATCAGTCAAACGATTGAAGCTCATGGGCTTTGCGGTCGGTGCCAAACAACTGAGGGTAGTATTTAATATACGTGTTGAGTAGTTATGAACGT
Organism: Glaciecola sp.; assembly: GCA_965658765.1. Classification (GTDB taxonomy): domain Bacteria; phylum Pseudomonadota; class Gammaproteobacteria; order Enterobacterales; family Alteromonadaceae; genus Glaciecola. Next base: position 34,073 of record CBFHTO010000034.1, on the reverse strand, counting down.
AGAATTTATTAATCCATTTATTGTCTCTCTTCGCAATGTCTTAAGCACAATGGCGAGCATCAATCTTCAGCTAGAAAAGCCTGAACAAAAGACGGATGAAATTGCGCGCGGAAACGTGTCTGGTGTGATAGGCATGATCGGCCCGCAAGTGAAGGGCTCCATGGCTATTACATTTGATGGCAAACTCGCAGGCAGTATTATGCAAAATATGTTGGGCGAGCGGGTTGATGAGATCGATGACGATGTTAGAGATATGGTCGGTGAAATGACCAACATGATATGCGGTGGTGCAAAAAACGCTCTAGCTGACCAAAACTATCAGTTTGAAATGGCCACACCAGTTATAGTGTCAGGTGAAAATCATGCGATTAGACATAAAGTAAATGGCCCGAAAATAATTTTAACCTTCAAATCTAATGAAGGAAATGCCTTTCTGGAAGTGTGCTTCGATTCACATCTTATCGAAGCTTAAAAATATCAGCAAATTCTCCTCAGCCCTTGTATACTATACGAGTGCTTACATATACCATGTCAGAAATATAAAATATTATTAAAAAGGAAACTAGCCTTATGAAAAGACTTGCTTTGCTAGCCACATCAGCTTTGACGCTAGCAGTTTCGTCGGCAACGTTTGCGCAAGACAAACCAAGCTACGAAAACTGGGTCGGCGGATTTGCTCAGTACTATAACGCGGATGACAGCAAACCACTGCCAAACGGTGGATTAGAAGACGGTAAAGGCCTAGGTGGTGAAGTTGGCTTTCGGTTTGATCCTAACTGGGCGCTTCGATTCGAATTATCACGAATCAACTTAGACTCAGATGGTAATAATCCATTTGCCGCTGATGACGATGGTACAATGCTTGGTGCGGATATAATGTACTTTATGGACGATAGTCCATTTTACTTCTTCACTGGTTTAAGAGAGCAGTCATTAACGGAAAGCTACAGAATGGCTAGCCTTGGTTTTGGCAAGCATTGGCAAACAAGCAGTAACTGGATAGTTATGACTGAGCTTGCTGGCTACCATGATTTTGGCCAAAACTTTAACGAGTTGAGTGCAAAATTAGGGGTTGCTTATACCTTTGGTGAACAAGCAGCACCGATGGCCGCTAAAGTGGATTCAGACAATGACGGCGTAGAAGACGCGCTTGACCGCTGCCCAGCAACACCACAAGGTGTCAGCGTCGATGCTACGGGATGCGCACTCGATAGTGATGGAGACGGCGTTCTCAACGCGCAAGACCGTTGCCCTGGTACACCTCGTGGCGATATAGTCGATGCAATGGGTTGTAGCATTAAAGATTCTGACAATGATGGTGTGATTGACGCAAATGACAGTTGCCCTAATACCGCCAGTGGTGCTGAAGTTAATGGCCGTGGATGCGCAATCGAATTAGACAGCGATGGTGATGGCGTTCTCGATAGTCAAGATAAATGCCTAGGCACGCCAACAACTGATAAAGTTGACCTTGACGGTTGCAGTATCTTTGAGTCTGAAGAAGTTTCATTCACCCTAGATATTTTATTCGCAAACAACAGCAGTGCGATATCTAACCCTGATTCAGCCAGAATCCAACAGTTTGCTGAATTCATGAAACGCTTCCCGAATACTCAAGCAGTAATCGAAGGGCATACTTCAGCGGTAGGAAGCGCAGAATACAATCAATTCCTGTCCGAAAAACGTGCTCAGTCAGCTCTCAATTTATTTGTGAGCGAATACGGGATCGATGCAAGTAGATTGCAAGCAATTGGTTACGGGGAAACACGTTTGAAAAACACGGCTAACACAGCTGAAGCGCATAGAGTTAATCGTCGCATTGAAGCAAAAGTATCAGCCATAGTAGAACGTAAGGTCACTAAAAATTAAATAACAGATGCTGTTATTTTGAAAAAGTAGTTGATCTTAAAAGGGGTTAGACATAAAAGTTTAGCCCCTTTTTTTAGCTCAAGAGTTTAACGCAAACTTGTTCTAAACAAGTTTTAGGTCTGTTCCATTAGCATTTGATAATAAATATGTCGGATAAAAAAAATACAGCCAAAAACCCTTCTGGATTTAAACGCCTACCTAAGGCTACAAAACATTCAATAAACGGGCTGAAAGCAGCATGGAAATTTGAGTCGGGATTTAGGCAATATAGCTGCGTATCGCTTATTTTATTGCCGTGTAGCTTTGTTATCGCACAATCTAGCATGCATTGGATTATGTTAATCGGCAGTCTTGTGTTCTTACTTGTTTCAGAGATAGTCAATTCGGCGATTGAAGCAGTAGCAGATGCAACCAAGCCTGAATATAACACCCTAATAGGTAGAGCAAAGGATCTCGGCTCTGCTTCTGTATTTGTGACTTTGATGCTGGCCATACTCATCTGGCTTATCGCGGTTTACGAGTTTTTTAAGCATGGCTAGCGCACTTATCAGTTAAAAAAGACGAGCCTACTTATGCTTAATTCCTAAAGCTTATTCAGAGTCATACTCCGGGCCTGCGTAATTATCAAATCTCGAGAACTGCCCTTGGAAAGTTAAGCGAGTTGTACCAATTGGCCCATTTCTTTGTTTTCCGATAATAATTTCAGCAATGCCCTTGAGATCACTGGTTTCATTGTAGACCTCATCACGATAGATAAACATGATCAAATCTGCATCTTGTTCTATTGCGCCAGACTCACGCAAATCTGAGTTAATAGGGCGCTTATCCGCTCGCTGCTCAAGTCCACGGTTTAACTGAGAAAGCGCAACTACAGGGCACTCCAACTCTTTAGCTAAAGCCTTCAGTGACCTCGATATCTCTGCAATTTCAAGTGTACGATTATCGGACAAGGTAGGCACTCGCATCAACTGAAGATAATCCACCATAATCAAAGAAACTCCGCCTCGATCGCGAGCTAACTTGCGTGCACGAGTGCGCACTTCCATAGGTGTTAATCCCGAAGAGTCATCGATGAAAAGGTTGTCTTTTTCATTTAACATTTTTACGGATGACTGGATACGTGCCCAGTCTTGATCCTGCAAGCGTGCAGTCCTTATTGAAGTCTGATCCACTCTACTTAAGGATGCGAGCATACGCATCATGATCTGTTCTGCGGGCATTTCTAAACTGAAAACGAGTACAGGCTTTTCCTCTAACAGCAAAGCGTTTTCAACCAAGTTCATTGCAAACGTTGTTTTTCCCATAGAAGGACGAGCAGCAACAATTATTAAATCCGAGGGTTGTAAGCCAGAAGTCTTTTTATCTAAGTCACCAAAACCAGTAGAAACACCTGTAACATCCTTGTCTTGCGTTGCAAGCTCTTCGATACGCGCGATGGTTTTTCGCAAGGCACCAGACACGCTCACAGGCCCTTCGTTTGCGGCAGTGCGCTTTTCTGCTATCTCAAAGACCTTCGTCTCCGCAAAATCAAGCAACTCTTTACTGTCTCGCCCTTCTGGATTAAAGCTTATATCAGCAATATCGTTGGCAGCACCAATCAATTCTCGCACGATCGCACGCTCTCTCACGATATTGGCATATGCGCTTACGTTTGAAGAACTAGGTGTGTTTCGAGCAAGCGTGACAAGATAAGAGAGGCCGCCGACCTCCTCAAGTAAGTTGTGAGAAGCGAGGTCTTCCTTCAGAGTGATCGGATCTGCACCACTATTAATTGAAATGAGCCGAGTTATTGCCTGAAATATTGTTCGGTGTGAGCGATTATAAAAGTCTTCTTGCACCAAAATTTCAGCAACCTTATCCCACGCGTCCACCGAATTCATAATACTCCCAAGCACTGATTGCTCGGCCTCAATAGAGTGTGGAGGTGTGTTTAGCTGAACGATATCGTTATCGCGACTATCCTGCTTACTGTCTGAGTCGTAATTCACTTTTTTGGGTATCGCCTAAGTTACAGATTAAGAATGGTATTATGCGATATATCGCTAAATCTGTCCTTACGAAATCTTCATGTGGAGATAAAAGATGCCCTACTTTACTGTTATAAAAGCAAAAAAATATCTAAGTTCAGCCTTACTCTCAATTTGTGACTTATTTGCGAGAAGAACAAACAAAAATTGTAGTAGTAACACTTAAATCTTTAAGTTGTCGAGATAATACATAACGTTCTCGCTTGCCTTTTCCATTTTCTGCAATTCCTCAAGCGCGCTTTGAAACAGACCCTCTTGTGCTTTTTGAATAGCTTGCACGCCATGGGTATGAACGTCTTTATGAGGCCGTTCTAGGTTTCTAAACGCGTCATCATTGCCAAAGAGAGTTTGTCCCTCAGCTCTATACCACTGACCGAGGCGACAGGATGTATGATCTGAAAAGTCATTAATTAATTTATGACTTTTTCCAAATAGGACTGCATAAACGTCTGACTTCCAAACAATATGATCAAGTTTTACAGTTTGTACAAAGCTACGCATACTCGAATGGTTAATCGTGGATTTCATACTATCACAACAATCAATAATAGAATGATACTGAGAATTTAACTGCTCTATACCGTCTGATAAGCTGTCGTTGTTAACTTTTAGTTCGTCCACCGAACCAACTGAATCTTGAGTCGACCGAATGATATTGGAAACAAGCTCTGAAACTTCAGAAGCTGATGTGTTTGTTTGATTAGCAAGGGTTCGAACTTCATCGGCAACGACGCTGAAACCTCTCCCTGCATCACCGGCTCTTGCTGCTTCTATTGCTGCATTTAATGCAAGGAGGTTGGTTTGATCAGATATATTTGTAATTGTAGCTACAAATGAATTGATTCGCCCTGCAATATCCGACAAACCCTTTATGTTAGTGTTCATGCCGTCCATTTTTCCACTCATTAAACCCATAGAACCTAAAATAGAAGTCAATGAGTCAGATGAGTTTGAAAAGAGCTGATTGAACTGTGCAAGGCCTTCCGTCTCTTTTTGTAGCATGCTATACGCATTTAAAACAGACTCTCTTACCCCTACAACTTGATCTAATGAGCCCAACATTAGTTCATTCAATGCATCGTGAAATGTGTCTTTTTCACTGTCTTGTTCGGATTTTTTTTGAGCTTCTAGCGCTTCAATAATCTGCTCTTTTTCGCTATTTTGCTGTTCAAGTGCCGCTAGTCTATTTTCTAACTCGGATGTTTGATTTTTTAACTGATTGTAAGAAGAGCGTAGCACGAACATAAATAAACCTTTTGGCGAGTGGGAATTTTTTCTAGTCGATTTTAAACACCTTAAACTAGAATTAAGGGCATTGACCTAAACCATAGTTTAAACATTATCGGCAGTAAAATGAAAAAGAATAGTCAATTTCGTAGCATACTTTCAATCATTGTGATCACTAGGATATCGTTAAAAACTACCAATCACTAAATAAATCAACACTCAAAAATACTGTAAAAGTATACAAGCTGATTTAAACTATGAGTCCATTTATTAACTACTAAGAAATCGTATGCGAATAAGCCAACTATATGCGGGCAAGCCCCAAGCATTCGGCCCCAGAAACGCTCCTAGTAGCATAATCAAAAAAGCTCATACAAAGCTGAATGTTCTTTTTGATGGCGCATTAGAAGATGAACAAGGGAACAAAAAGCTGCATGGCGGTCCATTTATGGCTCTGCATCAATATGCCCAGGAGAATTACGCCAAGCTATCGTTGGAATTCCCTAATACAGCTCAAGAATTTAGCATTGGCAGTATTGGGGAGAATCTTTCTGCGCCTAGCATGAACGAAAAAAACGTGTTTATTGGAGATCAATATAAGATTGGTAGTTGCATTTTAGAAGTGGTATCTCCTCGGGCACCTTGCTCAAAAATAAACCATCGTTACGGTAAAAAAGGAATTGATAGCTTTATTGCACAAACGGGAATGACGGGATGGTACTACAAAGTCATACAAGAGGGTTCAATCACCATAGGGGATGAGATTACTTGCTTGAATCTAGGTGAACGTGAAGAGCGTTTTAATATTCTCAGTATCTGGACGTTCAGAAACATAAACATTGATAGCCTCAAAGATTTAAGCGGAGACGACAAACATTTGAGAACTGAGATCCAACAAATGGTGGACCTCGGCGAAGCAATGATAAAGCTACCTTCTCTTTCACCCGAATGGGTTGGATACATTACGCGTAAATTGAACAAACTTAAAGCACGCCTCAAAAGCTGAAGCGTCATTTAATTATGATTGCTTAAGCAGGCTGCTTCATCGCAAGCCCTGCTTCGATTGATTTTGCGTCAACTGGCTTGCCTAAAAAGAAACCTTGTCCATGATCTATGCTCAATGATTTGCACATATCTAGGTGCTCTTGAGTTTCTATTCCTTCGGCTACCACAGTCATTTTTAGCCGTTTTAACATTTCTGCTAGTGCCTCAAAAACCGCTTTTCTCTTTTGAGTGCCATGTTCTGATTTAAATAAGGATTTATCTAATTTAACAATATTTATTGGATATTCGACTAAATGCGAAATCGATGAATAGCCAACACCAAAGTCGTCTAAAGATATAAGAAAACCATAATCAGATAGAGTGTCTATCGACTCTTTTATTGCACTTTGTTGTTCAAATAAAGCTGTTTCCGTTACTTCTAATACAATTTTATTCGCGTCAACAGAGTATGCTTGCGCGCGTTCAATAATGTGCTCAGTTACCGCATGATTTTGCAATTGAACTGGGGAGATGTTTATCGCAATAAAGTGAGATGGCTCATGCAATTTTTGCCACTGCGAAATCTGACGTATCGCATTGTCTATTACCCATTCACCAATCGCATGAATATCACTGTTTTTTTCAGCAATCGGGATAAATTCATCAGGAATGAACTGTTGGTCTGTAGAAGGCCAACGAATTAGTGCTTCAAAACCAATACACTTTTCAGAGCCTAAGTCTATCACTGGTTGAAAATGCAAATTAAAATTTGATTCTTGTATATGTTGTTTAAGTCCAGTTTGAATATCAAAAAGCCGGCTATACTGTGCGTTCATCGAATGTTCGTACAAACACATTTTGCCCTTACCCTCTGATTTTGCATGATACATTGCAATATCAGAAAACTTTACGAGTTGCTCTTTAGACTTAGCCTGCATAGGGTAAATTGAGGCACCTATACTTGCTCGACAAAATACCTCTGACTCACCAACTTTTATAACTTTAGAGAGAGCCTGTTGTATTCGTTGAGTTACTAAACGTACTTGCTGGGTTGATTTTATACCACTGAGGATAATGGCAAATTCATCACCACCTAATCGCGCAAAGCCTTCATGCCGACGCAGTAAGTTCTTAACTCGTGTAGAGAACTCAATTAAAAGGCGGTCACCCGCATCATGACCGAGGGTATCATTAACATATTTAAAATTATCTAAATCAATCAAAAGCAAAGCAATGTCAGCTTTACTTTTATTCGCATCATTGATCAAAACAGACATTAACTCATTGAAATGATGTCGATTGGAAAGGCCAGTCAGTGGGTCTTTTTCTGCGAGATATTTTACATTTAAGTAGTTTTGATGAAGTTTATGCTCCAATTCAAAACGTTTCTGAGCATGAATGATCGCACGGTGCAAATTCAAGCGTTGCAAATCGCATTTTTGAATAAAATCTTGCGCACCACATTCTATACACTTGACTGCGAGCGCCTCGTTATCAGACGCGCTCATCATAACAATTGCAACGCTCCCAAGGTCGGGACGTGCTCTAAGTTGTTGAACCATTTCAACGCCATTGGTGCCAGGCATTTTGTAATCTAATAGGACAACATCAAAACACTGCTGCTGCATAATTCCAAGCCCATCTGCAACCGAAACAGCCTCGACCACTTTAAAATCAGCCGCATTTTCAGCGAGAGTACGTCTTATAATTTTTCGGTCTGCTACATCATCGTCGACTAACAGTACATTTAGTCTTCTCTTCAGTTCCATAAATTTATCTCTTCGCGAATTCAGGCATCACATTATTCATAATGCGTTAATCCTTGTCGTACGTTCTGAGCAATATTACTCAATGGCCACATAAAAACGAATTTAGTACCTCTCGGTAAGTTTTCTTCTATATGTATAGAACCGCCATAATGTTCGATTATTTTTTTCACTACACTGAGACCCATACCGCTCCCTTCGACTTCATCACGAGGTTTTAAGGTCTCAAATAACTTGAAGATCCGCTCCCTGTCTTCCTGCTCAATTCCTGGTCCATTATCAACAATTGATATGGTACAACCTTTGTTGTTTGTTTTTGCTTTGATTTCTATCTTTGCATTACCCGAATCATGGTGCTTAATTGCATTCGATATCAAATTTAAAATAACTACATTAAATGGCACAACGGGCACTGATAACTCAACATCGTCACAATTAACCACGAACCCCATAGGCAAATCTATAAGAGATAATAGCTCGACCACACTTTCTCTGAGGTTGATTGTGCTTGATTCTTGATACTCTTTTCCTATTCGAGAATAGCTTAGTAAATCCATGAGCAGCTTCTCCATCCGCTCCACTCGGCTCAAAACTAAGTCTACATTTTCTAGAGAGTCCAAAGGCAGAATGTCTCGACAGTCTTCTTTTACCCAAGTCATTAAGCGTTTGATGACATTTAGTGGCGATCGTAAATCATGAGAAGCTACGTAAGCGAAATTATCGAGGTCACTGTTTGAGCGCTTCAAATCTCGAATAAGAACTTCTTTCTCAGTAATATCTCTTGATATTGAAACAATATATTTTTGTCCATCGATTGCAACAAAACTTTCCTTTGTGGTTAGTAAGATTTTTTCAGAACCGTTTGGTAAAAGCAGTTGCTCAGTACGTTTAAATGCTCCTTCTTTTAACGCTACTAAGTCTGAATCAATGATCTGCGCAGAAGTATCCGCATCATAAAAGGCCGATGCATCACTACCTACTATAGAGTTTCTCGATGCCACAGGAAAGGTATTAATGAATGCCTCGTTAGCATAAACGATTTTATGGAGCGTGTTTTTGACACAAATATAGTCTTTATTTAAATTTGAAATTTTAAATTGCTGATTATTTGACTCAACTAAACGTAAGAATGCTCGGTCTTGTGAAACTTGCTTTGCACAGTCTTTTGCTAGGATATCTAAAATTTCTTTATTCTCAGCACTTAAATTCGCAAAATCTGTTTGCATAAGGTGCTGGGGGATAACCGCACCGATAAGACCTAAAAGTGTTTTTTCTTCAGAAAGCAAGACATGAAAAAAAATTCCAAATTTTGACTCATTTTCATCGCTCTGAGGCTCAAAGTAGTAAGAATTAAGAGACAAATCGCTGTGGAATGAGGGTAGTGATGAAATTTTTCGCTCGAGTAACTCTCTTAAGGCCGGGATAGAAATAGCCATTGAGTGTTTCTCTGCAATAAGATATTTGTTTTCTGTTAGATAAACAAACGCCCCTTTCGCCTTTAGTATAGATGAGTATAACTTTATTTTATATTGATATGACCCATCTAGGTCAGGCTCAGTTATGCATCCAGCGTAGTTGATGCGTGTCTTATCGTACTGCGCAACATCACGATAATTTGCGTGCATGAAAACCTCGGAATGGGTCGCATCGCATCCATGAGGGGCGACGCAACCTACATACTAGTGCAGTAAATCATCCCTGATACTGTGTTTATAATTATTATACTCCATACTTTATATGCCCGCGATAATGATGTCAATTATTTGACACTAATCTAATATGCGAACAAATTTTACGACTTATTGTAATCTAGGAACTATCTATTCACCTCGAATAAGGCCGCAGCACCCATACCACCCCCTACGCACATGGTAGAAACAACGTACTTGACACCTCGTCGTTTTCCTTCAATAAGCGCATGAGCAACCGTCCTTGCACCTGTCATTCCATAAGGATGACCAACTGAAATAGCGCCGCCATTCACATTATAAATATCAGGGTCAATGCCTAATTTATCGCGACAGTAAAGCGCTTGGCAGGCAAAAGCTTCATTAAGCTCCCAAAGGCCGACGTCACCGATAGATAAATTGTGTGCTTTTAACAACTTTGGAATAGCATAAATCGGACCGATACCCATTTCCTCGGGCTCGTTACCTGCGACCATCATTCCCCGGTAAGTCCCGAGTACATCCAGGTTTTTTTGCTCAGCGAGTGTACGCTCCATAACAACACACGCAGACGCTCCATCAGACAGTTGACTTGCATTACCAGCCGTAATACATCCACCTTCAATAACTGGGTTTAATGATTGTAAGCTTTCCAACGTTGTGGAAGGTCGATTTCCTTCGTCTTTATCTAAACGCGTTTCTTCAAAACTTATTTCTTTTGTTTCTTTGTTGAAAACTGCCTTTGTTGTAGTCATTGGCACTATTTCGTCATCAAATTTGCCATCTTTCTGAGCTTGCGCCGTTCGCATTTGAGATTGGTATGCATACTCATCTTGAGCTTCACGCGAAATATTATATTTCTTCGCAACATACTCGGCAGTTTGCAACATTGGCATATATGCATTCTGAGCATTGGCAATTACATTGTCGTCTATACACTTGCTGACCCATTCAAAGTACTTACTTTGAACTTCAGAAATATTCTCTTGGCCACCAGCAACAACAACCTTCATTCCATCAACCATGATCTGTTTAGCCGCAGTTGCAATCGACATAACGCCTGAAGAGCACTGACGATCTATGGTTTGTCCAGAAACGCTATATGGAAGACCCGCCGCTAGAGAGGCTAAACGTGCTATGTTAGAACCAGCGCTTCCGGCATTTAATACTGAACCGATGATCACATCATCTATTTCTGCGCTATCGATACCCGCCCTAGCAACGGCATGCTTGATGGCATGAGCAGTAAGGGTTGGTGACTTTGTATTGTTAAATGCGCCTTTGTAGGCTCTTGCAATAGGGGTCCGTGCGGTCGATACGATGACAGCTTCTTTCATTATTTTATTCTCTTTGTGGTGGAAAAAAGATACGAAATAATAAAGAATTGTTAACAAGAATATCACTTTTTCTTATTTATTGGCGGATATTAGTCTCTGGTATTAATACAATAGAGCGTGATTGTGCTTGTAAATTTGAGACAAAAAAATACCGCCAAATGGCGGCATTTAAGTTGTTTTTTAAAACAAAAAACTTATGCTTCGGCAATGATGGCCAGTTTTACACTTGCCATGACCTCAGCGTGGACTTGAACGTCAATATCGTACTCTCCAGTTTCGCGCAAAGTACCGTCAGGTAATTTGACTTCTGATTTTACGACTTCAACGCCTGCAGCACTTATCGCATCTGCAATGTCTTTAGTTCCCACAGAACCGAAAAGTTTACCTTCATCGCCAGCAGGTGCTGCAATTGTAAGGCCTTCGATCGCATTAATTTTTTCTGCACGAGCTTCGGCTGCAGTAAGTTCGTCTGCGATTTTCGCTTCTAATTCTGCTCTACGTTGCTCAAATTTCTCAACGTTTGCTTTTGTTGCTGGAACTGCTTTTCCTTGAGGGAATAAGAAGTTTCGAGCATAACCAGATTTGACTGTAACCTGGTCACCTAGTCCGCCTAAATTGGCGATTTTGTCTAGTAGAATGATATCCATCTTTGCTACCTCTTTAAATTGCCAATCTTACTTGTGTGAATCTGTGTACGGAAGCAAAGCTAAAAAGCGAGCGCGCTTAATTGCTGTTGACAACTGACGTTGATATTTCGCACTTGTACCTGTGATACGGCTAGGAACGATCTTGCCGCTCTCTGTGATGTAATTTTTCAACAAAGCGATGTCTTTATAATCGATTTGAGTTACGCCTTCCGCTGAAAAACGACAAAATTTACGACGTCTAAAATATCGAGCCATTAGTTGTCTCCTTGTTCTTCAGTTGTGGATTCTGACTTCTCAGCTTCTGCACGTGGTGCTGGTGCTGGACGTTCTCTTCTCTCTTCACGACGTTCTTCTTTTGCCATTGGAGACTGTTCAGTCACCGCACCTTTGGTACGCATAACTAAGTTACGAAGGACAATGTCATTGTAACGGAAAGCAGTTTCTAGCTCTTCAACTGATTCTGCAGATGCTTCGGCGTTGATTAAAACATAATGGGCTTTGTGAAGTTTCTCGATTGGATAAGCCAATTGACGTCGGCCCCAATCTTCTAAGCGATGGATGGTACCACCGTCTTGCTCTAGAATACCTTTGTATTTTTCAATCATACTAGGTACTTGTTCACTCTGGTCTGGGTGAACCATAAAAACGATTTCGTAATGACGCATTACTGCTCCCTACGGTTGTAGTCTCGGATAGTGCAACCGTCTATCATAAAGACAAGGAGGTTTGGTGTTGGCTGCAAGGTCGCGCATAATATAGAAAAACTCCACTTAGAGCAAGACTATTTTGCCTTTATTGTCAAAACGCCAACATCCGTCTGCTCTACTTCTACCACCGTACCTTTCACTATGTCTTTACGAGCTTGCAGTCGCCAGTTAATGCCACTGTAGTGATAACGCGGCATAGCATCTCTTGGCATATCCGTGCTGACATCTGCTTCAAGTACAAATGAATGTCCAATCAAATCGCTTTTCGCTCTTTTATCATCTACTGCGTTCTGCAGATTTGCCATTTTCTTCCACAGGGTCGCGGCTAGCAAAGCGGTAAAACCAGAGAGCGATAATAATGTAGCCATATAAGTCTCAGGTAAAATTCCCAACCACATTAGCAGGCTCGTGATCAGTGCAGCAATACCAACAAAGAAAAGAAAAAAAGTGCTGAAGCCGAGTACAAGGACTTCTAAAATCAAAAGCGCCACGCCCAGGATTAAAACAGTCTCGACAATGTTGTTAGCAAACCACTGCACTTTAGGCTCCTTTGTTTTTAGTCAACGACTGGATAATGCTAGTCGCCTGTGCAACTACGTTAGCAGCCTCAGTGCCACTATCTGGAAGAAGTACAACCGAGGACTCTTTCGCAATCGCTTGCTTAGCTTCGATTGCTTTTGTGGCTAGATCTAACTCTATTGCTTTTTGACCGCGCTCAGTGTTAGCTTCTTCACCTACTCGACGCAAGGCTCCTGCTTGTGCCTCAGCAACGGCTAAAATAGCTGACGCTTCACCTTCGGCCCTCAGTATTTGCTCTGATTTGTCGGCCTCAGCGGCTAATACAACAGACGCTTTTTCACCCTCAGCACGATTTATTGCCGCCTGCCTGTCGCCTTCTGATTCTAATATTTGAGCACGTTTTACTCGCTCTGCTTTCATTTGCGCTTCCATTGCTTCCATGACAGAACTTGGTGGAATAATGTCTTTAATCTCATAGCGCATTACCTGAATACCCCAAGGTCCTGCGGCATCATTGATTGAAGTGACAATATTTGTATTAAGTAAATCCCGCTCTTCAAAGGTTTTATCTAATTCCATTTTCCCAAGCTCAGAACGCATGGTCGTTTGAGCAAGTTGAGTCACCGCAAACACATAATCTTCAACGCCATAGGTTGCTTTATAGGGATCCAACACTCTGAAATATAGAACGCCGTCGACCATTAAAGAAATATTATCTTTGGTAATTGCGCTCTGTTCTGGGACATCGACAGCTTGCTCTTTCAATGACCGGTTGGCCGATACGCGGTCAATAAACGGCACAATGAAGTTTAAGCCTGCCTCTTTAGTCGACTGAAACTTTCCGAAACGCTCAATAATAAACGCTCTATTCTGGGGAACGAACTTAATACTGGTTTTCAACATCACCAATATAAAAACAACAACCGCAAGCTCTGCGGTAAAAATATAATCTAGTAAGATTTCCACGACTTATTCCTTTATCGTCATTCATTAATCATTGGCCTTACACGGTGCAAGGCTTGTTGTTCTTCATTTTACCACTCATCACAGCTGTTCAATTCTGTTAGCAAAGCCAATATTTAACTAGGCAGGCAAGCAATAAGATTAAAAACCACTTAGATACTATAATAAGTAACTAACATTATTCAATTCAATAATTTAGAAGATTTATCAAAGTTGTTTAAAAACGCATCTGTTTAAGACAAGATAAGGTCTAGGCAAAAATAATCTCAAATCATAAAAACAAGTTATACGTTTATACGCATTTTAAATAAAGGGTTTCCAAATCAGATGAGTCACAGCCGCATAGAGCAACTAAAGAAGACGTTTAATTTACAAGCTCACCCAGAGGGTGGTTACTATTCTGAACAATATAGAGCCGCCGAAACAGTAAACTCTCCTTTTATCGGTGATAAGAGAGCTTGCGTTTCACACATCTATTTTCTGCTGACTGATAATGATGTTAGCCGGTGGCATAAGGTATTACATGATGAACTTTGGCACATGTATGAGGGAGATCCACTAAGAATTTTACATTTTGATCCCCAGCACAATGCCCCACTAAGTGTCACTGAGGAACGAATTGGTGATATTGGTAAGGAAGTGCGAAATGACTATTTCAAACTTGTCCCAGGTGGGCATTTTCAAGCGGCTCAAAGCACTGGTACTTATAGCTTCCTAGGTTGCACTGTTGCACCAGGCTTTGACTTTAGAGATTTCTCGTATCTCGAAGACGAATCAATCAAGTCAAAACTACTGAGCTTTGGCAAAGACTATGAGCGTTTCTTTTAATCCTTGGTAAGCCCTAAACTCAAGGGAAATACGCATAACTAAATTTCAAAAATATTGACTGAGAGTTGGGCCGTAGGGTGTCGATAGTATCGTTGTTTACTGCCGACTGTGAGAATCCCAAGAAAAACTTGGTCAATGGGTTAACCTTGTAGGAATATAAAAGTTGGAAGCCTACGTCCGTCCGTTCTGCTTCAAGGTTAGGGTTCGCCTGTCTTGCAACAGAGGTATAATTATCAAGATTTCTCTCTATAAATGAGTGAGTCACAATTATTCTAAGAAACTGGCGTGGATCAAATTGGTAACTTGCTCGGATATCAAAAAGGTCAGCTGTAAATAGATCTCGATTATTTGCATCAAGCGAACTTCTCGTGAAATCGAAATCGAACTTGAGGTGTCGCCCAAGATTTAAGCTAAGCCCCTGTTCTATGTAGGTTTGCTTGCCAAGTCTATTGTTTATTAAATCTACTCTATCTCCTACTCTCAAGAAAGAACGATAACTCAAGAGTGAAGTCGGAGATGTCTCAAAGTACATAGAATGACTTTCTTCCTCGAACATCGATGTATTGTTATCTATGCTCAGAGAAGACTGATCTGCCCTTAGGCCTACCCTACTGCGCTTTAAACTGCCTATTTCAAAAAATGACTGATAGAGACCTCTTATGCTCAAATATGCTTCAAGCTCGCGTTCAATTAACTCTCCTGCATCATTATGGGTAATATCCCAATCGCCATTTATTCTAATCCGATTCCACCAAGCATCTTCCTTGAGCCAAAAATAACCACCTCCAAATATATAACGAGCTCGGTCTACGTTTGATACGAACCCCAAATCTGCTCTAAAATCAGATTCCGTAACGGTGCGCCGTGCGTCTATGAAATAGTTTTCTGTATCTCGGTCATAATAGAGTAAATAAGAGTTACCATTAAGTTTGTCTTCACTTTGCGTTCGCAAGCTAGCTTCGGTCTGTTCACTTGAATCTTCGCACTCACCGCGACAAAAACGCTTTGATAAATCCGTCGGGTACTGGGTTTCTGAGCGAACAAACTGAGCTCTAATAGTGTCTTTATCACTTAAGCGATACCTTGTATCGACTCCTGAGACAAGGTTTGAGTAGTTGTCAGAATCTCGGATTGTCGAAACGATGCCAACAGATAAATCGTCGCTGTAATCAAAGCGATATCGGGTCGCTAAATTAATAGATTTCTCTTCTAAACGAGCGACACTTGAACCGAGGTTACCCGGAACCAAAAACGCTGTTCCTTGATCATTTGCAACAAAAAAACCAATCGAATGCTTGTCTTTTCTCCCTGTCACCTTTGCCCCATAATCTGGCGCATTGATATTTCGCGTATAAACCAAGTTCTGATTTGTTGAGAAATAATCCTGATTCTCGACAAAGAAAGGTCGCTGCTCGTTGAAAAACAAAGCAAAGGTATTGTTCACATTAATCTGAGCAGCATCCGCTTCAACCTGCGAAAAATCCGGGTTCAGAGTGCCTGTTAGGTTTATTT
The DNA here is from genome assembly GCA_965658765.1 of Glaciecola sp. Taxonomy (GTDB): domain Bacteria; phylum Pseudomonadota; class Gammaproteobacteria; order Enterobacterales; family Alteromonadaceae; genus Glaciecola. Next base: position 18,020 of record CBFHTO010000034.1, on the reverse strand, counting down.
CGGGTGTTATACCCCAACTTAGGTCCAAACCTAGTTCTTGGTTATTTTCGTCGCTCCATGGCGTAAGGGGTTCTGTTTGCCGCTGACGTGCTGCCGACGCGACTAAGGTTGGTACTATCGCAATATTTTGTGCTTGCTTTGCGTTTTCAAAACCGAGGCTAGTACCCATCTGACAAAGGTTGCAGGCATTGTTCCGATCAAATGGAACATGGGATAAACGATAACTATCACTTCTAGGATAAAAGCGAACAAATTCTATTCCCCAGCGCTTCTCACCTTCACTTTCCTCGAAGTTAAGTAGGCGTAGTGGAATTTTAATTTCAACAACAAAGCCGGTTTCCGTGAGTCTGCCTGCTGATTCCCATATACCATTCCAACTCGTACTTTCGTTGCCAGTCATTTCGTTTTCGATAGAATCGGTTTGTACTCCAAGGGGATTTACATAAAATTGGTAAGCAAGCCTCCCATCATTAAATGGGTCTAGCTTTATACCCACAAGGTCGTCACCATATGCGTTATCACGGTCTCTTAAAAACGCTCTTATTTGCTCGGGTCGAGGATCGTCAGCGACAAATAAAACAAACAACTCCGTGCCATTTTCAAACACTTTAACTTCTGTCGATACTGGCGCAGGCAGTTTTTCAAAAGGTCTTGTAATAAATGGCAAATTTAACGATTTCGCGCCACTCCATTCTTGTTCGCTCTCGATTCCATCAAGCGCAACTGATTTTAATTCAATGAATGGGATATTGACGAGAGGGTAAGTTTTCGTTTCAATCCTTGTTACTTGCTCTGCAGCCTTAGGCTTTAGAGGACCTCCAATAACTAAAATTGAACTAATTAAAATTAAGCACGCATAGCGTAGAGTCATAATGTGTGTGTTCCAAATTACAACAGAGAAAATCTGTTTATTATTATTTTTTTACTGTGTTGCTGTTATCGGACATTAATAACCGATAATTAAATATATGGACTACTTTACCTTACTTTGTGAACAAATCACCTTCCGTTCGGTATGGGGAAATGCTGATGAAGTATAAATAATGCACAAGCGCTGCTCATAGGGTTCATTTAAATTGATGTCTAAGGATGCAGAAGTTGTTGCCATGCAAATTCCGATTTCTCAAATCGAAATTGCTTGATGAAGTGACCATATTCGTCTTCGCCGAGCGCCTCTGCGAGAGTTTTAATATGGTTTTTAGCTTTAGCAGCTTTGCTTTGCCAGAGGTTCAACCTGACTTCGGCGCGAGGAGTAAAATCCAAATCCAAAATGTCCGTAGATTCTTTTTTTGCCGAGTAAAAGTCAATTAACCAATGTAATAGTTTATTGTGGATATTGAGCAGCTTTTTACTGCTGTACTGATACTCAAAATCGAGATGTTGAATGCTTGATATAAAATCGTGTTCTGACAAATCCTCTGACACGCGAAGTATTGATCCTGTCATACTTGCACACTGCCTGATTATTTCCAGGTGACGGTCTACCAGCATCCCTTTGCATATACATTCACTCTTAAGATCGTCGAGCTCTTGCTTTAACATATCTAGAGTCACTAATTGACGCACTAAATTTGGCATTTACATTTTTACTAATTTCTTTTTACTCCGTACGGGTATAGTAATGTTATTTTCTTCTCAAGAATAGACGCTAAGAACTAGGTCCTAATCCAAGACGATAATAATCTTGGGCGTTTTGAAAAACTCCTGCCTCGCAAGCGCCACTAAGCGTTGAGAATTTTGCGCGCTCAATTTGACGTTGGTTGGCGCAGTAGTATCGGCTGACGCCTTTAAAAGAAGTGGTCTATCGCCAACAATCGGGTGATTCATGGCAAACTCAATACTTCGAGAAAACAACGCTAACAGTTTCCCAGAAGAAACCAGAGTATCTTTGTCTTGCAAAGAAGGGTAGATAATACTGCCATCAGGCTGTTTTAAAGATGGCGTCATAGATGGTAAAAAGCGATGTCCTCTTACGTCTAAAATCAAACCACTAGGCTGCTCTTCGTCTTTGGCTTGAGCGTACTGCGGATTAATTGTAAGTAAGCTGGTTTCTAGTCTAGATACACGTTTATTTAATCGCTCAAATTCCTCTGTCAAGGGCTCTGGGAGTGCTTCGCTCACAGATGTTTGTGCATGAGCAGACGCAATAAATGACAAAGGTAAGTCCCCAGATATGAATCGATGCCATAAGCTAGCGCTCTTGTTGCTAGAGTCTATCGTTTTTTCATATATACTCTCGGTTAACTTACCGCCGATGAAAATTCCCATTAATACTTTACAGGTATCGTCATCAACCATCTCGCGTTCTAAAATCGTTGCGCCTTTTATGATGCCATCAACGGCTGATTTTACAGTGTCGTACTGCGCAGCCATTTTCGAAATACTGGTATCAACAGTAACCTGCACACCTTTTGCTGATTCCAAAAGGTTCCGTTGAGCATCAGTCACAGCTGCTCGACACGCTAATAGACGACCAACTTGCTCTCGTTTTCCCTCTGGCGCAACGCCGAATCCTTCTGCCATTACCATTCCCTTACTCCAATTCATTTTGGAAGCAACGGAAAGCCATTGTTGATATTCACCTTGCTCTTGCGCAAAAACACTGACGCTTAGCAGGCTTATGGATAAAAATAGTGCCTTTTTTAAATGATTCATTAGTAATTTACATTCCCTAAGATTGTGAGAGCATCCGCTGCCGGTAGCCATGTATTACCTGTCGCAAATACACTGTATGTAGACGAGTTCTGAATATGAAATGGGAGATTATTTTCAAATGCACTCTTTTTAATACTCAGCCTAGCAGAATCAGCCACTACGACTGCGCTTGTGTTACTGCCCTTTATAGAAACTGACTCAACATTGACGTTTGCAAAATCGCTTATAGATAGCGCGCTAAATTTACTATTCAAAATCTTACCATTCTGTATGAATGGGCGTCCTTTTTTGACTTCAATACCGATGCCAGCGTTAGTGATAGAAAACCCATTTAGCTCTACATGAGCATCACTATTTAGACGTAAAAAAGCCTGATCGGCGGGCCGGCCATTAATTGTATTCAACTCTATCGCTTCGCCGCCAAAAGTATGTAAGCTGCCTTCAACTTCAAGTGTCCCTGATTGAGTAAACTCTAGCTTTACCCCTGGTTCAATAAATAAATTAACGCCTTGTTCTACTTTTGTGTTTTTGTCGATTAGGTATGGCCCGTACTTCTTTAACATTACAGAATCTTTGCTAAGGGAGTCTGGAAGCGAGGCTTGAGTGATCTGACTCGCTTGTTTAATTGCGTTACTCGGAAAATACTGTAACTCAATGAAATCATTTGAACTTACGTTGCCAACTTCGTCTTCTGCGACTATGACGTATTCATAGATTTGAAATGCTTGATGCTCTTGCTCGAATTCAAGCCGCTTATTTTTAGTTCTTGTAAGTTCGACCTTGTTATCACCCACCTTTTTATAAAGAACGTAATATAAATTAGTTTCTGGGTGCTCCCATCTTGCGCTAAGCTGTTGTGATGACAACTGAATATCGAGATTTGTAACTGCTTCTGGTGCAATATTATCGAAATTAATTAGCCCAACGGTACTAATTTTACGCGCTCTATTTCCTGATTTATCTACCGCAAACGCGGTCAACATTAAGTCTTTTCCATTCCAGTTAGGGTTGACTGGAATATCAGTAAAATATGTTCCTTCCTGTCCCTCTTTTAATGGAAACATTTGGTTTAAAGACTCGATGGATACATTCACGTTCATACGTGGAGGCGCTTTGACTCCTACCCGAATGCTATCGCCATAGCTTAAAACCTTATTAACAGCATCGTGAATAACCGAATCAATGAATATGGTTTGATTATCAAAAAGCCCTTCTGGCTGGGGTATGCTTGCGGCAACTTGACGCCCAATTTTATCCGCTACTGCAAATAAATTTTCTTTTCCTACGTGCATAGCTGTTACCGCAAGGGTATACAACATAGTGAATGGATCGGCAGACACACCACCTTCAATCGAACGCTCGCTAAAAATATCTTTCCATATAATATCACCTTGTTTGTTCACCAAACTCACTTCAACTTTATAGAAAATAGAGGCAGCGACCCCCGCATAAAGTACTTCTGAGTCGATCACCGTCCCTATTAAGATTGCATCAGAGTCTAGCATTTGCGCTAGCATTGGGACGTCATCAATCGTAAAGCCATTATCCTGCTTAATTAGGAGTGTCCTTTGATCGACAATTTGCGGCCTTACAAAACTGTAATTGGTACTAGACAAATGACTGAAGACAGACTCTCTGAGCATCTCAATAATTTCAGGGTTTGCGTCTGCATCAGCTTTAAACGGCATCACCGCGATACGTTGCGGTAAAGTAACGTCGTTACTCTGCTCATCCGATACAGAATTTCCGCTGGATGCTTCAGGTGAATCCGTGCCTGTAGTTTGGCTAGATTGCGAAAGCGTAGCAGGGCGGACAGAGCCAGTGTTGGTTGCGCCACATGCGACTAATGACAAACATGCCATGAACATCAGTGTTAGCCTTAAACCAACACGACATTTTCTCATCTGTGTCATATTCTATTATCCAAATGTTGATATTTTTTCTTGTTGCTAATTACTTTATGCAAGTAGTCTTTTGTCTCTTGTGCCGGAAGGTGAGTTTGTAAGTATTGAAAATACTCTTGTCCGTTCATACCGTTGATACTCGGAATGGCTTGACGAATATCTTTAGCCCCAATAAGAGAGCCAGCTAAATTACCTACGCCTGTGTTATAACTGGCAATGACCGAATAGAGCTGATTGTCTTTATCATCTATGCCTTTTAAATAACGAGTCCGTAATAGATTAAGATAAGCCGTACCTAATTTTAGGTTATTTTCAACGTTATAAAGGTATTCTGGTGCGAGCAACTTCTGTTCACCATATATGTGTCGATATGCATCTATGCCTGCGGTTTGCGGTACCAGTTGCATCAAGCCAAATGCCGGAATACGCGAAGTTGCCATTGGGTTAAAGCTCGATTCAGCCTCTATAATTGCCATTATCAAAGAAACCTCGACATCAAACCTTTCAGACATTTCAACAATTTTAGGGAGTCTTTGTTCGATAAGCTTTTGCTGATAATTATTTACAAAAGGAATTCGTAGACGGGTGATGCCTTCCTCATCATTAACCTCATAAACGCTACCATCCTTTAAATTGACAGTATAAGACCCGTTAGACTTAACTTCATTGTTATCTATATTGTTATCTATTTTTTCATCTAAGTTTTCTATATTGAGATCACGAGGAACCTTAGTTAGCTCTGCAATCATTTGATAATGATCGTCGAAACCATCTACCAAATCGCCATCTCTTTTAAAAGATGCTGTTTCGGTACTTATCGCTTGGGAAAATACATCCATTGACTCAATTGCTGCGCGAGGAGAGCTTTGTATTCGGTCAATCAATGTTGCTAGATTCTTTTTTCCATCATTGGCGTTCAGCACTTCAAGCTCGTAGAATCCAGCTTCAAAATCATAAACGAGCCTTTGCTCATAATTGCTACCATAAACAACCCAAGTCGCTCCATCCGGCACAACGACCTTGTCTTTCCACATTTTTTCTATTTTGACGGTTTGCTTTTTAAAAGCAGCTTGAATAGCGTCCTGAATCAATTTGTACCGAGCTTCCAACAACTGGTCAGTTTGTTGAAAATTTGCTTCGAGCTGAGCATCTAGTTGGTCAAACTCTCTATCATTATTTAATTCAAAATCGGAGGATTGTTGTGCATTACAAAAAAATGAGCCTAGGGCGATGAACAAAATCGCTTTTAGTTTCGGTACAAACATACACGTCACTCTCATTTTAATCCGCATCCGCCACTTAATTAGAAAGAAAAGTTAATAAGTACCAACCGACGTATCTAAGTCAACGCCCTCTAGAGTTGGGCGATCTTTGCATTCCTCATGGAAACTATTTACACATATTGCCATGACCACCTCGACCATCATACTGCCTTCTGCCTTACTAACATTCTCCGACATCTGAAAAGCGCCTTTTAACGCGTCTTTTACTCTTGTCGCGACCACGTCCGAACTGATTTCAAAGTCTTCCATAGTTGTACCGCCACTTAATCGCAAGCCTTTTACCTGCTCTAATAAATTGCGCTGGGCATCAAGTTGAGCTGCACGGGTAGCCATTAGCTTTGCCTGCTGCTCTATTTTTACTTTGCTTAAGTCTACCGCCCCAAAGCCAGACGCTTTAATTAAGCCTTCTTCAGCATGAGATAAGCTCACAATGCACATTAATATTGCTGTTATTAGCGATTTCATTATTTGTCCTTTTTATCAATTTCTGTAATGAGCATATTAACGAGATCAATTCTCACTCCCTCTTCAATTGAACTCACCAGTTCATCAATTACGTCTACTTTAAACGCACTGTCTAACAGATATTTCTTCGACTGCAGCAACTGTCTTCTGCAAGCCATCGGGGCGAACTCAACGGCATCTCTAAAGCTAGCATTTTCTAAAATAACTCTGCCTTTCATAAAAACACACTGTTCATAATTTGATTTAATCTTTTGCAATTGGTCGCTCTGTAATGGCTTAGATGATGACTCTTGAGCCTCAACAGATAAAGAAAACACTGACGAAACCGTCATCATTATTGAAAAACATACACTCTTAATGCTCATTTATGATTCCTCTGGAACATCAACACTTGCGCCACTTGACTCGATTCCTTCTAAATCAGTTTGGTCTATTGCCCTAACCTTGTAACAGTATGAGCGCCCATTTTTAATTGAATTGTCGGCATATGTGCTTGTACTTGAGCTAACGCTTGCAACTTTACTCATTCGTGATGAACAATTACTGCCACGCAAAATCTCATATTCTCGAATATCGCCTTCTGGCGCGCTTTGCCATGCTAAATTAGCAACTAAACCTGATAATTCAGCACTCAAGCCTTGAACTTGTGAAGGCACCGCTTTGGTAGTAGCGTTTACTTCTTGCCCCAACGGACCTTCCACTTTGAAGGTATTAAATGCAGCCAGACGGTAGGTATACTCTGTGCCGTTTTCTAAATCAGAGAAGAACCCTCCATCGTCTACATAGCTATCTTCGTTTGCTTTGAGAGTGTCTAATTTATCCAATTCACCAGATTCTAAGACCCGATAAACATTATATCCACCGACGTCTGAATCCGCTAAGGTCGGCCAACTTAATGTCACTTTTTGGACCTCGCCACTCGTCGCTTTTAAGGATGGCGCAATTGGTAAGGCTTTTGTTGATGCTTGGACTTCATTTGACGTGCCCAGAACATTTTCACCTATCTCAGTTTGCTTAATGACCGTCATCCGATATGAATACTGTCGCTCATCTAACAAGCCTTTTGAATCTGTAAATCGAGTCTGCGACGCTGGCAGATTTGCAATGGTCTCCCAACTTGACGAACTTGTAGCACTGCGTTGCAAACGATAAGCGACGTCTGCGGGCGTCACTTCCCAAGAAAGTACTATTTTACGCAGTAAACCATCCTCGGCCACCGATAACGATAAGGCTTGCGGATTATCAACATCTAATAACTCGGCGCTGTCACTATTAAGCCCATCACTATCAATCACTTTTAATCGATAACTGGGACTGGCGTATGGATATAGTTCGCTGTCTTGTACTTTACCACTGCTTGCTCTTACTTGGGCAATCTCAGTATAGTTCTTCTCAAATGGCCACTTTCGTTCTACGACTACTGTAGTTAAATCTGGCTCACTACCTAAGTCATAACTGACTTCGATGCTTGAGGCATTTGTACTAGCGCTTAAGTTTGAGAGCTTAGTGGGTCGAGGTTTACTCGACGCAATTTTAGATTCACCTACAAATCCGGTTGCATCGAAAACATTTTTACTTGCCACTGCGTATTCATAACTCACACCATGTTCAATCGCTTGGTTACTTGATTGCATGTCATCCGTATAGTTAGTTTGCGATGGATTTGAAATCTCTGCAATCTTGATAAGCGCATCGTCGCTCGACGCCAACTTTCTAAAGATCACATACCCTTTTATGCTTTCATCATCTACTTTGTCCCACGATAATTCAATCTTACGAGGCAATCCGCTCACAGCAATTAAATTGCTTGGGGCAGGAATATCTTTGGTAAGTCCAGACACAATTTCTGAACGGCTAAGTGTCAAGCCTCCAAGTTGCACCTCAATCTGGTAAAAGTACTGCTTGTCGTCTAAGAGCCCTTCTTTATCTAAATAAGTATTATCGCTATCGATGCTCAAACGAGTCAGCGGGGATAATTTATCTTGCGATTCACCTCTCAATAAAACTATCTCGGCTGGTTGAGGTGCACCATCAAATTCTAACGCCATTGAACGCAGCATGTTTTGTTTGCTTACTTTTACAACTGGTTTAAGGTCAACATTAACCATATTGCTAGCCACAGATTTACTACGGAGTGAGTCTTTGTCTTCTAAGCTGACAAAATACTTTACCTCAGCGCCTGCGATCAAAGTATTGTCTGTAAAACTACTATCATCAGGCTTTAATCGTGCCAGTGTCTGTGGCTTGCCGCCGTTGTAACTTTTTGTAATTTGAATAGACTCCAGCTCTTCTTTCACGGTATTTTCAGCTAATACCCAAGTAAGATTAACTTGACCATCTAGATAGCTCGCTGTCACATTCTCAGGTGAGATAGGCGCTTCTTTAGTGCTGACTTTGACGGCTTTGCTAAGTGGCCCTGAACTATCAAACCGGTTAAGTGATGCAACCGAATAATAGTAAGACTTGCCGTCTTCTAAACCAGAGTTGTCAGTGAAAGATATAACTGATGGATCACGAACTTCCCCCACTCTTGTTAAGGTCAATTCATCATCACTTGTGAATGGGGCTCTAAAGATTGAATAACCAACTACCGCTGGGTCATTGCTTTTTTGCCAAGAAATAACGGCTTTTCGTGCCAAACCAGATTCGGTACTGACTTCCCCGGGGGGGGCTAGAGGTGCTTTACTATTAACGACAAGCGGCTCAGATAATGGAGTCTCTGAAACATCGTCGTAGACCGAAATAGCATATTGGAATTGTGCACCATCCTCTGTGATACTTTTATCTGTAAACGTGGTTTGTGCAACACCTTTTATGTCTTCAAGTAATGACCAATCTTTATCGCTACCAGTCTGATCCATGCGATATATTTTATATCCGAAACCCGCTGTTACTGGGGTCCACGATAAACTAATTTCTCGTACTTGTTGATTTGAAGCGAGAGTTAATTGCGGCGCTACTGCCGGAGTAAAGCTTTGGGAAGAAGTTAATTGCCCCTTTTCTTTTGTGGTGTAGGCGCGTATTGCATATTCAACTGTACCCGCCGCTCTGCGATTACTAAGATCCTCAATCGACAACTTCTCGATATTTGGCGTCGCACTTGAGTTATTTGTATTCTTACTTAGATCTATTTTAGTGCGTCCTACAATCGCCCATTCCGTGCCAGCTTCTCTGCGAAGCAGCTCGTAGCCAACAATAGGCTTACCTATATTTTCCGAGCTTGGGAAAAACTCAAATGAGGCACTACCAACTTTACTATTTACTGATACGATTGTGGGCGCTTGCAAGTCAGATTTTGATTCAGCAAAAATACTAACATCGGCAACTTTACTACTTCTTATTTCCTCCCCATCACTATTAATCAGACTGATTTGATAATAGTAAGTCCCTGGTTCAGAACCCGTATTGTCTAGTAGTTGTAATTCTGTTTCACTTGCCACATAACTGAAGGGGCCTGCTTCATTGTCAGCTCGATAAATGTTGAAACCAAGAACGTCTTCGTTTTGGTTGCTAAGAGACCATGACAAGCGCACTGCTCCATTAGCATAACTAGCCGTCAGCTCTTGGAGCCAAAGCTCTTCGAATTGCCCCCCTGCTTCTTTAACTTGTGCAGAATGTTCATCAATGACCGTTAATATGTCATTACCAATCGCCTCAGCTTGCAAAGCAATTTGAGCCTGATTATTGAAATAAAAAGTCAATTGTCCGATTGAAGCCGCACTAACCGGTGATACAACTTCGAGAGTAGCGACGATGATTTGTCCTTGCCGAGCAACTTTGCCAATTATGACGTAGTTTAGGTTCATTACGCTTGCAGCATCGACTGCACTTTGAACACTGAAGTTCTGTATAATATCATTGCGAGCAACGGTACTCTCAAGATCTCGCTGATTCATCATAATGATATTGGGAGACTTTCTTAGCTCGTTTCTGACGATATACGCTACTTCATCCTCTAGGCCAACAATATCGATAGACGACGCAACAAACTGAAACACCCCCACCGAAGACTGTTGAAGGGCTTCGGGCTTTGCATGAAAACCAGCATAAAGAAGCAAAAACAAAAGCGCTAAGACACGACGGCTCATTGTTAACCCTTTACTAAAATACATCTAGGCGACAACAATTTATTCTGCAAATCGATAATTGCTAATTAGGCTATCGATGCGCTTTTGCGCCTCAAGTGTAATTGGAGAAGATGATACAGACTTCACCTTTTCGTTAAACAAGGCGTAAGTATAATACTCGATTGCTTCTGCTACTTCTGAACGTTTTTCCCGATCTAAGCCCTCATTAAAATAGTAGGTTTCCAATTGTTGCAGTGGCTTCAATACATCACTCGCCATTGACTCAACAACTTCTTCTGTAATCTGCTGAAGGATCTCTGTATCCGTTGCAATATCCATGGGATCAAACTTCACGCCCGCTTCTTCAACACCTGCGTTTGCAGTATCTTCAACTTCTATCTTTTTCTCAATCGTGTCCAATCCAGTATTTTCACCTGTTAAAACATCAACTATTCGGAAAGAGAGTTGTATAAACCCAACCTTTTTAGTTTGAGTAAATTCATATTCAGTTTGCCCAAACTCAGGCACTTTTATCTTGGCTTGTGGTGCTTCTTGAAGTTCTTTACGAGTTGGCTTAGGGTTTATTGCCTTCCAGTTTAGATAATCGATATTGTCTTCGATTTTTTCCCCGGTTTGATAGCGAATGGTTTTAGTGCTTTTCGAGCTATTTTCGTCCACTTTATACAATAGTACCGAGCCCATAATGGCATAGTCGATACCGTAAACCCGACCCATTTCTTTAGCTGTACTCTCAGACACAACACCAATCTGACCGAGTTTCATTTCCTCTAAAATGGAATTTAAGTTTTCGCGCTCTAATATCGTAATATCTCGACTCGCATTATTGAATAAACGAGCTCGCAAGTTATTTGAAACAATTAAACCAGCGTCATCATTGTCAGCAGGGCTATTGAAATCAAATACCGCGATAGATCGCTTAGCACGATCAGTAAGATTATCTTCAACTTCACGGATCTTATTAAATAACTCTGGGTATATCGGATTGACTTCTTCTATGGCTTTTAAGAGCATCCAAGCCATTGCGTAATTACCTTGGTCAATATACAAAGAGGCAGAGTAATCGGCCCTTTGGCTGAATGAATTTTTATATTGACCTAACAAGGCAGGATCATTGGACCCATGGTCTATAACTGTTTGAAGGAGATTTTTAGCAACCATCAAACGTGACTCACTCATTGCATCTAAGAAACCTTGTTGGCTTTGCTTATTGAGTTCTTCTTTCGCTTGTTTTGTTAACAACAAACATTCGCTGTTGTTTCGCTGCATAGATAGCGCTTTTGAACATAGCGAAAGGGCTGAATCCCAATCTTCTATCGCCGCTTTTTCTTTTGCCTTTTTTAAGAAGTAATTAGGATTGTTGCTCGCGTTTGCTTTATTTAATAGGTTTTTCGCAATACCATTATTTGGGTTGATCTCAAGCATGTCTTTTAACAAAGCTATAGCCGTGCCAAAGTCATCTGCCTTGAGCGCAGCATTCGCGTCTTTTAAATAGGTTTTATTTACTTCTCGAGAAATAGACTGAAGCTTCAATGAAACATCTTCGTAGTTAGCAAACCTCGCTTCTATTTCTTTAAACATCTTAAAACTTGCGACCAAATCTCCCGCAGCGTATGCATTACTTGCAGTTTGATATTTTTGCTCGAGTTCAGCGTAAAGTGTATCTTTGGCTGATTGTATTTTTTGAGCAAGCGACGCTACCAGAGCATTGTCATCGAGTGCTGAGGATAACTTAGCTAGAACGCCTTCAGCTTCAAGGATGTCCTGATTATTCGGATTATTTGACAAGAGCTGATTGATAGACCCAACTGACTCAGACTCAAACTTAGCTTTCATCGCTGCCAAGGCTTTACGATATTCTTCACTATTTGGGTTTTGTGCAACAGCCTGACTTAAATAAGCGATCGCTTCCTCATACTGAGACGCAGCGGCCAACTGATTGGCTGTATCAAATTCTTGTTTCCCCTTGGACGTAGAACCACATCCGCTTACGGCCGTAGCGATAAGAGCTGCCATAAAAAGTTTTTTCATTTTTCTTTTCCTATTTCACCGTTAAGGTTATTTTTGATTCATTAAAGTTAACAACCTTAAAGTTGATGTCGTCATTTTGAGCAAGTTGACTTAATTGATCATAGAGCTGTTCCGGCCATCCAAAATAACTTGCAGAATAGCGATAATCATCGTCATTTTGAGACTCGACTGATAAACCCGTTAATCCAATAACGGCATTTTTTAAATTTAACTGAATCTTTTCTACTTGGCGTGATGATGCTCCTTCCACGTTTAAAAGAATCGGTAATTTCAACTCACTTAACCATGCACTAGTCGTCGCCATATTCACTTTTTGAGCAACTCGCTGCGCTATTTTCGTAGTCATAGCATTGACCGCTTTACCAACACTACCTGCTTTATTATCCGAGAAAGAGACGCTAGTTACCTGCTCACCAGTAGAGGAATTTAATAAACTACCAGAGATTGAAAGGTCAGTGTTTGAAATCTTTATCCCTTGATATTCGCCATTTTTATTCGTCGCATTTACTTGAAGTTCCAGCTCAAAGCTCGAACCAAGCTCGCTGTTTTCATTCAAAACAACAAAATTCTCTCTGCGCAGGTTTGCAGATAGTGCAGATAAAAATGCAGATTCGGCTTGCTTAGCTAAATCAGTACCTGAATCTTGCGTAATCAATTTTATACGCGGCTTTTTAGACCAGTCGTTGCGCTTTATCAGATTTAGAGCTTCTTGAGCAGCGTCTTCAGCGTCAATAAAAGCTTTTATTTTTACTTGATAGGTTTGCGCATCTAACTTGCCCTCATCAATAATTTCATATCTATCTAGCTTACCTCTAGTTGTGGCATAGATTTGCTCACTTGCTAACATGAAATTATTAGTTGTGGTTCTAGCACTAATAAAGCTGCCTAAAAGCTGCTCAGCCGCGACGCGCTTTGCATCAAGCAGCGCCGCTTCTCTTGCCTTAGGGATATTGTTATTTTCAATAATACCGAATCCGAGCGTCTCTATTTCACTAGCTTGACTAGTGAAAGCGATAAACCATACGAAAATTAGAGATAAAACTTTTTGCGTTTGCACTAACGAACGTCCTTTTCTATTAGAGATGGAAAACATCAATTTGCTCAAATTGTTCACTTGAACACTCCTAGATTTCACTTTAGAGCGACATGACCGAGTTTGAGTATAAACCAAAGTCAAAAAAAAATTCGACCCTTTTTTATGAATTATTGATTCAGCGCTTTATTGTATTTGTTCAATTTTTTTAATTCGTAGACTGAACTCACCACTTTGCTTATCTGCCAACATGAGCCCTATTTGCTCTATTTCAGAAAATTGTAATTTTGCAGCGCTCGGAATTTCACGTCCTCTAAACACAGCTTTAAAGTCGGATTCTGTAAACACTAGCTCCGTTTGACCCTCATCACTTGTTTTAAAGATGCTTGCATAAGCAACACCATCCATGTAGCGGTTGGTGCGCAATCTAAACTGATAAGAACGTCCATCGCCTTTTACTATTAGTCTAATTGCTCCGCCATTTTCCCATTTGAGTGGGGAATAAACCCGTCGAACGGATGCAAACCCCCCGTTGTTGCGCAGAGAGAGATATCCCTCAAAATTCAGCGCATTATTTTCATACGACAAGCTTGCCCGCGACCTTCCCCCCATGACCGTATCATTGACTATGATCCAATTTTCAAGCTCAGACTCCATGTTATTTTCTATGCTGTAATCCAATAACGGCGACGCATTTAGATTCATAGTAACTCCAAGACTAAATATGCACATCAGGCTTAGTCGTTTGATTGTATTTATTGTATAAAACCGCGCTGTATTAAAAACACAAGCGGCCTCTTTCATCGAGATCTTCATTCTGCGTAACCTCTATTCTAGAACCATTAACCGTAATCAGTCATCGGCGAAAGCGCACTTTCACACTGATAAATATGAATAAATGTTTTGGAGTGATCACAATCACTAATTTTTAAAAAATTTCACCTAGCTTTGCTCATGCAAAGTATTACTCCTTATGCCATTTGTCTGGCGACAAAACACAATAAAAGTACCGATGAAACGAGAACGCTTTAATCGTACAAACTTTTGGAAGTCAGAGCGAATTGGAGAAGATAGGGGATAAGAACTATACTAATGTATAACTAAGTGATCTTATTCATAGATTCTAATACTTCCAACAAAATTAAGTAGGGGAACATGACAAAGAATAGTTTTAATACAAAATCCACGTTAAGTCTTAATGAACAAAACTACTCATTTTATGACCTTAATAAATTGCCGCATCAAGATAAGGTAAAAACACTGCCCTATTGCATCAAAGTTTTGCTTGAAAATGCACTTCGTAAAGAAGACGGCGTAAGTGTCACAAAGCAAGACATCGACAGAATTATTCATTGGGGGGCAAATGACATTCCTGAGCATCAAATTGCGTTTTCTCCATCTCGTGTTTTACTGCAAGACTTTACGGGTGTACCGGCGATAGTTGACCTTGCAAGTATGCGTGACGCAATCGACCAACTTGGCGGTGATGCAGAGAAAATCAATCCTTTAGTACCAGTGGACCTAGTGATTGACCATTCTGTTATGGTCGACCATTTTGGGAAGCCTGATTCCTTAGAGAAAAACATTAAACTAGAGTTTGAAAGAAATGAAGAGCGTTATAAATTTTTGCGTTGGGGGCAATCAGCATTTTCAAATTTCAGAGTAGTTCCGCCCGGTACAGGCATCGTGCACCAAGTAAACCTTGAGTATCTGGGTGAAGTTGTCATGCAAAGCCATGATGGTGAGGAGACACTGGTTTACCCAGACACCCTCGTTGGTACAGATTCGCATACCACCATGATAAACGGTTTAGGAATATTGGGTTGGGGGGTTGGCGGTATCGAAGCGGAAGCCGCTATGTTAGGACAGGCGATCAGCATGCTCCTTCCTGAAGTTGTCGGTTTTGAGCTGACCGGCGAGCTTAAAGAGGGAGCCACAGCTACCGACTTAGTGCTAAGTGTGACCGAGAAACTAAGAGAAAGAGGAGTTGTCGGTAAGTTTGTCGAGTTCTTTGGAGACGGCTTGGCTAAACTCCCTCTGGCCGATCGAGCAACCATCGCTAATATGGCGCCTGAATACGGAGCAACTTGTGGGATATTCCCTGTAGACGGACAAACCTTGGATTACCTAGGTCTTAGCGGTCGCAAATCATCACAAATCGAATTAGTTGAGGCCTACGCGAAACGCAATGGACTATGGCGTAATGATGGCGAAGAAAAAGCACGCTATAGCGATGAGCTTCAACTCAAACTTGAGGATGTAGAACCAAGTATTGCGGGGCCTAAACGCCCTCAAGATAGGATATCCTTAAGCGCTTCAAAACAGGCATTTATAGACCATATGCAGCTGCAAGGCATCGATTTGAGCAATGAAAACTTGAGCCGTTTTGCAGACGAAGGAGGCTCTACCGCAGTTGGAAAGTCACAAGCGAGTGTCGCTGAACCGATTGAAGTAAGGGGGAAATCCTATAATCTAAAACATGGTGATTTAGTACTTGCCGCAATTACGTCTTGTACAAATACTTCAAACCCGGCGGTCATGATTGCTGCCGGTTTAGTTGCCAAGAATGCTCAAGAAAAAGGCCTAAAGGTTAAACCTTGGGTAAAAACCTCACTTGCCCCAGGCTCCCAAGTCGTTCCAGCTTATTTAGAAAAAGCGGGCGTTTTGAGTGCTTTGCAACAAAGTGGTTTTGAATTAGTTGGATTTGGCTGTACCACATGTATCGGCAACTCTGGTCCATTACCCGATGAAATCAGCGAAGCCATAAATAAAGGTAAACTTACTGTTAGCTCTGTTCTTTCAGGAAATAGAAACTTTGAAGGTCGAATACATCAAGATATTCGAGCTAACTATCTTGCTTCACCACCTTTAGTTGTTGCTTATGCATTCGCTGGAACTATGCTCTTAGACCTTAATACAGAAGCGCTTGGTACTAATGCACAAGGTGATTCGATATACCTTAAAGATATTTGGCCAAGCCAAAAACAAATCAATGATTTGGTGCACAAAGCACTGTCAGCAGATATGTTTTCAGATAAATACGCAAATGTATTTGATGGCACAGAGCAATGGCAGTCATTGCCTATACCGACCGGCAAAATTTATGATTGGCCCGATTCAAGCTATGTAAAAAGCCCGCCTTATTTTGATGGCATGAGCATTGATGTTGATGAACTTCCCACAATAAGCGAAGCAAGATGTTTGGTAAAAGTTGGCGATTCTATAACTACTGACCATATTTCGCCTGCTGGAGCAATCCAAGAAAATAGTCCTGTCGGACAATATTTGAATGAGCATGGCGTTCCTGTGGATGAATTTAATAGTTTAGGTTCGCGAAGAGGAAACCACGAAGTGATGATGCGAGGTACCTTCGCTAATACAAGGCTTCGCAATCAACTTGCGCCGGATACAGAGGGTGGTTACACAACCTATCTGCCTAATAATGAAGTGACCGACATATACAGTGCCGCTATGCGTTACAAAGAGCACAACACTCCTCTTGTAGTCCTAGCGGGTAAAGAATATGGCACCGGCTCCAGCCGCGATTGGGCTGCAAAAGGTACAAAATTGCTGGGGGTGCAAGTAGTAATCGCACAAAGCTACGAACGCATTCACCGCTCTAACCTTGTGGGATTCGGTGTTTTACCTTTGGAGTTTAAAGACGGAGATTCAGCCGAATCTCTCGGTCTAGATGGCACGGAGCAGTTTACGATATCGAGTTTAGAAGGAAAACCTAAAATGGTTACTGCAAGCGCGAATCGCGATGGCAAGAAAATTACTTTTGAGCTTAAAGTGAGAATAGATACGCAAAACGAATGGGACTATTATCAGCACGGTGGGATCTTACATTATGTGTTGAGGAGGTTGGCATAGGCCTTACCGCTTCTTAAATATAAGCAAGCCTCACTTTGAGCGTATTGCTTGTCAATTAGAATGACGATAGCACACATCAAACTAAGATGTGTCTGGGAATTAATGGCGTTCAAGAGTATTGAGGCTCCTTGTCTATGCTATGTTTTAGTTTTGCATTTAACGAAATAATCTTTGCTCTTAGCAATACTGACACTTTTACTTAGTGCTTAAACTCTGTTATACACTTTAGCCTCTCGCTCAAATTAAGAGACATAATGAGTAAAGATTTCTTCGCACACAAAGCGCAAACATATGAAAATGATGAGCATAGAGTGAGCAATGTAGACAATATTGCAAACGCCATCATTCACAGTATTAATCTAAATCCTCGCATGCACTTAATGGACTTTGGTTCTGGGACAGGTTTACTGTTAGAGCGCGTAGCGCCTTATGTAAACAAAATTACAGCTGTCGATGTTTCTGCGTCTATGAATGCACAGCTGGCACAGAAACAAGTTTCTCTCGAATGTGAACTTGAGATTTTACAAATTGATCTCACTGCTGAACGAGTGGAGAAACAGTATGACGGCATTATATCTTCCATGACAATGCATCACGTCAAAGATATTGAAGCGATGTTTCGTACTTTTTATACACTGCTAAAAAAAGAAGGATTTATTGCAATATCTGACCTAGATAGCGAAGATGGTGG
>CBFHTO010000033.1:0-40899 GCA_965658765.1 Glaciecola sp. | reverse complement strand
GGTTAGTCAAGACTTAAGTTTATTCATATGAGTTATTAATTTAATGAATCATAGTTTCATAACGGACCTTCTCCCAGATTTTCATATAGAAAATCATTTCATCATAATCTGAAATGACAGACCAACTAAAAGCAAATCGATGCATTTATCTATGATAATTGTAATATTGCAAAACTTATGTAAACCACAGCCTAATTCGTCAATTAAAAGTTATACTAATGGATGTAAAGCTTAAAAACTTTCTATTTCAGTGATATCATTTCAATTAAGACTTAAGTGTGAAAGATAGCAATAGCAATATGTGCGTGAATTTATTGATGTCTGAAATAAGGTATAAGAATAATATGACATTAAATAAAAAACGTATCGTATAGGTTGATAAATGACGAAGTTTGATAATAGAGAAAAACCCTCTCACATCGTAGCAATCGGGGTATCAGCAGGTGGATTAGAAGCTTTAGAGAACTTCTTTGATTCATGCGATTCGGCTATAGGATGTGCATATGTAGTGATTCAACATTTATCTCCAGATTTCGACAGTATGATGGACCAATTACTGACTAAATACACCGAAATGCCGGTATTAAAAATTACTGATGGGCTGGATATTAAGGCAAATGAGATATATCTGGTTGGCCCCGGCATGATGGTAAGTACTAATGGAGAAAAATTTGTCGTAGAAAAATTAAGAAAAGAGAATAATATTAATTTGCCTATCAATGCCATATTCAGTGACCTTGCTTACTCTAGTCATTTTCCTACTATAGGGGTAGTTCTTTCAGGGACAGGGTCTGATGGCAGTAGAGGCCTCTTAGCTTTAAAAGAAGCCAATTCTATGATAATCGCACAAGAGCCAAGTGAGGCTCAATTTAGCGGCATGCCGCAAAGCGCAATTGCGACCGGCGCAGTAGACTTTATTTTAAAGACTTCAGAGATGCATGAGTATATAAAAACTTATGTATCACATCCCTTGACTTCTCTTGCCACAGACAATTTTAGACAGCATCTTACGCAAAATTCCGAAGTCTTAAAAAATATACTGAATTTAGTTCAGGAAGAGGCTCATCTCAACTTTAAAGCCTACAAAGAGTCCACTGTATCAAGGCGAATAAAGCATAGAATCAGCATCAATAATCTTAGTACTCTGTCAGAGTATTGGGAGTTCATTCAAACTAGCTCTAAAGAAGTTAACTTACTCAAGCAAGATCTTTTGATCGGCGTAACACGTTTTTTTCGGGATAAAGAAACTTGGGACAATATCTTAAAAGAGGTCATTACTCCGATAATTAAGAATTCGTCTGATACGATTAGAATATGGTGTGCTGGCTGTTCAACCGGAGAAGAGGCTTTTACTATCGCAATGCTGTTTGATAGAGAAGCCAAACGTTTAAATTCTAATACTTTAATTAAAGTGTTTGCCAGTGATATCGATCAAAGCGCAATTAACTTTGCTAGTAACAGCATATATCCGGCTAGTATTAAGGATGAAATACCCGGTGAATACCTCTCTATGTATTTCACCGAAAATAGCGATGGCATGTATCAGGTCTGCAAAGAATTGAGGCAGACCGTTGTATTTGCGGTTCATAACATGATAGAGGATCCCCCCTTTTCGAACATGGATTTGGTAAGTTGCCGAAATGCTTTGATTTATTTCCAACAGTCAGCGCAACAAAAAGCCATGGCGTTCTTTCATTTCTCACTTAAAAAAGATGGCTTCCTATTGCTGGGCAGTTCGGAGTCACCAGGCAAATTTTCAAGCTATTTTCCTACCGTAAATGCACAGTCACGAATTTATCAGAAAAAGGATGACACCCGCTTATCATTAGGCTCAATGTCTAATAATAATGTTCGTCGTGGGGGTTATGAACTTAAAAGCATTCCACAGTTTGTTGAACGAGTGAATCGAAAAATGGGCCGGAATCGTTCAAAAAGTGTTGGTTTACCACAATTACAAGAACAATATTTACCCCCTACTTTTATTCTCAACACTCGCCTTCAAGTGGTCTATTCATATGGCGATACATCTTTGTTTACTGATAAACTCAGGGCGGGTGAAGTTACTAACGACGTGTCAGAGATTGTTCGTGCGGACCTTGTAAGTAATGTATTGTCTGCGGCACATGAAGTAGTGAGAGAGACAAATACTGTCACACTTAAAAATGCTTTCTCACATGATGACAAGTCATTCACCATTCGTTGTTTTTCATTCATCGACGAAGATGTTAATCAAAGGTACATTGCACTTAGCTTTCTAGATGCAAGCGACGCGAGCATTTCAGAAACCGACGCAGAAACCATATACAGCCCAGATGAACAAACACAGCAACGGATCCTTGAGTTAGAAACCTCATACATAGAGTGCCAACGGATGTATCGTGAAGCAATTGAGGATCTAGACTCTACAAGTGAAGAATTGCAAACGTCAAATGAAGAGCTCATGGCGGCTAACGAAGAGCTACAATCTACCAACGAAGAATTACAGTCTGTTAACGAAGAGCTCTACACCGTCAACTCTGAATATCAACAAAAAATTGTTGAAATGACTGAGACAAATAATGACTTGGAGAACTTATTAAACGCTACTGATTTGGCCGTTTTGTTTTTGGATGGAGACTTAAATATTCGTCGCTATACCACCCCCATACGCACTTATATTAATATCATGGATTTTGATCTTGAGCGGTCATTTTTTGACTTATCTCTAAAATTTAAGATGGACGATATTCACGACATCGTCAAGAAAGTAAATGATGAAGGTAAATCATATTATTCGGTAATAGAATTTGAAAATACTAAGGGCGTAGAAGTCAGTATCAGTCCATACACGATTGGTAAAGATAATCAGGGTGTAGTAGTTTCGATGAGAGAGAAAGGAGGATAATTTGTCAGACTGGTTAGCAAGGGAGAGTGAACGCAGTCTAAAACGAGATGGGGATCATCGTAATGCCTATCAACGAGATAAAGCCCGCATCATGCATAGCGCTTCCTTTCGGCGTTTACAAGCTAAAACACAGGTTATGGGAATAGGCGTCAGTGACTTTTTAAGGACACGCCTAACTCATAGTTTAGAAGCAGCTCAAATTGGTACTGGTATTTGTGCTCAACTAACTCTAAAACAGCCAGAACTCGCGAAATTTCTAGAATTAGATGAACATCTTATAGAAGCTATCTGTCTTGCGCATGACATTGGCCACCCACCTTTTGGGCACGGTGGTGAAATAGCTCTGCATTATATGATGCATGAGCATGGTGGTTTTGAAGGAAATGGGCAAACCTTCCGAATTCTAACGCATTTAGAATCCTACAGCGAAAACAATGGAATGAATCTAGCGAGGCGCACATTGTTGGGGGTAGTAAAGTATCCTAACTTTATTAAACAACTGCTTAATAGTGATATTGTTCCACCAAAAGTAGAGCGGTTTGCTCAGGTTAAATCCAATGAATGGCATCCACCAAAGGGCCTTTTCGATAGTGAAAATAAAAGTCTAAATTGGGTCTTGGCACCATTGTCTCAAAAAGACAAGCAGACTTTCATGTCATTCGAACAACAAAAAAATAAACATGCTAAAACAAAATTCAAGTCACTTGATTGTTCAATCATGGAATTAGCAGACGATATAGCGTATGCCATTCACGATCTGGAAGACGCCATTGTCATGGACTTGGTTAGCCAAGAACGTTTTGAAACTGAAATATCAGATATAATCAAAGCGCAAGGAGTTCCTGAATTATCGAATCGAATCAATGGATTGCAAGCGCGATTATTCGATGGACGCGCTTATATCCGTAAAAATGCTATCGGAGAGCTTGTAAATACTTTCATCACAAGCATTACCCTTTGTGAAAACGCTATTTTTGACGACAATCTTCTTAAGTTTAATGCAAAAATGCCCGAGGCCTTAGAAGGCGCACTCAACCTTTTTAAACAGTTCGTGTTTCAACATGTGATCAAAAAACCTGAGCTACAACTATTAGAATACAAGGGACAACAAATGGTAATGTCCTTGTTTGATGCATTTTGTAATGAGCCAAAGCGACTACTTCCAAGTAACACATGTCAAAGATGGCAAGAAGCCCACAGCGAAGACGAGAGGACATCTCAAAGAGTAATCGCAGATTACATAGCCGGCATGACGGACGAATACGCTAATAGAGTTTACGCTAACTTATTTTTACCAAAAGCGAAAGGCATGTTCGATAGCCTTTAATCACGCAAAAATTTGTGAAAGAAAGCTCGCTTTGTTGCGGTCATATAAAGTAACTAAGAGGAGCGGTATGAAAATTCGTATAAAAAGCAAAAGTAACCTAAGCGAGAATCAAGTAACCGACCAGAGTGTTTATGAAGGCCGCAGGCAACTTTTAAAAGGATTGGGTTACATCGGTGCTGGTGCTTTACTTGCGCAGGCTTCAAAGTCAAATGCGGCAGCTAGTTTTGATTGGTTCTCATCAGATAAACCGATTTTTAAGCAAAAAAAGCTTGATTTCACAAGTGCTGTCGGCGAAACCGCATCCTACACGCCAACGCCCGAATCAGTTGCCACTAGTTATAATAATTTTTATGAGTTTGGTACTGGCAAAGACGATCCTAAAGAAAAAGCACAAGAATTTGTTGTTGATCCATGGAGCTTAACGATTGATGGTCTGGTTGAGTCCCCTATTACCTTAAGTTACGACGATATTTTTAAAAAATACGGCTTAGAAGAGCGAATATATCGATTGAGATGTGTCGAAGCGTGGTCTATGGTCATCCCATGGCTTGGTTTCGAACTAGGTAAAGTGATCAAAGAAGCAAAGCCACTTAGCAGCGCAAAATATGTTGCTTTTCAAACGCTCTACGACCCAAAACAAATGCCTGGTCAGCGTAGCAGATTTGTCGGCGGCGGAGTCGATTACCCATATGTTGAAGGCCTTAGGTTAGATGAGGCTATGCACCCTCTTGCGATGCTAAGCGTAGGAATGTACGGTAAAACCTTGCCGCCTCAAAATGGTGCTCCTATTCGCCTCGTTGTGCCCTGGAAATATGGTTTTAAAAGCATTAAATCAATTGTAAAAATTACGCTCACTGATAAACAGCCGCCCACCAGTTGGAATCGATTAATTCCAGATGAATACGGGTTCTACGCAAATGTAAATCCAAATGTTGATCATCCACGCTGGTCTCAAGCTAGAGAGCGTAGGATTCTTGGAAGTAGTATTTTTGACCAGAATCGAATTGATACTAAAATGTTCAATGGCTACGATGAAGTCGCTAGTCTTTATAAAGGAATGAACCTTAAGCGATTCTACTAAGCGATGTTGGCGAATTCCAAACCAGTCCGTGTAAATAGAAGGGTGATACCCCTCGTTCAACTTGCCATTCATACTACGTTGCTGCTGTGGTTAGTCTGGGAATTATATCTGGCAATCATGGGCTTATTACCAGGCGACCCAATTCAATATTTAATTGACTTTACCGGTATTGGTTCACTAAATCTTTTGCTTGCTAGCCTTGTGATATCGATTGTTGCAAAACAACTGAAATTTTCACAGATAATGCCTCTTAGACGAACACTCGGTATATACAGTGCCTTTTATGCACTTCTTCATGTGTTGGTGTTCATATCTCTTGAGTTACAGTTCGAATGGTTATTAATTGGTTCAGAGATAATAAAGAGACCATACATAACGGTTGGTTTTGCCTCGTTTGTAATCCTATTAAGTTTACTACTGACTTCTCCTAAGAGGATAAAAAAACAACTGGGAAGTAAATGGCAAAGTATCCATAACTTTTCTTACTTAGCTCTTATTTTGGCACTTGTTCACTTCTTTTGGTCAATAAAGTCAGAAGAGCTTGAGCCTTTTGTATATATAGTGTTGGGGCTGTTGGTTCTACTTTTAAAACGCAAAAAACTAAAACTTTTATTCACATAACTATTGCAATTAAATAAATACGCAAGTACTGTATATCTAAACAGCATGTACAGGTAACCAGCTATGCGCACAAGTAATCATAATACAAATACTGACTTCAACGCGTTTTATTTCGAGCAAATTACTGATCAAACTAGTAATAATGAACAGCCGTCTTTTAATGCGACAAGCAAAATAGAAAAAGATATACATATTGATAGTAGAACGACAACGAAGGCTTTCTATTCCGATAAAAGATGGATATGCAACATCAGCGAACATTTAAAGTTTGCCAAAAAATCTGCTCGTCAGATCCACATTACTGCTAATGAAAAGTACGACCAATTTTCAATTATGTGTAAACTTTTGAGTGCTAGGACTTGCGATATTATTTATTTTGACGCTCATTTGACCAATAAACAATTTGACTACTTACGATTCTTACAAGCAGGTTCAAAAACAGAGTTAGTTAATGCAAGAATGCATTTTCATTTCGAGCGAGCCGCGTGTTAGTAAAGTTAAGTTTGATTCGAAATTCCGTCCTCACAGTGTGCGCAGTTCATAATAAAAATCCTAGCAATTTACAAAAGATAGGATTAAAAAGTGCGGTTTCAGCAAAGTTTGCAAATATAACTATATTCAACGCAACTCTTTGCGGAGAACCTTTCCTACTGAAGATTTAGGTAATTGCTCCAGAATATGGATTTCCTTAGGTAACTTGTAAGCTGTTAATTCTGACTTACAGTATGCTGAAATTTCATCGACCGTTATATTTCCAGAAGTAGTAACGTAGGCCACTACACGCTCTCCCGTCTTTTCGTCCGTCTTACCTACTACAGCGGCCTCTATTACTTCTGGATTTGATACTAAAACATCCTCAATCTCATTCGGAAAAACGTTAAAACCAGATACAATGATCATGTCTTTTAGACGATCGACTATACAGATATTTCCATTTTCATTGCGATAAGCAATATCTCCTGTTTTAAAAAAACCATCACTCGTCATAACTTCTTTAGTCGCCTCAATACGCTGCCAATAGCCTTGCATGACTTGTGGTCCATTGACCGCCAGTTCGCCCTTCTCTCCTTCTTGAACTTCCTTTCCATGGGTATCCAACATTTTAACCGTCGTAGATAAAAGTGGTTTGCCTACACTCCCTATTTCAATATTATTAGGATCGTTGATAGTAATGACGGGAGACGTTTCAGATAAACCATAGCCCTCTGTTGGTATAACCCCTGTTACACGTTCCCATGCATCACTTGCTGCTTTTGTAAGCGCTGTCCCCCCAGAAATAGTGGCATTAAAGTGCTCAAAATTAAGTGCTTGAAATCCGGTATGTCTAGATAATCCAACAAATAAGGTATTTAGACCACACATCATAGTAAATTGAATGTTCTTGATTTGAGCAACAAACGCATCTAAGTCACTTGGATTGGGGATCAGAACAGAATGGTTTCCTTGGCTAGCCTGCATAAAAATAGTGCCCGCAAACGCAAATATGTGGTACAGCGGAAGCGGTTGAACCATCAGTTCTTGTTGTTCTCTGAAAGCGTCGGGCGCAGCGTTTATTGTCTGCAATGAATTGGCAATGATGTTTTTGTGACTTAACATCGCTCCTTTAGATACACCGGTAGTACCCCCCGTGTATTGCAATACACAAACGTCATTACATGTCATACTAGGCATAAGGTAGTCTGAAGCAGCCTGTTCCAATGCGGGTAATAAATTATAAATACCACTATCTTCCTGCATTAGCTGCCCATCATAAGAACATATATCGCTAACGTCAGTTTGGATGACATGCTTTATTTCAACCTCATCTGCAATGCTTTGGTACTTTGCGAGCATCGGCTTAAATATGACTAGCGCAATCGCTCCAGAATCGTTAAATTGATGTTTCATTTCTCTTGGAGTGTACATAGGATTGCAGTTAACGATCACGACACCGGCTTTGAGAGCGCCGTAAGTCGCTATTAAATATTGCGTGATATTAGGAAGTTGAATCGCTAAACGTTCACCCTTCTGCATCCCCAAATCCCTTTGTAAGAAATGAGCGAATTTGTCAGACAAAGCATCTATTTCAGAAAAGGTATGCGTTTTTCCCACGCATGTGACGCAATTCCGCGTACCATATTTCTTCATAAAATCTTGAATAAAACAAGGTAATGTTGACTCAATTTGTTGCGAGAAATGCTGCATATTAAATTGCCTATGTTTTTCTTTTGATTAAAAATACTAGTAAAAATGCATTTACGTACATAAAGACTGAATAGAATGCGGGAAATACGGCCATATCTGTGTTGGCTAGCAGAGTTATGGCGATAAACATTCCCATTGCACCATTCTGTACACCTATTTCAATACTGATGCTGGTACTTTGCGCCTGACTTAATCGAGCTAATTTTGCAAGGGAATAACCAATTGCCATAGTAAATATATTCAGAAGAAATGCTGCAGCACCTAACTCAGCAAATGAGTCAATTATTAATTGGTAATTTTTTATGTACATACCGATAACCAATACCGTCACAAAGCCAATGGCGAATTTGCTAATCCTTTTCTCCCATATTTCTGCCGGTTTCGGAAAACGTTTATATAAATACATGCCAGCGAGCATCGGTAATACCGTTAGCATAAAAAGTTGCAAGTTGGTTTTACCAAGCGGTAATTGTTCAGCCTCTGTATAACCCATAAAATGCTGCAAGCCAAAATTAATAACTATTGGCGTTGATACGAAGGTTATTGCACTGCTGAATGCTGTTAGACTGACAGACAGAGCAACATCAGCTTTAACTAAATACACAATTAAATTTGAAGCTGCTCCGCCGGCACAAGCCACTAGAATCATTAAACCGACCGCGTGAATTGCAGGAAGATCAAAGGCTGTCGCTAACGCAAAACCAACCAATGGCAATAGAATGATTTGCCCCAAAAGACCAATAAGAATTGAACTCGGAGTCTCCAAAATTCGCCTGAAATCATCGACTTTTAATGACAAGCCCATGCCTAACATTATGATAGCGGTAGACAATGGCAAGATAAGGGTCGTTACTATGGATGACTCCATGTAAAGCCTCTCTTATTGTAAAATTAAATCTTCAAGACTATCGCGTATTGGTGTCAAGTTGACGTTTCCATTTTCTGTTGTAAAGACCGTGTCAGAGTGCCTAAAGCCGCCAATACCAGGAATGTAAATTGCAGGCTCTATCGTAAACACCATATTCGGCTCTATTTCGCGATGATACCCCATCGCTAAAAATGGTCCTTCATGACCAGTAACGCCTATACTGTGACCAGTTCTATGCGCAAAATTTTCACCATAACCGTTTTTGCATAAATGTTGATAAACGGCCATGTCTAAATCATGCATCGAAACACCTGGTTTACACATGTCAAATGCAATTTGACGCGCTTCCATCATCACTTCATAGGGTTTGCGGCAATTCTCAGCGATGTGTCCCAAAAAGAAAGTACGTTCAACCTCCGTACCGTAGCCATTCACCACGGAATTTACTACACCTACGTGAGGACCACCCTCGCACATGTCCATATCAGTGAAATTTGTGTAATTATGTGGGTCATGTGACACATTCGGCGACTGAACAACAACGCCAACACGAGTGGCGAGGTAATTCGTCATTGGATCGTTACTGTAAATTTTAGACATAAATGACGAAGTTAATACTTTGTTGCTCTCCATTGCCCCTAAGCCTGGTTTCGCCATCGTTAACATTTCTTCAAATGTTTCAGTAGCTAACTCACAGGAATATTTAATTCGCGCTAACTCATAGGCTGACTTCGTATATCGAGCTTCCTCGACGATCGGGGTCACACTTCCTTTTGCGCCTAAAGCATCAACAACAAAATATGGTGCATTTTCCTCAAAACCAATATTGAGATACATTTGAACTGTCTGCTTAAATATGGTTTTCCAGTCTTCGCCTTCTACCGCTGGGAATTCACCATATTCAACCAAATTAATGGCTCCGACTTTTCGGGTATTAACGTGAGTACTCTCTATTCGAGGTACAACAAAATTGAATATTCCGTGCTTATCTAAGACAAGTATAAAGGGCCTTTCATGTACGAAATTTGCAAAGTTAGTTAACCAAAATACATTATCAGGATCAAAAATGACCAATGCATCATAGCCCTTATCGACCATTTCGGAGACTACCTTCTCCTTACGGAGTCGCATTTCCTCTTCATTAGGGATTTGAAAAGTTGATTCAATATTCATTGTATTTCCTTAGCTTTCTTTAAAAATGGAGCAGAATGGATGCCAAGAACTAGCATTACTAGGCCAAAACAGTTTATGGCGATAGCAATCCACGCTACGGATTCTGATGAGTAGATAATTAACTTTGAGGGATCTAGTAACGCACTAATGTGAGGAATTATTCCACGAGCTGGCAGAGCTAAAAGTCCGAATACCGCAATGCCTATATACGGCCAACGCCATTGTTTTTTACCGCAGTAAACAAGAAACAAAAAAAGCGTTAATAACACGATAGATATAACAGGATTACCTTGGATTAATGGTGTATGACCAAGCTCAACTCTAACTAAGCTAACCAAATTAAATCCAAGCGCCAAAACATAATACACAAGCATTAAGTGCAATATCCGTTGAAATGACATAATTCGCCCTATTCGTTTAACAGCTGTTCAAGCGTATCTTGCACTCTAGAACTTGCTTCCAATGTGTCTCTATCTGGACAGTGGTGCCAATTCTCACCGTAGACGTATTCAATATTTTTATAATCATGGTTCGGTTTTACGCCGACATTTATCCATGGGTCTTTGCCACCGGATATGATAATTATTGGCTTTTTAACGTTGGCTAAAGACTGAGCATAAGAAAGTGGTTCTTTATCAAAATAGAGAGGCATTTCACCGAATGTATTTTTACAACGTTCAATATAATCCTGTTTAGTCATTGCATAGGGATAGCTATGCCAAAAGGTACCTCGTTCAAAACACATCTGGTATTTCCAGACATACCAGTTCCTTTGCGTAGAATCAGCTGGAACAGTAAATGAACTCGCACCAGTTGCCCAGTTATGGGCTGCAGGTGGCATCATTTTGTCGAGCTGAGCAACAAACTCTGCTGTCGGTAACAAACTTAAACGCTCTGCAACTGGCACGAGGTTTTGCATTGTTCCTATTTGTGCCATTCCTGCAATCAGTGTATGTATTAATTCCATCTGTCTGACTTTTTCAGGATCGTCCTTTTGTTTGTACAAGTTTTGAATATGATCCGCTAATCGGGACACTAAATTAGCATCAAGTTGCTTATTCACCATGTCTGCGTACTCTGTCATCAACGCTGGATATTCAATCACCGCGCTTGAGCTGATCGCAACGTCATAAGTCTCTGGATGAAGTTCAGCGTACCTAATAGCGAGAGAGCCACCGTAGCTACAACCATTTATAATCCATTTACCTTGGTACGACTCCCGAAGATGCTTTATCAATAGTGAATTGTCATAAACCGCAGATTCAAGGGAAACGTAACTGGGCTTTTGCTGTGAACCCTGTGTTGTAGATTGTCCATAACCACGGTGCTCAGAAATAGCAAAAATGGTATCTTGTGGACTTCCATAAGCATTGTAAATTTTAATCAAACGTTCTTCAGTAACGTCATTCTCATTGCCCAATACAAAATGGATATTAGCCTGAGCATGATTCGTTACACCATTAGGGTGCAAAATAAAGTACTGCTGCTCGAAGGTGCCTTTTTCTGGTTCCCCTGGTTGTATGGCCTGGGTGAACCATGCCTCTTTTACGGTGAATGAACGTAGGTCTTTGTCTGTTACAGCACTTACTGCAGCGCTGTAACAAACAAAGATAAGCATCAAAAAACGTCTCATATCTATTAACCTAGTGATTAAAAATTATAGCGAACACTGATGCCAACTGATCTCGGCTCGTTTCTCACAACACCGCGAGCTCCAAACGTTTTCACGTTGTCAGATGTTTGAGTAAATGCGACTTCATCAGTTAGGTTTTTAGCAAAAACTGCAAATTCCCATGATTCGTCTTCAGTGGTCAAAGAAACGTTTGCATTCACTAATGAGTATGAATCTTGTTCATAATCATTTGCTAACAAATGCTTGCCTTTGTAGGTATAAGTGATAAATGCGTTTAGATAACCGAGACTTGTTTCAGTCTCATAATCCAAAATTAAGCTACCTGAAAATTTCGGAGAGTTCAGTAGGTCAGTCCCGGCGTAATCAACACCGCCATTTATATACTCCTTGTACTCGGTATCCATGAAGGTACCGTTGAAATTAAACGCAAATTCATCGTTCAATATGTAACGGCCATCAAACTCAAGCCCGCTACTAACCGCTTCCCCAGCATTAACCAACTTAGTAACCGTTTGCTCTACTTGGAAAACTTGTAATTCACTGTAATCCATATAGTAATAGGAGGCATTTAATGTAAGCGCTTGATTGAGTAGGTTCGCTTTGATACCGGCCTCATAGTTTATCACTTCCTCTGGAGCAACAGGCTTACGAGCATCAGGCCCTACTACCAATCCATTAGCCTGATCAGGTGCAGGATAAGAAGCAAATGCACCTGATTTATAACCTTTTGTAACACTGGCATAGTAAAGAACATTGTCGTTTTTATAATCGACAACAATCCTAGGTGAAAAATCAGTCCACGAATTACTTGAAACGGCTGCAGTTGGGTCATAAACGCCATTTTCATCAACAAACTGGAACTTAGTAGGATAAACCAAGCCAAGACCGCCAAATATGTCTATACCATCCGGATTTAATCCATTTAGATAGTTGGATTCTTTATCATCCTTTGAATACCGTGCCCCTACCGTAAGCGACAAGACATCGTTTATTTTGTAGTTAGCATCACCAAAAACAGCAAAACTGTCGGTATCGACCGAAGTTTCACTCCTTTCTGTAAACGCTGCTCCCCCATTGAAAGGCGTGCCTGTAAGCGGAATTCCCACGTCAAAAGCACGCAATAATAGATTTAAATAAGCTTCTTCTTGAAGATAACTAGTACCTAACACCCAAAACATAGACTCTGTTTCAGAGCTAATTCTAAATTCTTGGCTTATTGTTGTATTAGTCTCATTTGCGCCTGCATTTTCCGCAATCATGAACTCAGTGCCATCATAACCACGTTTCGAAAATGTGTCGTAGTCTCGGTAGGTAGTGAGTGAGTTGAAAGTCATGCTATCGCTAATTGACCACTCCACATCAACCCAATATTCTACTAATTCGCGTGTAAATACTGGCTCTGTCGGCGGCAAATTATTGTCGGGATTACCAAATAGGTCAATATTACCATTCACCACAGTAGTGTCGTTCGGATTATTAGTTAAGTCTGATACCGGGAACACAGAAAAAACGTTATCAACGTATGTGCTTATGTCGTCGAAGTCACTCCAAGAGTTTGAAAAGTTAACTTCTACATCATCGCTTGCTTGCCACCTTAACTTGAATCCTGCATTTATCCTGTCTTTTTTACCGCCTTTTCCTGGCGATAGGGTATTAGTTTGCCAGCCGTCACTCTTTGTCATCGAACCGTAAACACGAAGCGCTAACTGATCATCGCTAATTGGTATATTAACAACCCCTGAAGCGAGCTTAGTACCAAAACTACTCAGGTCCAAGCCCAGTCTTCCCTCAAACTCATTGCTTGGCTTTTTGGTTATAATACTTATTGCACCACCGATTGAGTTTCTACCGAAAAGTGTGCCTTGTGGGCCTTTCAATACTTCAACACGTTCGATATCTAGAAAGTCAGTCAATGCACCGCCTAGCCTGGAAGCATAGACACCGTCGATATAAACACCTACGCTAGGGTCTGCCCCAATACTTGTATCATTTGTTCCAATACCACGGATGTAGGTCACTGGGTAAGCACCACTGCCTGTTTGTACATTTATGCTAGGAATAGCAGCCGTTAGACCAACGAAGTCGGTCGCGCCCATTTTTTCTATCGCTTTGTCGTCAAAGGCTGACATGGAAATAGGCACGTCTTGTATGCTTTGTTGACGCTTCTGCGCAGATACTTGAATGACTTCAAGCGCATCATTTTCTGAGTTATCTTGCGCTAATGTGACTGTAGGCGATAGAAAACTCGCTGAGACAATTACAGATAGTAGTGTTTTTTGTGTGTTCATATTCGACGACCTATTGTTATTGATTTGTAAACAATACTTTATTACTTTTGATTTGTTGTGCATTATATGTCGTATATTATGCATTAAATTCCACCAGGAGAGTAAAATGGATGGTTTCAGCGTAAATCAAACAATCATGAATGAGTTTTTACAGAGAAATAACCAGAGTCACTACTTTTCTCTTACTAGGCATTATGACCCAAAAAACATATATTCATGCGGTGACTGGGAAATTGGCCAATATTTTTCTAACACTGCTTTAGTGAGTTTAAAAGACTTAAAGATAAATCGCTCTTTTTACGCAGAAACCTCCTTAATCAACATTATTACAATAGATATAGTATTGGCCGGAGGGGTAGAGACGATGCTTGACCACTTTACGATTCCCAATAATGACATGCCAAGAATATTATTTGGGTCACATACTGCAGATGGACACCAGCGCCGTATTCACCATAAAGGCGAACATTATAAAGCAGTAGGAATTTGGATTAAGTCAGATCAGTTAATTAATAACTTCGGTTTAGATCTAAACGCATTTCCTAAAGTTACAGCCGAACTTTTGCGGTGTAAATTTAATCGAAGTATTTTGCTCCCTATGACTACAAGAATCCGCCAATGTGCTGAAGAAATACTTGAAACTAAAATCACTAGTAAATTGAAAGAAAAGTTTATTGAAGCAAAACTTACCGAATTAATTTGCTACCTTATTGAATGTTTATACTCACCCGAGCAATTTTTTAACCTATCGAATCATTTGTCGACACGAAAATCAAACGCAATGAAAAAGGTACTTGCTAAATTGAATGAGGATACGCTTGAGGAGATAAATCTTGAAGTTTTGTCGAAAGAAGTTGGTATGAGCCAGAGCAACTTATCGAAAACTTTTAAATCTAGCTACGGAATGAACATATCTCAATACAGATTGCAGCAACGCTTGATAAGAGCGTTCGAATTACTTTTGGAGGGAAAGCTGTCTATTTTTCAAGTAGCGTTTGAAGTTGGCTACAAAGACCAGTCAAGCTTTGCTCGAGCATTTAAACAATACTTTGGTTTTCCTCCCACTAAAGTAAGACACTGATAACTTATGGGTTTACGCGATTGGCGTACCAGTCAAATTTACCTTCAGTAAGTTCAAAGGCATCATTGATGTTCTCAGATATGGTATTGTTTATTAAAACATCATGTTCTATTACACGTGTTTGAGGGTTTGTTTTTAAACAAAGATAGTCCGCTATATATGGGCGAAACACCACGACACAAAAACAAGCCGGTATTGTGTCGTCTACGCCCAATTGTGTGACTTTTTCGTTATTGTCTGAATCATTGCCTTTATTGTGCACCTTGCCTTTCATGTTAGGTTTTTCGAGGAGCTCAAAAGCATTTTGATCGAATTCTTGTTTTGGCTCAGGCCACAAAAACTGTTCCTTTGCTTTAAACGAAAGTCCTCCCCAAACATCTCTCATTAATCCTAGTCGCTCATCAGACTGTTTTTGTTTGGAAGAACTCGACAAATCTTCGTCTAAAGAGCTAGTAAATGTGCCAACTTTGCAGCTTAGCCGGTACTGTTCCCGAGACTTTGCAAAATACCAACAAATTTGTGCGCGCTTATTCTTTTGCCATTCTTGAAATTTGTCACTACGCGTATCCGTAATTGCAATGAGTAAATCACTTGTTTTATAGAATCCTCGAAACACCATTGTTCGGTTAGTTGGCGAACCGTCAAGCCCAATACCGGCGACTTGAAAGTACTTAGATTCAGGTTTACTACGAGAAAGATGCAAACTCCGATGAAGAGACTGTTTCCATTGCGCGGTAGTACTCATTAATAGTCACCCGTACACGGGAAAAATGAATCCTTACTTGTGCTTTCCAATATGAAAAAGTTGGATTGATTCATACTGTCTCGTGTTCCACTAAACTGAATAATTGATAGAAATTTCTAGTGGTATGCTCTGCAAGCTCTTCAAGTGAAATACCTTTTAATTCAGCTATGAATTTTGCTACTTCAACAACATGTTTTGGTTGGTTTTTCTGCCCTCTATGGGGTACTGGTGCCAACCAAGGTGAATCTGTCTCTATCAGCAATCGGTTTAACGGGATTTGTTTTACCGTCTCTTGTAACTCTCTGGCTGAATTGAATGTAACTATCCCAGAAATTGAGATATAAATCCCCATGTCCATTGCAGCCTTAGCCATCTCGAGGCTCTCAGTAAAACAATGCAATACTGCTCCAGTATCTTGTTCATAATACTTATTAAGAGAATCTAATGTGTCTTTCTGAGCTTGTCTGGTATGTATGATAAGGGGTTTCTTTAGTTCATTGGCAACGTGGATATGATCAACAAACGACCTGTTTTGTACCGCTTTTGTCTCTGCGCTATAGTGGTAGTCTAAACCGGTTTCTCCAACTGCCACTACGTTTGATCTAGATGCAAATGAATAGAGTTCATCTTTATCACAGGCATCCTCTTGGTGCAGAGGATGTACTCCACATGACATCGAAATGTTTGTGAGACCCTCGAGCGCTTTTTGCATTGACGCAAACTCTTTAACGGAAACTGCCACACAAAGCATGTGTTCGACTTGAGCGCTTTTCGCGTCTTGAACAATTTTTCTGAGTTCAGCGGGGGAATCGGTGATCCTATCTAGATGACAGTGAGAATCTACAAACAAAATGGCTCCTATTGACAGCTTTGAAAAATTCGTTGTAACAATAACTTCTTGTTTATACCCGCTTGCGACACTTTTTGTTTAATTACAATGCATTCATTAAGAATGTGGTCGATTTGTGTCGCATTTACTATCGACTCATCATCAAGCATTTTTGAGTATTGCAAACTGGTATGTTGATAAATCCAGTCTATAGCTTGCTGAGCTTGCTTTTCCCATTTATCCGATAAAGTAAGCACTTGAGCTTTGCCTGCCTTACAGTTTTGTAAATCCTCTTGTAAATCTGAAAACGTAAGTGCTTTATCACTCAACGCTTGGAGATAGTCGATAGGTGAGTACAAATAGGCTCTCAAGCCCTCTTCTGTCACGGCTTCTTGCGATTGAGAGCGCAGCCATTCTAATGCCTGTTTGCTATTCGGTAGACTCAGCCTTATTTTTTCGCAACGACTTTTTATGGTTGCTAACAAAGAATCTGATTCGTGACTGTCCAACAATAGATAAGTATTTTTTGTCGGTTCTTCGAGCGTTTTCAGTAAGGAGTTACTGGCCGATTCTGTCATCAGATGTACTTGGTTGATGATTACAACTTTATTTCCACCTAACTGAGCTGTCTTATTTACAAATTCGGACACAGAACGAATTAGATCCACACCTATACTGGGTTTGTCGCTATGCACTATTTTTAGATCTGGATGAGAACCTGCAGCCATTAATAAACAGTGCTTACATTTACCGCAGGCTGATGAATCATTGCACAATAATAATTGTGCCACTCGCTCGAGCATTAGAGCCTCACCAACACCTTTGTCGGCCACAAATAGCAAACCATGGTGCAGTGTCTTCGTACTTATGCGTTTTCGTATATCTTGTAAAGGTGACTCAAACCATGGATACATGAATTAATTCTCTTCTCGACCATTGCTGTTCAAAAAGAGACTCAGGGCCTCTACTGCTTGTTGAGCAACGTTTTCTGGGCTCTGATGTGCGTCAATGATTATTGCATTGTCTGAATATTTCGACTCTGAGTTGTCCTGCATTATCAAGCTGAGTTCGTCTAAATACCTTTCTCGCGCGCGCTCAAAAAATGCCAAACCAGATTCTTCTATCCGATCTAATTCCCCGCGACCACGGGCCCTTTCTAAGCCAACCGAAGGCTCTATATCTAAATAGATAGTAAAGTCCGGTCTAAATGAGCGCATAGTCAGTTCGCTCAACTGCTGCAACACCTGTGCAGGGACCTGCCTACCACCGCCTTGATATGCGATAGATGAGAGATTGTGTCTGTCGCCGACAACGACTTTACCTTCTTGCAAAGCCGGTAAGATAACATTATGTACCAACTGGCTTCGGGCCGCGTACATCAGTAATAGTTCGGTTTCCTGAGTAACTTGTTCATCTTCCCAACGTTCTTTTACGCAGTTTCTAATTGCTTCAGCCATCGGTGTTCCACCTGGCTCTCTTGTATTGATGTAAGATAGCTGGTGTTCGCTCAAATACTCATTAATGGCCGAGATGACCGTACTTTTACCCGCACCCTCTAGCCCCTCAACAACCACAAACGCCGATTTATGACCCGTCATTTTTATTCTTCATCTTATTTAAATATGCTCTTACTGCTCTATTGTGATCTGCTAAATTGCTTGAAAACTGATGCCCACCATCCCCAGTTGCAACAAAATACAGAGAATCAGTAAGCGCGGGCTGAACAGCAGCAAGCACCGATGCCTTGCTAGGCATTGCAATTGGTGTGGGTGTCAAGCCTTTAATAACGTAAGTATTATATGGTGTAGGGGTTCTTAAATGTTGGCGTGTAATATCACCTGCGTAACTATCCCCAACGCCATAAATAACAGTTGGGTCTGTCTGTAAACGCATATTCTTTTCTAAGCGATTGGTAAATACCCCAGCTATTTCGGACCTTTCCGCATCAATCGCTGTTTCTTTTTCTATAATAGACGCAAGAATAAGCGCTTCGTAAGGTGTCTTCAAGGGAATATCCAAAAACCTCATGGTCCAAGCTTCTTCGAGTGTTTTCTTTAGGGCAAAATATGCACGGCTCAAAATCTCACTTGCCTTCGATTGATAAGTGAAGAAATACGTGTCCGGAAGCAAGCATCCCTCTAACAAAGCCAATGCATTTTCACAAAAAGTGTCTTTGCTTATCAATGTTTCATATATTTGCTTATGGCTGTCCGGCAGGTCGTAGTTTAGTTCATCGATGTTTTTTAGCTGCGCTAACCATTGTTCAAAAGTCGAACCTTCAATAAAAGTGACACTAAACTGCTTTACCTGTCCTGCATTAAATATGCTGATAGCTTGCGTAAGTGGCATTCCATCAACTAGCTCGTAATACCCGGTTTTGACGTTATGTCGATCATTGTTTAACTTTAGCCACAGCTTAAAACTGAAATTATCTAGATTATGGTAATTGCTCAAACGACGAAACACATCGTGCAATGTGTCGCCCGATTTGATTTTAAAACCTGATGTAGGAAGATTAGTTAGCTTTGCGTGTTCAACTGATTGCACTTTACTATATAAAATATAAGCAGCTGCAGAGCCGCATAGAAAGAATATCAGTAATGTAACCGTTACAATACGCTTCACTGAATTGAAACCTCGTATGCTTTTGCAAATTTCATGAATCCGCTGATCAATCGGGTAACATTTTGAGTGGCAAAATCGAAGCGCTTATCGTCTAAATAAACCGTCTTAACAGTTTGGATACAGCGCACCGCATTACATAAAAACATAGCCTCTGCACGTTCGAAAACTTTATTAATCGAAAGTTCTGAAATCGCCGATGGAATATTTTCTGCTTCCATATATTGAAGAATTGCCTGTCTCTGGACACCATCAACGCCGCATTCATTGAGCTTTGGGGTGTGGCAACTCCCGTCAATAAAACAGTACACGTTTGCGCTACTCGCTTCGATTAATAAACCTTTATTGTCGCTCAAAAACAGATCGTCTATTAACTCTTGCTTCTGTAACTCTATTTTACAGAGGACCTGCTCGATACGGTTAAGGTGCTTTAGACCTGCGGTCATTGGCTGACTGGCTAAACGAATATTAGCCACACCTAGAGTTAAAGGACTTTGCTCACATATAAAGCTCTCGTTATATAGGGGCGATTTGTAGAAACTGACGTAAATCACGGGTGACGATAGCAAGCCAGGGTCATAACCCCGTCCGCCCTGACCTCGCGAAACTAAAACTTTGATGACAAGACCATTCTTTTCGTCATGGTCAGTCCAATAAGGTTTTGGAACATACTGTTGAACTGCGCTATATACTGATTCACTTAAAGCGGTATGATGAAGGTCGATTCCCAAGCGCGCTGCGTCGCGACAAAGTCGTTGTATGTGCTCGTTAAAAAAAGCAATGCTGCCATGTTTTGCATACATCGTCGTAAAACATCCATCACCATATTGAAAGGCCCTGTCACTAGCAGGGACCTGAGCATGGCCCAGCCATTCGAAACTTTCAGGACTGCGCTGGGAGTATTGGTTCAAAACAACCGTTTCAATCATATGAATGAGTATTTATTCCGTTTTAACAAATGCGAAACCTCGTTCATATTATGCCTACAAACTTCTGTTTTTCACATTAAAAAAGAAATTTATTGTACATTAGATAGCACTATTCAAGGTCACCCACCAAACGATTAACCATCGTTTATTATGCCAACCCTATATTGCCAAATTGCCAAACGAAAAAAATTTAACATCCTCAAAGATGTATTAAATAAATCGATGACTATCTATATTTTGTGTTTTAGAAATGAGGGCGCTTAATAAACTAGTATACTAAGCGCCTTAAGAGGCAATGTATCAGTTATCTAAAACTGAAAACAATAAAGAACCGTTCGTACCGCCGAAGCCAAATGAGTTACACATAGCATGTTTTGCTTCAAAGGCTTTTGCCTTGTGTGCCACAAAATCTAAGTCACAACCATCGCCTGGGTTATCCAAGTTAATGGTAGGTGGTGCAAGCTTGTCGCGCAAAGCAAGGATCGTAAAAATCGCTTCTACGGACCCAGCGGCACCAAGAAGATGCCCTATCATGGATTTTGTAGAACTTACTTTTAAGTCACTAGCATACTCACCAAAAATTGATTTAATAGCGGCAACCTCTGCAATGTCACCAGCTGGCGTACTCGTGCCGTGTGCATTTATGTAGCCAACATTGCTCACATCAACTCCAGCGTCTTTTAAAGCATTATGCATAGCACTAGCAGCGCCTTCACCATTCGCTGGTGGTGAGGTCATATGGTAAGCGTCTCCACTCATACCAAAGCCAGTTACTTCAGCATAGATTTTCGCACCGCGCGCTTTTGCATATTCGTATTCTTCCAACATGACAACGCCAGCGCCTTCCCCCATTACAAAGCCATCTCTGTCTTTGTCCCAAGGACGACTGGCGCCTATCGGATTCTCGTTATTCGTCGACAAAGCTCTAGCAGAGCCGAAACCTGCAAATGCAAGTGGTGTAATGGTTGCTTCAGCGCCGCCCGCCAACATCGCATCCGCGTCATCGTAGGCAATTGTGCGCGCTGCAAGCCCTATATTGTGAACCCCTGTAGTACAGGCAGTCACAACATTTAAGTTTGGTCCCTTGAGCCCTTCCATAATAGAAAGAAAGCCAGAAATCATATTGGTGATAGTCGAGGGGACGAAAAATGGTGAAACTCGTTTCGGTCCGCTTTTCATTAATTTAGAGTGATTCTCTTCAATTAATGGTAAGCCACCAATTCCAGAGCCTATTGTAACTCCCACTCTAGACGCGTTAGTTTCATCTATCACTAGGTTTGAGTCTCGAAGCGCTTGAATACCTGCGGCAATTCCTAACTGAATGAAGCGGTCCATTTTCTTTGCTTCTTTCTTCGGGATATATTGTTCGACATCGAAGTCTTTTACTTCCCCAGCAATTTTTGTGTTGTATTGCTCTGTGTCAAAATGGGTGACTGGACCAATCCCGCTAACACCTTCTAGGATATTTTTCCATGTACTTTCGACATCATTTCCCACAGGACTTAACATGCCTAAACCAGTAACTACTACACGACGCTTTGCCAATTTAGCCTCCTAAAGATAAATCTATAAAACTTAAACGCTAGATACAAAAAAACGGCTCAAAAGAGCCGCTTTTTCAACGTTCACTTTTACGCGTCATTGTTAGCATTGATGTAGTCAATTGCTGATTGAACCGTAGTGATTTTTTCTGCTTCTTCATCTGGAATTTCAGTATCAAACTCTTCTTCAAGAGCCATTACTAATTCCACTGTGTCTAAAGAATCAGCACCTAAATCATCCACAAAAGACGCTTCTGACTTTACTTCTTCTTCTTTAACGCCTAACTGTTCTACGATGATTTTTTTTACGCGTTCTTCAATGTTACTCATATGACAGGTTTCCTTAACATACCTTTAAAAAAATAGCGGTGGATAGTGTATTGACCTATGAACCACCATGCAAGCATAACCAAGTAATTTGTGTGTGGTCAAACCACAATAATACGAATTATTGGTTAAAAAATCGTTTCTAGCAACTCTTTGTCGTTGTTTTGCACAATAATGCTACTAAATGGGCATAATATGGCTTATGCCATGTGCATCCCACCATTGACATGGATTGTTTCGCCGGTGATATAAGCAGCAGAATCTGAACATAAAAACGCCACTGCAGCAGCTATTTCTTCCGGAGCGCCTAAACGATTTGCCGGAATGTCCTTAAATATGGCTGCTTTTTGATCATCTGTTAAACTTTTTGTCATATCAGTATCTATAAAACCTGGCGCAACAACATTAACGGTAATGCCTCTCGACGCAATTTCTCTCGCCATTGATTTGCTAAAACCAATTACCGCCGCTTTTGCAGCAGCATAATTGGCTTGC
This sequence comes from Glaciecola sp., assembly GCA_965658765.1. GTDB lineage: Bacteria > Pseudomonadota > Gammaproteobacteria > Enterobacterales > Alteromonadaceae > Glaciecola. The sequence goes on along the minus strand of CBFHTO010000033.1, from coordinate 18,271 downwards.
CCACCATTTCCGGTAGAGCCAACAACGCTTCCAATACTAACAATTCGCCCGTTTTTCTTTTTCATCATACCGCGCATAACCGCTTTACTGAGCTTAAACACGGAAGTTAAGTTAGTATTTAAAATATCAGACCATTCATCCTCTTTCATGCGCATTAATAAATTGTCTCGAGTAATACCCGCATTATTAATAAGAATGTCGATCGCACCAAAATCGGTATTTATTTGCTTTATAACGTCGCCAATACTCTCGTCACTTGTCACGTTGAGACACATTCCAGTGCCATTTTCGCCAAGGTATTCGCTAATAGCTTGTGCCCCACCATCGCTTGTCGCAGTTCCTACTACCGTTGCACCCATTTGTGACAATTGAAGCGCAATCGCTTTACCTATACCTCTACTTGCACCAGTAACTAAGGCAAGTTTTCCAGTTAAATCAAACATACTATTCCTTAACTAATATCAGACGGTGAATTGAAATTGCTCATTTCAACACTTTTATCTATACGTTTAATTAGACCAGCCAATACCTTACCTGGACCAACCTCAATCATTTTATCTACGCCTTGAGCCGAAAGAAACTGAACTGACTCGGTCCATCTAACAGGCATAAACAACTGCCTTACTAGAGCATCCTTGATTTCTACTTGATCAGTAACATTTGCGACATCAACATTGTTTACAATGGGGATAGTAGGCACAGAGAACTCAATGTCGTTAAGCATTTCTGATAATTTCTCACTTGCACTTTGCATTAATGCGCAATGTGAAGGCACGCTCACAGATAATGGTAATGCTCGTTTGGCACCAGCTTCCTTTATTAATTTTGCAGCTATATCAGTGGCGCTTTTATTACCAGCGATAACCACTTGTCCTGGCGAATTAAAGTTGACCGCTGAAACGACCGCATCAGTATCAGCTGCCACTTTTGAACAAATTTCCATAATTTTAGCGTCATCTAAGCCAATGATCGCATACATTGCACCTTCGCCAGGTCCAACTGCTGCTTGCATGAATTGGCCTCTTGCCCTGACTAATTTAACACCTATATCTAGGCTAAATACGTCCGATGCAACCAAAGCTGAGTATTCACCTAAACTGTGGCCTGCTAAAAAACTTGGCTGAGTTTCGGTTTCAGCTTTTAATACACGCCAACATGCGACACTTGAAGTTAACAATGCTGGTTGTGTTACTTCAGTTTGATTTAATTTGTCATCTGGATTGCTTTGAACCATGTCCCAAAGGTTATAGCCAAGTGCATCCGACGCTTCTTCAAAGGTCTCTTGAACACTCTTAAAATTTGCAGCGAGTTCAGATAACATGCCGACCGATTGGCTACCCTGTCCGGGAAAAACGCATGCTAATTTCGTCATGATTGTTTCCTAATATTAATTGTTTTTTCTATTATGTAATTGTAGAACCAGGATACGACTAGAAACCTAATATTTCACTAGTGCTGAAGCCCAAGCGAAACCACCGCCGAAAGCCTCTAAAAGAAGCGTTTGGCCTCTTTTTATCCTGCCGTCTCTGATTGCTGTATCGAGCGCAGTTGGTACTGTTGCAGCTGAAGTATTTCCATACTTTTCAAGTGTCATTACAACTTGGTCAAGTGACATATTGAGTTTTTTAGCAGTCGCTCTAATTATTCTAAAATTGGCTTGATGGGGCACCAACCAATCCAAATCTGATTTAGACATATTATTGGCGCTTAAGGTTTGCTCCACTATTTCACTGAGCTTTGTGACTGCCACTTTAAATACTTCGTTGCCTTTCATCACACCCCAATTATCGTGCACAGAGGCTTCGTCACCTCTTGTCGGATTACCAACGTAAAGTAGCTTTGAATGAGAGCCTGCAGCATTAATATGGGTCGATAAAATACCAGGCTCTTCACTCGCTTCAATGATTGTTGCGCCTGCACCATCGCCAAATAAAATCACCATCGAACGATCATTAGGATCAACTAAGCGACTCAGACAGTCAGTACCAATCACCAACACGCGCTTCGCAATGCCGCTTTTGACGTACTGATCGGCAACACTCAGGGCATAACAATAACCTGCACATGCCGCAGCAACATCAAATGCGGGAATATTATCTACCTTTAAGATATTTTGGATTTCGCAAGCGGTACTAGGCAATGCGTATCGACCACTGGTTGTGGCACAAACAATCATGTCAAGGTCAGCGGCCGATAGACCAGCAGCCTCCAAGGCTTTTTTCGAAGCCTCTGCCCCCATGGTTGCAGCAGTCTCGTCTTTCGCAATGATTCGGCGCTCTTTTATCCCCGTTCGGTCGGTTATCCACTCATCAGAAGTGTCTACCATTAACTCGAGATGTTTGTTACTTCTGATTTCTTTTGGGTAATAACTGCCTGTTCCAATAATCCGTGAGTACATAGACTCTAGTGCTCCAATAATTCTTCTTCTATTTTTGCTTTTATTTTTTCAGGAACGGCTCGTTGCGTCTCTTGTATGGCTTGCTCGATAGCATAATAACAAGCGTCTGAAGATGCGTTCCCGTGGCTTTTAACTACAATGGAGCGCAATCCTAACAGACTCGCGCCATTATACTGGTCGGGGTTCATTCGCTGATAAAGTGTTTTTAATAAAGGCAATGCAAGTTTGCTCAAAAAGCGAGCGCCTAAGGTTTCCCTTGAGATGCTTTTAATTTGATTCATTATGAAAAGCGCAATGCCTTCACTTGCCTTTAGAGCGACATTCCCAGTAAATCCATCGGTAACCACGACATCACATTGCCCGGTAAAAATACCATCCCCTTCGACATAACCCTTATAATTTATAGCGTCGCATGATTGAATCAACATATTTGCATGTTTTACTAGGCTATTGCCTTTAATTTCTTCTTCACCCACGTTTAACAAGCATACTTTAGGCGCGTTAATGCCTTCACATTCTTGCATCAATACCGATCCCATTAATGCATATTGAAAAAGATTTTCGGCGTCATAGTTAATTGATGCACCGAGGTCTAGCAAAAGTACTTTTTTACCGTTTTGAGTAGGCAATAAAGTCCCAAGTGCTGGGCGTGAAATGCCGGGCAAAGTTTTTAGTACATAATATGCCATCGCCATTAATGCGCCTGTATTACCTCCCGAAACACATGCTTGACTAATATCATCACGAGTAAGTTCTAAGGCCTTGCGCATACTGGATTGTTTTTTTTGTCGAATTGCCATTGCGGGTTTGTCTGACATATCAACAACCTGTTCGCATTCATAGAAAAAGGTGCGGTCTTGAGTCTTTGAGGGCAATGATTTTCTTAATACAGATAGGGCTGATTCGGTGCCACACAGATGCAAATTAACAGATGGATGTTGTTGGAGGATTTTTTTTATTGGCAACAAAAAAACATGGGGGCCGCGATCGCCCCCCATGATGTCAACAGCTATAGATGTTGAAGCCTTGTTATCTAACAAAATAAGCTCTTAGCTTACTTTTCGATAACTTTTTTACCTTTGTAGAAACCATCCGCCGTCACATTGTGACGTAGATGTGTTTCGCCAGAGGTTGCATCAACTGATAAAGTAGCACCAGTCAAAGCATCGTGCGAGCGACGCATACCGCGCTTAGCTCTAGTTTTACGATTTTTTTGTACCGCCATTGATTACTCCTAATCTCGCTTAAGCTCTTTTAAAACCGCGAACGGGTTTTTACGCTCTTGTTCCGGCTCAAGTTTTCCAAATTGTAAGTCTTCTTCCTTTACAGCGCAATCTTCTCGAGCATGTAAAGCGACTATAGGCAAAGCTAAAATTAATTCATCTTCAACCAATTGGAAAAAATCTATCTCTCCATGGTCATTGACCTCTACCGGTTCATAAACGTCGGGTAATACTTCTGCCTGCTCTTGCCCCTGCACGGGCGAAAAGCAAAAATCTGCATTTACTGCATGATTAAAGCTCTTATTACACCTTTGACAAATAAGGCTAACGTCTGTTTTGGCAATACCCGCGAAATAAATAAGACCCTGCGCGTCTTTATTAAATTCCACCTTGACAGAGACATCCGCTAACACTGACGAAACCGCATCATTAAACCTTGTTAAATCCTTGCACAAATAAACGCCATCATAAACAGCGCGTTTTTGAGCCGATTTAACCGGGTCCAGTTGTTTGGGTAACTTCACATTTGTCATAGCGCGCGCATCATATAGATTTACTTGTCAATAGTCAAAGGTTTTGCTTCAATCCACTTGGGCTAGATACATGTATAAATAGCATAATTTGGACGCTCTATCATTTTAATGACGGTCGTAATCACTTGCATGCTAGTTATACTAGGAACGAAGCGCTTTTTCATCCTTCTACAGTGATGTTTAAATCTGTAAATTATCTTACGACCAACTTGGAAGACAAAAACTAGCAAAAACACATACCTCAATTTCTACTTGCTTCGTCGTCGAGTTATCGTGCCAAACTATTGGCAAAACTTGGGATAACATTCGAACAGTTTTCCCCAAACATTGACGAAAGTCCCTTGCCAAACGAGGCTGCTAAGGACTTAGCTCTGCGTCTATCAAAAGAAAAAGCGCTTGCAGCTCAACAAAAGTATCCAGGTAAAATAATCATTGCTTCTGACCAGTGCGCCCAAATCACAATTGAGTCAAAAGATACGAATATAGCAAACAATTCCCCTGTAGAAGACGCGGTTTCCAGCTTTTTGTCGAAGCCAGGCTCAGTTCAACGAGCAATCGAGCAATTGTCAAAGGCGTCAGGCAAGTGCGTAGCATTTTATACAGGCATTTGTGTGATAAACACTAAGGAAGACGGTAGCACTATTATTCAAAACGATGTTGAGATCACTAAGGTCTACTTTAGGTTATTGAATAATAAGCAAATTGTTAATTACGTAAATAAGGAACTGCCTTTAGACTGTGCTGGTAGCTTTAAAGCAGAGGGCTTAGGGATATCCTTGTTTACTAAATTACAAAGCGATGACCCTAACGCTTTAATTGGGCTTCCCCTGATAAAACTCTGTGCATTACTAAAAAATATTGATGTTGATGTATTAAATTTATAATGTATTTAATCACTCAACACTTGCTTTGATTATGTCCGTGAGGAGCATGCTTATGTTTGGGGTACCATTTTTTTGGCCTATTGATAGTTTTAAAGATGCTCGTTGTTAGTTAAAAGTAGCGCTATTGACATAAGCCACAACTCATCCAAAAAACCAGTACGAAACACAAATTGCCGTGAAAATACCAGCGAAATCAGCAGTCAAACAGCATGCTACGGCGTATCGGCTGTGTTTTACAGCTACTGCACCGAGATAGACTGCCAGCACATAAAAGGTCGTTTCCGTGGAGCCTTGCATCACAGAAGCTAGCCTCCCGACAAAAGAATCTGCACCATGAAACTGCATTGTTTCAATCATTAATGCCCTTGCCCCGGAACCACTTAGCGGCTTCATCAAGGCTGTCGGTATAGCATCAACAAACCTTGTATCAAACCCTAAAAATGCCACCGCAGTTGCTATTTGTTGGGTCACAAATTCCATGACACCGCTTGCTCTTAACATGCCAATTGCAAATAACATCGCAAGTAAAAATGGAATAATAGATATAGCGACATTAAAGCCTTGCTTAGCACCCTCAACAAACTGTTCGTAAGTGTTATTGCCTTTGCGCCATCCTATAACGAGCACTGCTACAACAAACGTCATTAACGCAAAGTTGGCAATTAAGCTTGATTGGCTGGAGAGTTGTTCCGCGGCCAAGTTAGAAAAGTAAAGAATTACAGCCGACAATAGCCCAAACGCAGCGACTAAATAAAGCAAGACCACCTTATTAAATAGATTAATACGCTGTACGGCACAAGTCACAATTAAGCCAACTAAGGTAGAAGCACTTGTCGCTAATAAAATTGGAATAAATACATCTGTTGGTTGAGCTGCACCTTGGTCAGCTCTATATAAAAAAACAGCAATAGGAAAAAGTGTGACCGACGATGTATTTAATACCAAAAAAAGGATTTGAGAATTAGTGAGTGTATCTTTTACAGGTGCTAGCGTTTGCATATCTTGCATCGCTTTAATGCCAAAAGGCGTTGCAGCATTATCAAGACCAAGTATATTAGCTGACATATTCATCGTTATACTGCCTAATGCAGGATGATCTCGCGGTATATCGGGCATGATACGGCACAAAAAAGGCGCTAGGACTTTTGAGAACTTGGCGATAAGACCAGAGTTTTCTGCGACTTTAAAAATCCCCAACCAGAAGGCAAGTAAACCAATTAAGCCTAAGGCGATGTCCACACTGGTGCGAGCCATGTCTGTAACCGCGGTCATCACTTCTTCAAAACCACCTAAATCACCAGTGACAAAAACTTTAAAACAAGTTGCGATAAAGGCACTTACGATGAACGCCAACCAGATTTTATGAAGCATTAAACACCCTATTTATTATTATTTTGTGCTTACAATTAAAGTAGATTGGCATAGCAAAATCAAAAAATCCAGAAGGCTAGTCTTTTAGCTCAACTAAAATACTTTTACGGGAAAGGACTGCCCCACAAGAAAGCCTTAGGACGCTTTACTTTAAGGGCGAATACAATTGATGGTTTTACACTGTTTTTTGATAAAAAAGTGTCAGACTAATTTATGTTAATGAAGCATCTTAAAACTATAAAACGCTCGCGAGTGCAGATACGCATTTATCCACATGAGACTTAGTGCAACTTTGTCCCATTAAGCCGATTCGCCATACTTTTCCTGCCAATGCTCCTAAGCCAGCACCGATTTCCAAATCGAATTCGTTGAGCAGTCTAGCCCTTACTTTCGCTTCATCTACACCGTCTGGGACATCAACTAGGTTTAGCTGTGGCAAGCGATAGGCTTCATCAATCGTTAAGTTCAAGCCTAAGCCTTCAAGACCTTCTTTTAGGTATTGATGAGTATCAGCATGACGCTTCCATGATGCTTCTAAACCTTCTTCTTTGACCATTAACAAGCTTTCATGAAAGGCATACACGCTATTAACGGGCGCTGTATGATGGTATGCACGCTTAGTTCCTTTGCCCCAATAACCAAGCACCAAATTAATGTCTAAAAACCAACTCTGAACAGGAGTGCTGCGAGAACTGATCTTATTCAAAGCAGCTTGACTGAATGACACAGGTGACAAACCTGGTACACAAGACAAACACTTTTGAGTACCTGAATATATTGCATCGATTTTCCAATCATCTACGCGCAACTCAATGCCTGCCAAAGAGGTTACTGCGTCCACTATGGTAAGACAGCCAAACTCTTTCGCGATCGCGCATAATTCTTTAGCGTCGTTTCGTACACCTGTTGACGTTTCGGCATGAACAAACGCCACAATCTTTGTATCAGGGTTCTGTTCTAGAGCCGCACGAAGCTTTTCTGGTTTTGTTTGCTCACCCCATGGATCCTCAATTAAAACAAGTTCACCGCCGACTCGAACAACGTTTTCTTTCATTCGGCCGCCAAACACACCGTTTTGACACACGATAACTTTATCACCAGGTTCAACTAAATTGACAAAACACGCCTCCATTCCGGCAGAACCCGGCGCTGAGATAGGCATTGTCATTTCATTTTCAGTCTGAAACGCATATTGTAACAATTGTTTGGTTTCATCCATTAAGCCCACGAAAAGCGGATCAAGATGTCCAATCGTTGGCCGTGAAAGTGCCTCAAGAACACGTTTACTTACGTCTGATGGACCCGGCCCCATTAGGACTCGTGAAGCTGGCATAAAACTCTGCATGGAAACCCCTTTTAACTAAAAGACTATGACACTGATTGTGCCTTAGGTGTTGTATATTTGGTGACTTAACTGCCTGAACATCTGCATAGAATGACGTATTTTGGCAATGTTCTAGCGTGTTTCTAGCGCGTCATAGTACAAAAATTAACGCTAAAAAAACCATGCTACTAAAGGACGAAACGGTAAAAAACACTCGAAATAGACCTATAATGATGATTTTTAAGTCAAAATAAGCTGAATTTTTGCAAACAGGGCTTTATATTTATAGTTAATTTGAGTTATAGTCACTATTCGGCAAGCGAATTGCTACTGATGTAAAACATCATTGTAGAGGTCGCGTGTGTTTTGCCATTCTATTTCAAAGTTAGCGCACGGCTCTTCAATGAGCCAACCCCTAAGCCTGGAACTTATGTTCCGGGCCTTTTTATTTCTCCTTCTGTAATCTGAACAAGCCCTCTTGAACAGACGACGCAACCAACTCACCCTGTTTATTGTAAATCTTTCCTTGAACCAATGCTCTGCCATTACCACTAAATGGACTATGCATGTCATACATTAACCAATCATCAAATTTGAATCGCTTATGAAACCACATCGCATGGTCAATGGTTGCCAATCTAAGACGTTTATCTTGAACTGCAATAGCATGAGCTTGAAGAGCCGTGCTTAAAAAGTGATAGTCAGACGCATAAGCAAGAGACGCTTGATTAAGACTCGTTTCATTCGAGACTTCATCCCTGCCTTTTAACCATAGCTGTCGTTTTGGATCTTTTCTTAGTGCTTTGAAAGAGTTTGCTGCATCTATTGTCCTTATATCGACTGGTCGATGAAAAGCTAGGGACTCTTTCATTCTTGTTGATAACTTCTCGAAGTTATCATCATAATACTTGATATCTCTTTGAACCTCTTCTGGCTCTGGCGCGTCAGGCATGGTTGCAAACTGATGGCTCAAGCCTTCCTCGGCAAGTTGAAATGATGCAGTCATGTAGAATATCGTTCTGCCGTGCTGTATTGCTCGGACTCTGCGAGCCGAAAAGCTTCTTCCGTCTCTTACAATTTCTACGTCATACACGACGGGCTTTTTAGCATCACCAGGTAAGAGGAAATAGCTGTGAAAGGAGTGAATATTGCGGTCATCTGGCATTGTTTTGTATGCAGCCATAACCGACTGTCCCAAAACTTGTCCGCCGTATAAAGCTCTGAACCCTAAATCCCAACTTTGGCCTCGATAAAGTCCTTGTTCTAATTCTTCTAATTCAAATAGTGATGAGAGTATTGCGTGCGACAAAATAATTCCTTGTAGCGTTATTTAAAGACTTTTAATCATTATTGTACGGGTTTTTCGGATAATATCTTGTCTGTAAGCTTTCTTGATAAGAAAAAAAACGGGTATCTTTATAAGGTAACTTCATAAAACCAGAAATCCCGAGCCCATCAATTTTAGGTATAAGAGTGATAATAGTGTCTAGAAGCGCTTTAAAGTCTGACTCTTTGGAGTGGTCAAGTAAGGTATAATAACTATGGATCTTAAGATGTTTTGGTAAAGCTTCGAAAATAATACAACCAGTATGATGAATTAAATTCAGTGCTTTTATTTTATCAAGCAGTTCTTGTGGTAATTTGAGCAGTTCATCAGGGTCTTCTCCGTCCTCAAAGTAAGAATGCGTGCGTGATTCATCTTCAGTGATAGACACTTTACTGAGTTCATACGGAATACTTAGACTTAACCTTGGTTTGAAAGAATGATGCTCTTGTTTGCGCTCAACGTGCAATGTGTTTTTGGCATTAAACATACATGATTTGAACACGCCACTGCCTTTAATGGCCCGCGCTAGATGAATCATGTTGTCTACAGACCGATCAAAACTGTATTGCATGCTGGGATCATATAATTTCAAAGACGAATCTACGTAAATCCCATCCGCCTGCCAACGCACCGCAATACCACCGACTACGGGGTATTTGCCTAATCGGCTAACGGCAGAAATAAACGCTTTTTCAGTTTCGCCCATGCCGTGGAGGTAGTTTTTGTAGTAACGCTCAAACTGAGCATCATCGATGTAGGATAGATTTTCGTCGTCAAAGCCTTCTTGTTGGCGCAGAAAAGATTTTCTTGAACTGTACACAACGGTATCAATATCTTTAATTACTTGTGATATCCACGTTGGTAATAAACACACACGTTCATGAGGTTTTTCAATGCCAAGTACGATTTTTTTAAAATGCTGGTAGTTCTTAATTAAGTAATTACCACCTTTTGCTCTTAGTTCTGGATCATCACTCATAAGTGCCGCTAAACATTCAGCAATGGCTTGAGGAAGCCCCAGACTGTGTGGACTAATCACATAACGACCAAAGCGCGACGATTGCCCAGATGCTAGCGCATAAATCGTGCTGGCTAAACCTTGTTCATCAAACCTAGGAGAACTTAATTTACCCGCTAACTGGTCGTCGCCAATAAAGTACACATCGCCGAGGCGAGCATTTGTTTGCTGCATATCCGACGACATCAAATCCATGACATTATTGCCGATATAATGACCTTCGGTATCTAGCTGTGCATATACGCTAGACCCCCAATCAATGAGCATCGTCATACCTGTAGTATCGTCAAATACCAAGTTAGACGGCTTAATATCACCATGAACAAGTGGTCGTAAATTTCCACTATCTCTTCCATATGAACGAAGCGCCACCAAAACATCACAAACCTGTACCAATATATTGATAATTGTGGATACGGGTAATGGTCCATGTTTCAGTGAGTATTGCTCTAGATCTGCGCCTGGTGCACGTTCCATTGCCAATATCGACTGACGTTTTATTTTTTGAAAAGCAATGACCTTTGGAATATGTGGATGCAACAATAGACCTTGCATGTGAGCTTCTTCTTCAAGCCTGTCTTGTACATGCTGTGGCAATGTTATTTTAGAAAATTTAAAAACACGTTCATCGCCAGATATTGAGGTGCCTGCGAAGGCAAAACCGAAGGCCCCCTTACCTATCAGTTCTACTTTGTGATAACCAAGTTTTGCAAGCTGACTTTCACACAGGGCAAACCAATTCTTAAGCTTCTTCGCATCTTTGTGAGACAACAAATAGACCGATTGATCGTCAGGTATATAAAAATGTTTTAAAGCAAGTTCATTCATTATTGTTGCATCACTTCGCTTAACTCTTCAAAACCGCCCAAAAGAAGGCATGCACTCAAGGCGCCTCTCTCAACCACTCTACTGAGCTTGTATATAAAATAGAGCTGCTTTGCTGAGCATTCATTAACCTTTCTAATTCCGTTGTCACTTCTTTTAATTGAATATCTAATTTCCATGGCGGGTTGATCATTAAAACACCTGAACCATACATGCCCGAGGCCGTGTTAGGTTCTTGCGTTCGTAACTGGATATTCAACAATCCTTGAAAAGTCTCATTCTTTACTTTATCGATCATATTTTCAGACAAACCATGTTTAGGATTAGCTTCACGAACATTGGTTTTTCTATTTATTCTGTGTTCAGAAAGTAAGGGATACCAGATGAGCAACAGTGCTTGGGGCCACTTTTTCTGTACTTGAACTAAGGCCTTTACTACCTCTTCATATTCACTCGCATGTTCATATGGAGGGTCGATTAATACAAGGCCTCTATTAGGTTTAGGCGGCACAATCGCCTGTAACAAACTGAAACCATCTCTTTTATGTATTTGTAGCTTTTGACCTCTCGGTAAAGCAGCATTGTTTGATAAAAGCGCGTCGTAAGCAGAAGGGTGAAGCTCAGCGCAATGATAAGTTGCCATTTTCTTAGCTATTTGAGTAGCAATTAGGGGAGACCCAAAGTAGTGCTTTGTATCCACGCCACTTTTGACGACTTCTAAATAATCGCGAATAACTGAGTGTTCAAAAGCCAAGTTGCACATGTTAGACGCTAAAACATCGTCTTGATTCTTCAGCCCAAGTTGGTAGCGTCCTGAGCCAGCGTGAGTGTCGATGTAAACGAAAGGCTTCGCTTTTTCGCACAATTTATTTAGAGTCGCGACCAAGACTAGATGCTTAATTACATCAGCGTGATTACCCGCATGAAATTGGTGTTGATAACTTAACAAACCTATCTTCTTGCTTGTCTATTTTACGGAATATTAACGATATCATAAATTTCGCTTATCGTTCTCCCTGCTCAACATTTTATATTCTATTGACCTTTATATTTTTCATGCATTTTCTACGTACTTTTAAATAAAGCGTTTTATTGTCAGACCTTGGACAGAGAGTCATCTAATGTGCTTTTTATCTATAATAATATCATACTCATAGCATTGTAGTTTTCTAGGATTATGGATATCACTAGTTATAAGGTATACATAAAAATACTTACTCTTAACAAGAATAAACAAAACACATGAACTTTTTGCTAGTTTAATAGACCAATAAGTTCAAGGAAAAGTCTCACTTACAAAACAAGGATTTTTAAGCAAGTCAACTTGAGGTATAACATGAGTTTTCTCTTTGGAATAATAACAACAAGCCTGCTCTATGGATGCGTCGCATTTTTTATTTGCTACCTAATCGTATCACTACTGCGTCAAACAGTTATTTGGTACTCCTACAAAAAATCTTTCTACAGCAACACGTACTTAATGTATAACTTGGCATTTTTGGCAAGTGCAACTTTGATTGGACTTGATGCACTTACACCGCAACAGGTAGTAGTGTGGATGGGAATCGCAACATCGCATTATCTAGTTTATTATGTCGTCGCTCGCACCATAAGCAGAGCAAAACCTGAACCTAGTTTATTTAGAGATTAGTACACAAGGTAATTCTTCGAAAGGGTTTGCTCTCCGGTCTGCTAGTTCCAGTAGTAAAGTTGCTATTAATACTTTTACAAGTAATAGCAACTTTTCATCTCAGGTCATATAACATTCTTCTAATTAAAACTCCGTTTAAAATGATACCTCACCTCAAAAATGGGCGATATTAAATCACTTTAAGCTTTGCCTTAGTTAACTTACTCGCCTCACTTTAAGTACATCAACATTTTTTCAGGATTAGCCAAGTAGTCCATCCATAAATTATTAAATTTGACCATCGTTGCGCCATCTATAACCCGGTGATCACCCGACCAATTAACACTCAATATTGTTTCGGACTTGACGTTTCCTTCCGAATCAAATCTAGGTAGCGTCTGCATTTTCCCTAACGCGACAATTGCGACTTCTGGTTTATTAATGACTGGCGTTGCAGTGATCCCACCTATCGCACCTATATTTGAAATACTGATTGTTCCCTTGCTTAAGTCCGAGTTACTTAATTTGCCCTCACGTGCCTTTTCAATCAAATTATTGGCTTCTGTAGCGATTTGAAATAATGAAAGTTGCTGTACATTTTTAATATTTGGCACGAGTAAGCCGATTTTTGAATCCACAGCCATGCCAATATTATGCGACGCAAAATAAGTCAGTTCGTCTGTAGCATCGTTTAAACGACTATTCACAATTGGATATTTTTGCATCGCCAGCGACAAAGCCTTAATAAAAAATGGCATAAAACTAAGTTTACATCCCTCTGATTCAAATAAAGGTTTGAGGGTTTGACGTAAGGCAATGAGTTTGTCCATGCAAAGCTCATCGGATACTGAAAAGTGCGGAATAGATGATACGCTTGCGCTCATCTGTTTTGCCATGGCTACTTTAATCCCTTTGACGGCCTCGCGTTTTACAATTTGTAACTCTTCTTCTTCCAAACCTTTCCCATTTACTAAGACTTTCGGATCTTGATGAGAGGAGGATGTCACTAGACTAGGTTTCGCATTCTTAGACTGGCGACTAGAGTACTCATTCAAGTTGGTAATTGCAGAGGCATCTGATGCTTTGCTATCTTTAGTAGGGCCATCGTTGTTAATAGCAGTGACTATATCTTGCTTTAAAATACGCCCTTTTTTCCCACTGGCATTTATATTTTTTAAATTAATATTATGCTCCCTAGCCAGACGCCTTACTGCTGGACTAGCTAGCGCCCTATCAATAGCCACTGGAGCTTCAAAGTTTTCGCCTTGCTTATTGTTTTGAATTTCAGAATGGATTGCGAGTACCGCTTTTTCACTTTCATCTTGATAAGGTGCATGCACACTCTCGCCGTCCATCACTGTTGCAGTCGACGTTTCAATGCTATCTGCATCAATCGTCATATCATCAGACTTAATGGTCTCAGTTTCTTCTGTCTCAGTTTCAATTTTGCTCGCATGCAAATCATAAAGAGGCGTATGAACTCGCGCAATATCACCTTTAGCATAATGTAGCTTACCAATAACACCGTTATACTTTGCGGGAATTTCGACTACGGCTTTATCGGTCATGACCTCTACAACGACATCATCCTCTTTGACCGAATCACCTTCTTCTACATGCCACTGCATAATTTCACATTCTACAATGCCCTCACCAATATCGGGTAAAACAAAAGACTCAAGTGTACTAGCACTTTTTGCATTTTTATTGCCTTCATCACGCAGCGCTTCTCTCTGTGGCTTGGAATCTGATTCTTGATCGTCGGTGGATTCTATCTCTGATTGTGATTGCGATTGTGATTGTAGCGCGAACAAGGGCTCATGAACTTTAGCAATATCGCCTTCTTTATAATAAAGCTTATGTACCACTCCATCGTGCATTGCGGGGATTTCAACGGTTGCTTTATCGGTCATTACCTCTGCAACAGCTTGGTCTTCTTTTATAATGTCCCCTTCTTTTACCAGCCACTTTAATAGCTCGCACTCTACGATCCCTTCGCCAATATCGGGTAAGATAAAATCTTGCATGGTCATAAGCCTCAGTAATCTAGGGTACGTTTTATACTTTCGTACGTTTTTAAGTGATCAGGCATGTATTCCTTCTCATGTGCCAACGGATAAGGTGTGTCTAAGCCGCAGACTCTAGCGATAGGCGCCTCTAGATATAAAAAACACTCTTGTTGGATTGTGGCGGCAATCTCGCTTGCAAATCCGCCCGTCAGTGGCGCTTCATGATTAATGAGCAAGCGCCCAGTTTTGTAAACGGACTCACAAACGGCCTGTTTATCCCAGGGCAGAATGCTTTGGAGGTCAATAATTTCGCAAGATATGCCATCTTTCTCAGCCATCTCGGCAGCTTTTTCAAGTATTTCTACCTGTGCTCCCCAAGCAACCAGAGTGATGTCAGTGCCTTCTTTCACTAGGTCAGCTGTACCTAATTTTATTTCATAATCTTGTTCTGGTACGTCTCCGGTTGACGCACGATAGAGTTTCTTAGGCTCCATAAATAACACCGGATTGTCGTCTCTAATACTTGCTAGAAGTAGTCCCTTTGCCTGTTTGGGATTTCTAGGGATGACCACTTTCATACCCGGTGTATGTGCGAAATACGCTTCTGGTGACTGGCTATGGTAATGACCACCGGCAATTCCACCGCCATATGGCGTTCGAATGGTCAATGTGCCACAACTGAACTGCCCCCCAGATCGATACCGGAATTTGGCCGTTTCATTCACTATTTGATCAAATGCGGGGAAAATATAATCACCAAACTGAATTTCTGCCACTGGAATAGAGCCCTGAGCTGCTAGCCCGTTTGCGAAACCAATAATGCCCTGCTCGGTCAATGGCGTATTAAAGCATCGCTCTTTACCAAACTTTTGTTGTAAGTTTGAGGTTGCTCTAAAAACACCGCCAAAATGGCCAACATCTTCACCAAAGACCATGACACGTTTGTCTTCGTCCATTACCGTAATTAAAGCGTTGTTTATCGCTTGTAAAAGATTCATTTTAGCCATGATTATCGTCCTGATGTTTTAGGATAGTCGTTCGGATACTTTTCGATGTGCGCTTGCAGATCTTTTAATTGCTCCTGCAAATGCCAGGGCGCTGTATCATAAACATCTTCTACGATGTCGGTAATCGGCGCGATGGCAACTTTTTCTGCTTTTTTCAATTCAGATAAAATTTCTTCACGCATTTTTCCTTTGTAGCTCTCTAGCTCTTTCTCGTCTAACCATGACTTAGATTCCATCCACTTTTTAAAGCGCAAAATGGGATCTTTCAATTGCCAAATATCCTCTTCTTCTTTGCTTCGATATCCGCTTGGATCATCAGATGTTGAGTGTGCCGACAAGCGATATGTCATTGCCTCAATAAGTACAGGGCTATTATTCTCTAATGCAAGGGCTCGGGCTTTTTGGGTCGCGGCATAGACAGCTAGTACGTCGTTTCCATCCACTCTTATGGTATTCACACCATACCCTATACCCCGAGAAGCAATACCATCACCTGCAAACTGTTCCTCTGCTGGCGTTGAAATTGCGTATCCGTTGTTTCTACAGAAAAATATCACCGGACAATTTAAAACCGCAGCCATATTTAGACCTGCGTGGAAATCCCCTTCTGATGCAGCACCTTCACCGAAATAACAAATAGTAATAGCAGGGGTCCCTGCCATTTTCTGGCCATAGGCATAGCCTGAAGCCTGAGGAATTTGGGTACCGAGAGGTGACGATATAGTCATAAAGTTTAAAGCTTTGTCACCATAGTGGATTGGCATTTGTCGGCCTTTGTTCGGGTCGAGCTTATTGCTGAACATTTGATTCATGAACTGTTCAGTTTTATACCCTCGATATACCAAAGCACCTTGCTCACGATATTGAGACATGATCATATCGTGCTCAGATAGAGCGGCTGTGGATGCGACAATAGACGCTTCTTCACCTTTACTGGCAAGGTAAAAACTAATCCGGCCCTGGCGTTGTGCACCAATCATTCGATCATCGAGAAGGCGTGTATACTCCATGCTTTTGAGTATCTTAAGCGCCTTTTCTTTTTTTATTACAGGTATCTGAGCGCTATTCATCTCCGAACCCGATTCGTCGAGCAACTGAAGCATTGGGATATCAATTAAACCATTGCTAATAATATTGACTTCATTAATAGTGGAGACACCAGAAAGATGATTTCGACTCACGGGACCATTGTTTTCAGTAGAATTACTTTTATTTTTATGCTTATTCATACAGACCTCTAGCTTAGCGAACGCTAAGTAAAAAACGCGCCTTGTTTTAATACAATCAATAGTAGTTAAGCTTGTATCACTTCGCTTTGCTATTTAGCAGAATAAGCGTCATTTAAAAATGATGGGCTTCCTAATAAATTCAATTTTTTAGTACAAAGCGCCTAAACACTCGCATTTTATGTAAATGCAGACGTAGAATATGTAAAAAAAATCTCGCGGATATTAAACTATTTTTAACATGGCGCTGAGTGCAGTGTTGCTTTAAACTGAAAAAGCAAGTTAGCAGTGTTACTGACTAGCTTTTGCAATCCAAAAAGAAAAAAAGTAGTCGAATCGATAAAGTTCGTCTTAATTTAGTTATTATCGGAGATACGAAATGATCAGTTATGTCACTATTGGGGTGAGCGATTTAGAAAAATCAGAAAAATTCTATACAGAGCTTTTAGCACCGCTTGGCGCGAAAACCCTAGTAAAAATGGATAGGATAATTTTTATTGGTAAAGACATGGGATCACCTATGTTGGCTATATGTATTCCTTATAACGAGGAGCCTTCAAACTGCGGCAACGGAAATATGTTAGCGATAGCTCCAGGATCAAAAGAAAAAGTCGACGAAATGTACGCTAAGGCAATTGAATTAGGAGCTACGTGTGATGGAGAACCCGGACAACGAATCGACAAAGTGTTTTATGGCGCTTATTTGCGAGATTTTGATGGAAACAAACTCGCGTTTAATTTCTTTGGCTGATAGACTTTATTTGTAAAATATTCTAAGTGAACAAGTTTAAAATATAAGGAAATGAAAATGGAAGTTGAATACAAACCATGGGGGATGGACCAAAAGGTATTTCTAATGCTGATGCATCTGTCTCAATTAGCGGGTTTCATTATCCCATTTGGAGGATTGATTGTGCCTATCGTTATGTGGGCAACAAACAAAGAGCAATCAACAGAGGTCGATAAGCACGGAAAGGTCATACTCAATTGGGTACTGAGCGCAATAATCTACTCTGCTATTTGTTTTGTCCTTACCTTCGTGTTTGTAGGCGTAATCGGTTTTTTCATTTTGGGAATTGCCGGACTTATATTTTTGGTCGTTGGTGCCATCAAAGCTAATGCTGGTGAGCTTTGGCACTATCCACTTAGCATCAAGTTTTTCAAAGTTTAATCTAGTACAGTTTAATCAAGAAAACCGTTAAATTTAGAGCTTAGCTGCCTAAGCTCTAAATTGTTTTTCAGTCTGCCTATCCTTCTGTTTAGAAGTGACCTAGCCGCAATTAACCCTATATTTTTCTTGGTACAAGGCTTTGTCTACACACTAATTATTATGAGAGAGTGTGACACGTCCACTTACAGTGCTGACGTCTACTTTCGCATTTGGTGTACCTTTGCTAAAAGTGAGCCATCGTCGAGGACCATACTCGGCTCGCTGAACTTCATCGTCGCTTATTTCATTAACAATCCGACCGCCAGCATGAGCCTCAATATCAAAG
>CBFHTO010000032.1:0-43614 GCA_965658765.1 Glaciecola sp. | reverse complement strand
AAATCAAAAATCAAAAATCAAAAATCAAAAATCAAAAATCAAAAATCAAAAATCAAAAATCAAAAATCAAAAATCAAGCGACTAGAGACATAAATACTAAAAGGTATAAAAGATACTATGGTCGACTCGATAAAAGCGCTTTACCATAGTATTATCGCGCCAATTACTAAGAACTTGAGATCCACTATGTCATTACCTCCTTGCTCTAAATGCCAATCTGAATACGTATATCAAGATCAGGCTTTATTAATTTGCCCGGAGTGTAGTTTTGAGTGGAACCCCTCTGATACCTCTTCAGAAGAGCATGAGCCTACTGCAAAGGATGCAAATGGCAGTACATTAACTGCTGGAGATAAAGCTACACTTGCAAAGGACGTAAAAGTGAAAGGTAGTTCACAAATCATTAAGATTGGCACAAAAATGCTGATAAGGCGCGTGATTGATGCGAAAGATCATGAACTCGACTGCAAAGTCGATGGTGTCGGTGAAATGATGATTACCGCAAAGTTTGTGAAAAAGGCTTAAGCACTACAAAAACGATTGAAGCGAGTGAAAACGAAAGAATGACTTTGACGGCTTTTTGATGCTTTTAATTTGCACGGTCACTTTTTGCTGAACGGTCAACTGCTGAACGAACAACTGCCGAACAAGCAGCTCTTTTCTGTTAAGACAAGACAATAACAAGCAATTACTCTACTTCTAGGTTTGGTCCTATCATTTTAAAAAGACTATTTTTGCTCGTTTTTTAAAATGAGCTTCTAAGCAATATAAACATTGCACAATACTCTTATTTGTTAAGTTTTCTAGGCTAATGGATCGATGATGATGCCTTTCAGTCCACTAGTATTTGCTCTACTTCGTCCATAAAAAATATCTTGGAACACGAATTGCTGTTATTCAATGGTCAATATCGAATGTTCGTTCCATAAAATCAGTAAAAAATAAAAAAGATAATAAAATCAATGATTAATTTTGGCTTTATTCGTTTTTGTAAGGCTGGCGCTCATTCGCAACAGAAAGTTTTACTACATGGATTGAAAATTTTACTTATGCCAAATAAAGAAGCTCTATTTAAGCCCGATACAAATTGCTCTGCGGTTGCCAAAGCCAACTTTGCTGCACCAGTCGTCGATTGTGCTAACTATTATAAGGCATTACATGAGTCAATTTGTAATGCTAGGCAGAGCATCTACATTGTTGGATGGGATATCGACAGCCGTATCCGCTTACTCAGAGGAGATGATGAAAAAAACTCTGAATGGCCGTCCACCATTATTGACTTAATAAGCAAAAAGGCAGAAGACAACCCTGACTTAGATGTAAGGCTACTTCGCTGGGACTCCTCTTTTGCCTTTATGGGCATGCGGGAGGTATGGGCAAAAGAGGTATGGGACGAGGGCACTCCGGAAAACGTAAGGACCATGCTCGATTGCAGTATACCAATGGGGGGAAGTCAGCACCAAAAAATAGTCATTATTGATTCTGAAATCGCCTTTACTGGTGGTATGGATGTAGCCGTTCACCGTTGGGATACGCGTGAGCACAAGATCGATGAACCAGAACGAAATGATGGTGACGGTGAATACGGCCCATTTCATGATGTTCAAATGTTATTGTCAGGTAAGGTCGTAAAACACTTAGGAGAATTAGTACAGTGGCGATGGAATCGTCTTTTGGTAGACGATGAATCGCCAATAAAGCCCCTTCAATACCGTGATGAGGACGACTTACCGAGGTCTTGGCCAGTTAGCGTAAAACCGGTTTTTCAAGATATTGAGTGCGCTATCGCGCAAACAGTACCTCGAATGGATGACACTAAGCCAAAAAAACAAGTCCGAGAAATGTTATTAGAACTCATTGAGCAAGCTAGACGATTTATCTATATCGAAAATCAGTTTGCTAATAATCTAGATATTGCTAAAGCTTTAAACAAACAGCTCAAGGCATTTCCAGAATTACGAGTATTGATCCTTAGTTCATATAAACCTGAGGGTGCGGTTGAAACAGAAGCGTATTGGGCCGGTCGCATAGACTTTAAAAAAACATTAGAAGATGGCATTGATAAACGTCAAGTTTTTATGGCGTATTCAAGCTTTACTGACATAGGTGGCCAAGAGGAACAAAAAGAGGGACAACTTGACGGACAAAAGGAAGGACAAAAACGTGTTCATGCTAAGGTGATGGTCGTGGATGATGAGTACTTTGTTGTCGGATCTTCTAATCTCAGTAAGCGATCTATGACTTTGGATACCGAATGCGACGTGACGTTTCATGCAACAAATAGAAATCAAAGAGAGGGAGTAGCTTGGTTTAGAAATGATCTTATTAGTGAACATTCGGGGTGGTCGGTCGATGAGGTAGAATCGTTTATTGAGGGCGACGAGACTTTTGTGCGTTTGCGCGAATGCAAAGATGAATACAGTTATTGTCTTAAAGAAGCGAATGACGCAGCGTTCACAGATAAAAAGTTACAAAGTGTTATTACGCCAATTGGCGATCCTGTCGAGCCAATCATACCCTCACTACCACTGCCGAATGGTGAAAAGCTACATGTACCAAATCCTTCTAAAAAGAGTCTCATACTTGTTGCGTTTCTGATCGTTATATTTGCTTTGTCAGGGCTAGGATACTTTTTGAGCCATTACGTAGATTGGATGAATCAGGAATACCTGGTAGAACAACTTCGGTCATTTCGGGACAGTCCTTGGGCGATAATATTAGTGTGCGCAATTTATATGTTAGCAGGATTACTGTTTTTCCCCGTTTCGGTACTTTCCTTAGCCGTTGCAATGGTGTTTGGTGCAATGTGGGGCGTTGTATTTGGCATGGCCGGAGCAATGGCTTCGACCTTACTTTTGTTTACGATTGGTCAATTCGTCGGAAAACGAGGCTTAAAAAGCCTCATTGGTCCTCGGATGAATAAGATTGATCAGCAATTTGCTAAAAATGGCATCCTCGGTGTTGCAATTATCCGAAACATACCTGTCGCTCCTTTCAGCTTAGTTAATATGGTGGCGGGAGTATCTTCAATAAAATTACACCAATTCATGCTCGGTACCTTTATTGGGATGTTACCTCTGATGATAGTTAAAGCCTCTGTTGGAGGGTCCATCGCTGATATATTAAGAGAGCCAAACGCTAAGCATATCGCTTTTTTAGTGGTCGGCGTGTTCGCTTGGCTTTTAGTTGCTTTTGCCTCTCAAAAGCTTATTAACTATCTGCAAGACAAAGGTAATAAGTCTAAGCGAAAGAAGAGCTTTGACAATCAATCGAGAGAAAACTCTGAACTTCACAGACCTAATAAAGAAAGTAAAACATTTAAAAAAACGCCGGTTAACCAAAGTAATGGTAGAAGTACTGCTTGCGAAGAGGCCGACGAGGGGCGAAAAAAAGTCGAAGGAAGCAGAGCATGAAATTAAAAATAATCTCTTACAACATTCATAGCGGAGTAGGTGTCGATGGCATTAAAGATTACGAAAGAATAGGAAGATTCTTGAAGAATACAAAAGCGGACTTTGTTTGTTTGCAAGAAGTAGATTTCAGGCACTCAGATATTCCAAAGGCAGATATCATAAATAGTCTTAAGCAAGATGCGTTTCCCTATTTTATAATGCATCCAGCGATAACGTCCGAGCTGGGTAATTATGGTAATGCAATATTATCTAAACACGTGCCTTTTTCAAAACAAGCCATCGACGTATCGGTTATGGGACGACAAGCTCGAAATATGCAACTTATTGAATTTACATGTCGTGAAAAAACCTTCAATCTAATTAATACGCATTTTGGTCTGAAGCGGCATGAACGAGATTATCAACTGACACTCCTAGCACAGCTGATGGAAAAATTATCTAAAAGAGCTGATCAAGTCTGCCTCGCAGTAGGAGATTTTAATGAATGGCTACCAATTACTAAGCGCACTCTTTTCCTTGATAGACGATTTTGTTCGGCAAAATTAGGTGCGACATTTCCAAATCGCTTTCCGATGTTTAAACTCGATAGAGCTTGGCTAGTTGGACAGGCATCTTTTGCTAATGTGCGGGTATTGAAAAATAGCGATACCCGTGTATTTTCAGATCATTTCCCAATTGAAATTGAACTAAGATATGCAGGGGCCAGAGAGGTTGATTGAAGAAATCACTATTTTAGTTAAACATTGTCTTTACTAAATACGGTTTGTTCGACGCTGAAATCAAGTCGATAGCATCAGCAAGCATGAAGAACGCGTTTTTAAGCCATTGAGCTCAGTCAAAGTAATTACAAATCAGTTTGTTGAACCACCAGATATTTTAGTAACAAATGTTACAGATTTATGAAGACACCTCATTCTGAATTATCTGTAATAAAAGTGTCACAGAATCTATCTATCCTTCCCGCGTTAGAAAAATCGAAGATCAAAATACCCTAGGAATTTATATGAAGGTTTTAAAAACGATCATTGCTATCTCGCTTCTTGCAAGTATTGCAATCGGGGCTTCGGCTCAAGAAGAAACGTACTTAGATCCTGCAACCCAAAAAGCAGATGAAATCAACCAGTCTGCCAAGGACTCTCAGCAGGCAATAAATGGCATCAATGATCAAATTGCCAGCAAAGTACAGCAGTACAAAACCTTAATGAAAGAAATTGAAGGCTTAGAGGTTTACAACGGTCAGTTACGTAAGCAAATAAACAATCAAAAGCAAGAAATGGATGACCTTAATGCTGCTATAGACGAAGTTAGCGTCATTGAGAGGCAAATCACGCCATTAATGATGAATATGATTCAAGGACTTGAGCAGTTTGTCGGCTTAGATGTGCCATTTTTAGCAGAAGAGAGGCAAGACCGAATTGCCGACCTCAAATTAATGATGGACAGAGCAGATGTAGCGCCATCTGAAAAGTTTCGAAGAGTAATGGAAGCTTATCAAGTTGAAATGGACTATGGGCGAACCATTGAAGCATATAGCGGGCTACAGACCATAAATGGGCAAGAGCGTGAGGTTGAATATCTGCGCATTGGACGTACAGCCCTACTGTATCAAACACGCGATGCGTCGTTACAGGGTGTTTGGAATAAACAAACAAAGCAATGGGATGAATTGGATTCAAGCTATCGTACGCAAGTAACAAAAGGTCTGCGTATTGCGAAGAAGCAACTTGCACCTGACTTGCTCATGGTTCCAGTTTCAGTAACAGACTAATAAGAACTAAAGAGGACAATTACAAATGACAAACATGATTTCTTTGGTTCGTAAATTTATACCAGCCATTACATGTGCCACGCTTTTACTTTCGAACCCAGTATTTGCTCAAGAAAATGAAAAGGCCTTGGATCTTGACGCTCTATTGCAGCAGTTAGAAGAAGGAAAGTTTTCTCAATCTCAACAAAATGCGGCGCGAGAAGCCGAGTTTAGAGCAAAGCGAGCAGAGCAAGACCGTATTTTACGAGAGACTAGAGCTCGCCGTGATGCATTGCTCAATGATTCTGAGCGGCTGGAAACTTCTTTTGAAGAAAATGAATTCAAATTGGCCGACTTAAACGGTGCACTCGATACGCGCTTGGGTTCTTTAAAGGAACTATTCGGGGTTCTACAGCAAGTAGCTGGAGATACCAAAAACAAATTTTATAACTCAGTAATTTCAGCACAAATACCGGGTCGAGCGATTTTTCTAGATGAAATGGCTCAGTCTATGGGATCTTCTTCTAAGCTTGCATCAATCGAAGAGATTGAGAGAGTTTGGTATGAAGTTCAGCGCGAAATGACAGAAGCTGGAAAAGTCACTACATTCACTACCGATGTTGTAGAAGCTGGTGGTGAAAAGGTAACAAAAGAAGTTATGAGAGTCGGTCCGTTTGCGTTGGTTGCTGATGGAAAATATCTTGAGTATAACGGCGTAACGGGCACCGTATCAGAACTGGTAAGACAGCCTCCAGGTCGTTTTTTGGAAACAGTAAGTAACCTAGAAGCGTCAAATGGTGACATCGTGAGATTTGGTTTAGATCCAACAGGTGGCTCTATTCTCGGTCTGTTGGTGCAAGCGCCAAGCTTAAAAGAGCGAGTAGAGCAGGGCGGGCTTGTTGGATATATTATCTTAATTGTTGGTGCGGTTGGTTTGCTATTGGCGCTTGAGAGACTAATTAGTCTGACTCTTATTAAAGCGAGTGTGAACAAGCAATTAAAATCTGACACCTTTAAAGACAACAACCCACTTGGCCGAATTATGCAAGTGCGCGATAAGTATCCTCATGCCGATGTTGAAGCACTTGAGCTGCATTTAACCGAAGCTATTTTAGGTGAGGTACCCAAGCTAAGCCGATTCTTAACCATCATTAAAATAATCTCTGTGGTTGCTCCATTAATGGGCTTACTTGGAACGGTAACTGGTATGATTAACACTTTCCAAGCGATTACCTTGTTTGGTACAGGTGACCCGAAACTGATGGCAGGTGGCATCTCCACTGCGCTTGTGACAACTGTCTTAGGTCTTGTTGTGGCAATTCCAACTACTTTGCTTTACGCCATGCTCAATACGCGCAGTAAAAATATAGTATACGTACTGCAAGAACAAGCATCAGGCGTTATTGCGGAGAGAGCAGAAAAATTGAGCACGAAAGCCGCTAACTAAGCTAAAGCAGCATAGGGGCAATTAATTATGATTGAAATATTTGAGGCGATTCGTGACTTTACCGAGACAGGTGGCCAAGTTTTATTGGTCATCGGTCTCTTGATATTTGTCATGTGGTTGCTCATTTTAGAAAGAGTGTTGTATGTGTATGTGACGCATAAACAACTCAAAAAAGAAATTATAGAGCGCTGGATGGCTCGCCGAGAAAGAGCGTCTTGGAATGCAGAGCAGATACGTCAGGCATACATATCAAGATTAAGTATTAAGTTAAACGGCAGTATTCCAATTATTCAGGCCTTGGTCGCTTTGTGTCCGCTGCTTGGTCTGATGGGAACCGTAACAGGCATGATAGAAGTGTTTGACGTAATGGCGATTTCAGGTTCAGGTAATGCGCGTTCGATGGCTTCTGGGGTATCAAAAGCGACTATTCCTACTATGGCTGGGATGGTCGGTGCTTTGTCTGGTGTATTTGCCTCAACATGGCTAATGAGAACGTCTAAAGCTGAGCGTACGCATTTAGAAGAAGCCTTACCTTTAGAGCGAAATCTTGGTTGAACCGAGCCTAACAGTTTTTTCACACGCGTCTTAATACAAAGAAGCGGTGAGCAGAGGAAAATTTTATGAAGCAGCATTTTCAAAACCTAGTAGATGAAGAAGAAGCAAATATTGACATGACGCCAATGTTAGACGTTGTATTTATTATGTTGATATTTTTCATCGTTACGGCGTCTTTCGTTAAAGAGGCTGGCATCGATGTAAATCGTCCAGAGGCCGCTACTGCAGTTAAAAAAGACCGCGCGAATATCTTAGTTGCGATAAGTGACGAGGGTGAGATTTGGATTAATAAACGCCGCGTTGACGTGCGGGCTGTCCAAGCTAACATTGAAAGGCTGCATGCGGAAAATCCTCAAGGCACGGTTGTTATTCAGGCGGACAAAAAAGCCACAACCGAAGTCTTAATCAAGGTAATGGATGCCTCGAGAGCGGCAGGCATTATGGATGTCTCAATCGCGGCTGAAGAGTAAATCATGTTTAGATACATCGTTGCGATTTTCGTCGCTGCCACTATCACACTGGGTTTGTTTTTCCTGATGCAGTCGCTGATTGCTGCTGGCGGAAGCGCATTGACTGAACCGCCTCGTGGTAGCGTACTCGATTTTGTTCGAGTCAAACAAGACGAGCAGGTTGAGCAAAAAGAACGCAAACCTAAAAAGCCACCCAAGCCTGAAGAGCCACCCCCGCAAATGGAGCAGCCACAAATGGACTCTCCAGCGCCAGACGGTAGTGAAGGTGGGATGGATTTCGCGGCTGACCTTGGCTCTGACGTCGCTTTAGATGGCGGACTTGCCCTTGAATCAGGTGACGGTGAATATGTGCCAATCACTAAAGTTGCTGCAGTTTATCCACGAAGAGCCTTGCAACGAGGCATTCAAGGTTACGTAATTGTTGAATTTACCGTAAACAAGGTCGGGGCAGTGAAAAATCCGGTGGTGGTTGAAGCTAAACCAGAAGGTATCTTCGAACAAGCAGCCTTAGATGCAGTACTTAAATTTAAATATAAGCCACGTGTGATAAACGGTGAGCCGACGCCTGTTGCAGGCGTGCAGAACCGCATCACCTTTGAGTTGAATTAGGGGTAATGATGATGAATTCGATGATTGTTCCTAAAGTAAGTACCTCGATTGTTTTTTCGTTATTTATCGTTTTGATGAGTTTGGGTGGTCTAAGTTACTCAGGTATCTCGCATGGCGCACAAGCCGAGTCTTCATTGGGTGAGCGAAAAACTCGTCGCACACCGGCTTTGCGTTCAAGAGTTTATGAGCAATTAGCTCGCGCTCAATCTCTTGGTGATGCGGGTGATGTTGCGGGTGCTATAGCGATATTAGATGAAGTAAAAGATAAATCCAGCAGCATGAATAGCTACGAACGCGCCATGATGTATAACTTTTATGGGTTTATTTATTACGCCGAAGAAGATTTTGATAATACGATTGCATCGTTCAAAAGTGCCGTTAATGAGAGTCCAATTCCGGTAAGCTTTGAACAAACAACATTGTACAGCTTGGCACAATTAAGCATGGCCCAAGGGAATTATGATGATGTAATTGCTTACCTGGAGCGTTGGGAGTCACTTAACGATGGTGATATTCCCCCAAAAAACTACATTTTGAAGGCTCAGGCGCTTTATCAAAACAAAGCCTATAATGAGGCAATTGGGTATATCGAAACAGCCATCAAAAACCACGAAAACGATGGTTATCTGCCAGATGAAAATTGGCTGATATTACAACGTGCGATTTATTTTGAGCTCAAACAGCCATTAAAAGTCAAAGAAATTATTCTTAAACTAATTCGCTTGTATGATAAACCCAAATACTGGATACAGTTGGCTGGTATGTATGGTGAGCTAGAGCAAGAGAAGAAGCAGTTAGCTGCATTTGAAATTGCTTATCAAAGAGGCTTTGTTACTTCCGCCTCGGATACATTTAACCTTGCTCAACTTTATTATTACCATGGGGCGCCCTACAAAGGAGCTCGTTTGATGGAGCAAGCAATTAAATCAGGCCTTCTTGACGAAAATCTTCGTAATCTAAAATTTTTAGCCCAGTCGTGGCAGCTCGCTCAAGAAAACGAAAAAGCGATACCTGTTATGCAGCAAGCATCTGAAATGTCAGCAGATGGCGAATTAGATGCTCAGCTAGCCTTGTTGTTTTACAACACTGAAAAGTATTCAATGGCGGTCGACGCTGCAAAGCGTGCTTTAGAAAAAGGTAGCTTGAATCGACAGGGCGATACACATATGGTTTTAGGCTTATCTTACTATAATCAGAAGCGCTTTCCAGAAGCACTTGAGCAACTTAGCTTAGCTGAGAGTTTTAATAGTAGCAGAGCTGCAGCAAGACAATGGGCTAAGTATGTAGAAAAAGAACAAGCTGACTTTCAGGTGCGCCAAGAGCTAAGTTCTGCCCCTTAAAGTTATCGATAATATAAGGTATGACATAAGACATAACATAAATTCTTAATCCCCTATCAAAAAACGCAAAGCCCTCACAAGCTCTTGCGTTTTTTCTTATCCGCAAATACTACCTAGATCAATCTTTTGTCTTGTATTCAATGCTAGGCTTAGCAAGTAATATATTATTTAAAACAACGGCGTATTTATGCAATTACTTAAATCTCAATTCTCCAATAAAGTCGATTGGCAGGCGCTAGTATCGTCTGGTAACCGGATTTTTATAGGCTCTAACGCGGCCGTGCCAAATGCGCTTATTGACTCTCTGATTAATGATAGTGAGGGCTTGAGCGATTTGGAAATGACCCATATTGTAACGGTTTCGGACAATAAATGGGCACTCCCTGAATACAAAAACAAGTTTAAAGTAAACACGTTTTTTATTCATGGTGAGACCATTCGTCAGGCAGTTGACGAAGGTAGAGCTGACTACACACCATGTTTTCTTTCCGAAATATCAAATTTATTTAACGATGATACTCTACCACTTGATGTCGCTTTGATTATGGTGACTCCGCCTGACGATTTAGGGTACTGCTCGTTGGGAGTATCGGTAGATATCGTTTTGTCAGCCGCAAGAAGTGCGAAGTATGTTGTGGCTCAAATAAACTCTAATATGCCGCGTACTAGTGGCCATTCGTTCATGCACATTAGTGAATTCAGCGCATGCATTGAACATACCCAAGATATACCCGAAGTTAAGGTAGCTAGCTCTTCAAAAATAAGCGACCGAATAGGTCAGTACGTTTCCATGTTGGTAGAAGACGGCGCGACTTTGCAGCTCGGCATTGGTAAAATTCCAGACGCCGTTACACGGTATTTGCATACACACAAAAACTTAGGCGTCCATTCTGAAATGATCAGTGATGGCGTTGTGGAATTAATGCAAAAAGGCGTGATCAACAATCGTATGAAAACTTTCCATCCTGGTAAAACAGTCACAAGTTTTTGTATGGGCAGTAAAAAATTATATGATTTTGTACATAACAACCCCCACGTAGAGTTTTATCCATCGTCATACGTTAATAAGCCATCAAATGTTGCAAAAAATAAAAATATGGTGTCTATAAATAGTGCGCTAGAAGTCGATTTGAGTGGTCAGGTTGTTGCCGATTCCATTGGTTATCACTTTTACAGCGGCATTGGTGGTCAGGTTGATTTTGTTGAAGGCGCTTCAAAAAGTAAAAATGGAAAGCCTATTATTGCCCTGCCTTCCACAGCGAAGAATGGAACGGTATCGCGCATTGTACCCTCGTTGAGCGAAGGGTCTGGGGTGGTTACCTCAAGGGGAAATGTCCATTATGTCGTCACAGAATTCGGCATTGCAAGTTTAAAAGGAAAGAGCATAAGGGAAAGGGCATTGGAGCTTATTCGTGTAGCACATCCCCGTTTCAGAGAAGAATTACTAGCACAAATTCGCAAACAGTATTGGGTTCCAAATTATCAGGTGCATTCACCAACTGATATTGCTGAGTTTGGCGAAATACAACTTAAATCTGTATCTGTTGAGGGGGAACAATTTTATTTACGCCCGCTTAATCCAGCCGATGAGCGCCGACTGCAAGAATTCTTTTATTCCCATACTAAAGAAACAATTCGAATGCGATATAACTACATACCGCAAAATATGACGCGTGAAAAATCTTGCGACTTAGTCAGTGTTGACCAAAGCAAAGACGTTGCACTGACGATAGTGCATCAAGAAGGCTCAAGCATGCGAATTGAAGCGGTTGGAAGGTATTATTTGTATGCCGAGCAGCACGCCTGTGAAGTCGCATTTGTAACGCGAGAGACGAATCAAGGTAAAGGCATGGCCAAAAGGCTGTTAGACGAAATGATCGATATTGCAATACAACGTGGCTTAAAGAAAATGTTTGCCGTGGTGAAGGGTAATAACCAGGCGATGATAGCAGTATTTGAGCACTTTCATTTCAAACGAGTTTTTAATCCCGATCCGGGTGAAGTGGAGTTAGTTTTGCACCTAAGCGAAGCGCAAGCAAAGAGCGAGGCGCAAACAAAGAGCGAGGCGCAAACAAATAGCGAAGGTAGCAATAAAACAGAACCAATGAACAAGCCGACAGATAACGGAGAAGCACAATGAGCGTAACTATCATAAGTAGTCCCAAGTGCAACTTGCATAATATGGGGGATGAACATCCTGAAGCACCCGCGAGATTACATCAGATAAATGATCAAATTATTGCATCAGGACTCGAGTACGTCGTTCATTTTGCAGATGCTACACGAGTCAACGTATCCGCCTTACAACGTGCCCATGCCCCTGAATTTATTCAAAGTGTATTTGACCGCTCTCCTAGTGAGGACTATGAGCGCGTATGGATCGACGACGACACTATTATGACACATACTAGTTTAGATGCAGCGCTGCATGCCGCAGGTGCAGGCATTAATGCAGTCGATATGGTGTTGGCCGGCGAGACTCAAAGCGCGTTTTGCGCCGTACGTCCGCCTGGACATCACGCTGCGTACTCGACCTCTGGTGGCTTTTGTATTTTCAATAACGTAGCAGTAGCGGCTAGACATGCACTTGAACACCATGGACTTGAGCGGGTCGCGATCATTGATTTTGATGTCCATCATGGTGATGGTACTCAAGACATCGTAAAAGACGATGATAGGATCATGTTTTGCTCCTCATTTCAGCATCCCTTCTATCCTTTTTGCGGAGATGAGGAAGCCAGAGAGGGGATTGTTAATGCTGCCATTCCTGCTGGTACGCAAGGCAAAGATTATCGCGAAATGGTAAGTAAATGGTTTCCACGCTTAGATGAGTTTAAACCTCAACTTATATTCATTTCTGCTGGTTTCGACGCACATGCCGAGGATGACCTCGCTTATTTACGTTTGACCGAAGCCGATTATGTATGGTTGACAGAAGAGCTTAAAAAAATTGCCGAAAAGCACTGTGATGGCAAGATAGTATCTATATTGGAAGGCGGCTATGCGCTGAGTGCATTGGCAAGAAGCGTAGTTGCTCATGTGAAGACGCTTGCAACATAAGTGCTGGGAAATAAATAAGCAGTATTAGTGCTGGGGATATCATTTTGACGTCCTCATAGCCTTGTGTCACCATCATTAATCCACAGCTTTGCTAAACGCTTTTCTTACGTGATGTCGAATTAGGCACTAATGTGAGCTAAAGTGTTTTGCACGCTATCTGCTCATCACTATCAATAGTTTGCTCATGTCACAAAATATTGTTCAGATCAAATACTCCAAAATGCCATTTCTTCGTATAATAAAATCATAATTTACCTATAAAATCAGAATAATATTATGAAATTTTCAAACCTAGGAACATCTAATCTATCTGTATCTCGAGTTTGCTTAGGAAGTATGACGTGGGGTATCCAAAATACTCAGCAAGATGCGGATCAGCAAATACAATATGCGCTTGATAGAGGTGTTAACTTCATTGACACAGCAGAGATGTACCCTGTGCCCCCCAATCAGGATACCTACGGTGACACAGAGCGATGTATAGGTAATTTTTTTGCTGCTAATCAAGGGTTAAGAGAGAAAGTCATCATTGCGAGTAAAATTGCTGGACCTGGCTTTCCATATGTACGTAATAACGATTTAATTTCAGGCAAAAACGTTGGTTTAGCGCTAGAGGACTCGCTTGAAAGATTAAAAACAGATTATATCGACGTTTATCAGTTGCACTGGCCCAACAGAACGTCGCCGCATTTTGGCAAACATTGGCCGAATCAATACAAGCCAAGTGAATTGAATGTTGAGCGTGAGAAAGACCAGCAACGCGATATTTTGTCGGGTTTGAAGAAAGCGATAGATGAAGGGAAAATCCGGCACTGGGCATTATCTGACGATACGCCTTGGGGAATTCATACTTATCTCGATTTGTGTAAAGAATTGGGAATGCCAAAACCAGTCTCTATCCAAAACGAATTTAGCTTACTGCACATCAAAGACTGGCCTTTTTTGATTGAAAGCTGTGTATACGAAGAGATCGCGTATCTCCCTTGGTCACCGCTCGCTGGTGGCATGTTGTCAGGTAAATATTTGAATGGGGCTCGCCCAAAGAATAGCAGATGGACGCTTGTGCAGAGAAACGGCTTGTTCAGAGATAACGATATCAGTCAGCAAGCGACAGCTGAATATTGCGCTATTGCTAAGAAACATAATATGACACCAAGTCAGTTGGCCCTTGCGTGGTGTGATCAAGTCGACGGTGTTACTTCGACTATAATTGGCGCTACGACCATGGCACAGCTAGAGGAAAATATCGATGCTTTTGATATCAAACTAAGCGAGGACTGCCTCATTGAAATTGAAGGTGTATTAAAGCGTTTCCCAATACCCTTTTAAGTGTTTTTTGAACGTTTCATAATACTTTCACATTAAACAGGTAAAAAAACACAAACAAATTGTGAGACAAAAAATGACAGACTCGTCTGAGCAACAGTTCATTCCTGATAAACTGCAGGGTTTGCCAAAATGGATAAGATGGTTGTGTTTATTAGGCTTGGTTTTTTTGATGCTTTCCGCCGTTGGGCTTATCGGTGGCGGGTTTAGAGTCGCAACTGAAGAGCAAGCAAAAGAGCTTTTTGAGTTCGCGTCAAATCCCATCTTGGGTTTGATTATCGGAATGGTTTGTACTGCTCTTATCCAGTCATCGAGTACCGTGTCATCTATCATTGTTGCAATGGTTGCAGGTGGTTTGCCTATTACCATTGCTGTTCCGATGATGATGGGAGCTAATATTGGTACAAGTATCACCAACACTATCGTCAGTTTGGGTCATATTGGAGATAAACAAGAGTTTCAGCGTGCATTTAATGCAGCAACTATCCACGACTTCTTTAATATTTTTGCTGTGGTGGTTTTTCTGCCCCTAGAAATCATGTTTGGCATATTGGAAAAGTTAAGCGCAGCATTTGTGAGTTTCTTCTCTAGTGTGGGAGTTACATCAGTTTCTGGGTTTAATCCAATAAAAGCGGTTACGGGCCCCCTTATTGACAGTGTTAAGCTTGTGAGCAGTCAATTGCCGCCGGTTTGGGACGGTACTACTCAAATTTTTGTAGGCTTAGTATTAATTATTCTATCCATTACTTTCATGGGTAAGATCATGAAATCCCTTATGGTGGGAAGAGCCAGAGTTATTTTGCAAGATAGTTTGGGACGCGGTGCGATATCGGGTATTGGCTCAGGCACTCTTGTAACCGTGTTGGTGCAATCTTCTTCTACGACCACCTCACTTATGGTGCCTTTAGTAGGCAACGGTATCATAACCGCCAGAGCAATCTATCCATTCACTCTGGGAGCTAATATTGGTACATGCATTACAGCAGTTATTGCGTCCTTATCATTTAGTGGGCCAACCGCAAGTTTGGCTTTACAAATTGCCTTCGTACACTTTTCTTACAACGTTTTAGCTGTGGTTGTTATATACGGTTTGGCCTTCTGGAGAGAGTGGCCACCTAATTTATCTTATCAACTTTCCTTGAAAGTCGCGGAACAAAAAATGTATGGATTAGCCTATATTGTAGGTGTATTTTTCTTTTTGCCGCTCGCTGCTATCCTGTTTTTATCATGAGTTTAATACTGGCCTGACGGTTCTACCAACAACATTGATTGATGGCCTTAATTTAACAAAACGAAAAAGAAACAAAAAAAAGCCGCTCAATGTGAGCGGCGAATAACGTCGGGAAACGTTCTTTTATTAAAACGCGTATTTAACAGAGAACTGCAAACGGTTCATATCGCCGTCAGCCCCAGTTTCTAATTCACGTTTTGCAATTGCTAATTCACCACCAACTGTGATTTTTTTAGTTGGTTGATAAAGCAAGTTCATTCTTACGCTTTGCGTATCAGCCGTTGCGGTCGCACCTGTTAAAGCTATATCGTTATCAGCATTAAACGCGGCGTATGTAAAGTTTGAGCGGAACTTGTCATTCCATACGTGACGATACGCAATAGAGTAGCCAGTTGAATCAATTGCTTCGATTTCATTATTGGCGTCAATTACACCACCGTTTGCTGCATTAAGTGCTAAATAACGACCTAAGCCCGCACCTGTATTAAATGCAACGCGGATATCGTCTCGAGCACCTACTTTGAATTTACCAGTTAAGCTTATACCGTATGATGTTTCAGTACTGTCAATTGTAGATCCGTTATCAAACACAAGTTGACGACCTAAACCTGCCACTTTGATATGGCCCCAATCTGCTTTATGTGTATAACGTAGCACAACATCAGGCATGCCATTATCATCTGTTACAATACGACCACCGCCGCCATTTGGTGTAAGGGTAGTTTCAGGGTTTTCTAAAGCCATTTCCCACGCGCCACTGGTATATTTAACCATTGCTTGGCGGGCGAAAATTGTTCCGTCTGTATTTCCAATGAAGTCTAAGGTTTCTGGAAGCGCTCCAACATCCATGAACGTCGACCAAGTCTGACCAACTAAAAAGCCTTTGTATTTAACGAATGCATGACGTACACGTGGAACCCATGAGTTACTTACTCTCTCATTACCACCACCGGTAACGATCATATCGAACTCTAGAACACCTGTAATAGTATCGCCTTCTTCAGTCGGTGTTGTAGTGGTGAAACGAAAACGACTCTGACGAATATGCGCATCAAATTGTACGCCTTCAGAATTTCCGCCTACTGGTGTAAGACTAGGAATATAAAAGTCACGGCCGATGTTGCCCGCAGCCAGAGTTCCATCAGAATAGTCACTAAATATTGCATCAGCTTTTACATACCCACTATATTTGACTGTGGTATCGCCTATGGTAGCGGCTCCAGCATTTGTTGAAGCGAGCATTCCTAAAGAGCCCACAGACAATAACAATGCTGAACCAATCTTATTTAATCTCATAGTATTTCCCATTTTTTCTTTATATCGTTAATTGTGTGTAAATGAATAGTTAAGTGGCGCACATCTTTATGTAAATTCACTTCATTGAAAATTAGCGCATGGTCTATAAGACTAAGGTGGAAATCACTAGCCAAAGCCAGAGAGGCAAACTAGTCGCTGAGGCTTTATAAAACCTAAGCTTGGGTGATAATTTATTGGTAATACCAAAGTATCATTTTGAATTATTTATATAAGTCTATTGTTAACTCGTTCTTACAAGCATTTAACGGAGGCAGAAGCGTGAGTGCCAAAACTTACCCAGTACCTGAATCATTAACTCAGGGAACCCATTTCAGTGATGAAGCATATAAAGAGATGTATGCGGAGTCTGTTAATAATCCAGACGCTTTTTGGGCGTCTAAACTAGATGAGTTAGATTGGTATAAAACCCCTACCATCATTAAAAATTCTAATTTTTCTCCAGATAGCTGCGATATCAAGTGGTTTGAAGACGGACAGTTAAACGCGAGCTACAACTGTATCGACCGTCACTTAAAAGACAATGCGAAGAAAGTCGCTATTTTTTGGGAAGGCGACAGTCCTGAAGACAGTGAAAAAGTTACTTATCAACAGCTTCATTATGAAGTATGTAAACTTGCTAACGGCTTGAAAAAGCTAGGCGTAAAAAAAGGCGACGTTGTTGCCATCTATATGCCAATGATTCCACACGCGGCATATGCAATGTTAGCATGTGCGCGAATCGGTGCTGTTCACTCAGTAATTTTCGGCGGATTTTCTCCGAACGCAATTGCAGATAGAATTAACAACAGTGACGCGAAGGTTGTTATTACCTGTGATCAAGGCCGTCGTGCTGGTCGTTCTGTTCCTTTAAAAGCGAACGTTGATGAAGCAATCGCAAACGGTGCTTGTCCAACAATTAAAGCGGTTGTTACTCACAAATTAACAGGTAACGATATTGCATGGAATTCAGACGTTGATGTTTGGTGGAGCGAACTTGTAGAAGACTGCTCTGCCCAGTGTGAACCAGAAGTTATGGACTCTGAAGATCCATTGTTTATTCTTTACACTTCTGGCTCAACGGGTCAACCAAAAGGCGTGGTTCACACAACTGGTGGATATTTATTATACACATCTTTGACGTTCCGATATGCTTTCGACTACAAGCCTGACGATGTTTATTGGTGTACTGCTGATGTTGGTTGGATTACAGGTCACAGCTATATGACCTATGGACCGCTTGCAAACGGCGTTACTCAGGTTTTCTTCGAAGGTGTACCTACTTACCCAGACATTAGACGTATTGCTCAGGTTGTTGAAAAATACAAAGTAAACAGTTTGTATACAGCACCTACCGCTATTCGTGCATTAATGGCGCATGGTGAGAAGCCTGTCGAAGGTTGTGATTTATCGACTTTAAGAGTTCTAGGATCAGTTGGTGAACCAATTAACCCAGAAGCATGGGAATGGTATCACAGAGTGATAGGCCAAAGTCGATGCCCAATTATCGATTCATGGTGGCAGACTGAAACCGGCGGCATGATGATTGCGCCACTTCCTGCAGCCACTGCTTTAAAACCAGGTTCGGCAACTCGCCCTATGTTCGGTGTGCAACCAGCACTTTTTGATGCAGATGGCGCGGATTTACAAGGTGTAGCTGAAGGTAACTTAGTTATCAAAGATAGCTGGCCGAGCCAAGCTAGAACAGTATATGGCGACCATAAGCGTTTCATTGAAACCTATTTCAGTGCTTATCCTGATGTTTACTTTACTGGTGACGGTGCAAGACGTGACGAAGATGGTTATTACTGGATCACTGGTCGTGTAGATGACGTATTAAACGTATCGGGTCACCGTTTGGGAACTGCTGAAATTGAGAGTGCACTAGTGGCTCACGAAAACATCGCTGAAGCAGCGGTGGTTGGCTTCCCACACGACATAAAAGGTCAAGGTATCTATGTTTACGTTACGCCAAATGAAGGTGTTGTTGCAGACGATAAATTAACGGCTGAGATTAGAGCTTGGGTCCGTAAGGAACTTAGCCCTATTGCGACGCCTGATTTGATTCAGTGGACAAGTGGTTTACCAAAAACTCGCTCGGGCAAAATCATGCGTAGGATTCTTCGTAAGATAGCCGCCAATGAGCATGAACAACTTGGTGATACTTCAACACTCGCTGATCCGTCAGTTGTGGATTCACTCATCGATTCAAGACTTAATCGATAGTCTATAAATAAACTAAAAGCAAGCCAGTTGGCTTGCTTTTTTTTGTTTTCAGAGTATTGTATTTCTATATTATCAAATTTTTAACACTTTGCTGATATCACACACAACAAGTTTTATTATTACTCTAGGGACATCACATGGTCACACTACTTATAGCTGATGATCACCCGTTATATAGAGATGCGCTGAAAGGTGCATTGCGATTAAAATATAACGATTTGGAAATCATCGAAACAGGCGACCTAAACGAGACAGTAGAGGCACTCAACGACAACGAAGTTGACTTGCTTATGCTCGACCTTCATATGCCTGGAAGCAATGACCTATTTGGGTTTCTGCATATCCAAAAACAATTTAATGACCTACCAATAGCCGTTGTTTCGGGTACCGAAGACGCTGCCTTAATTTCAAAGATTGTCGGATTAGGCGCTATCGGTTTTATACCAAAGACAGCGAGTGCAGACGAAATCAACGAAGCGGTCAAAAGCATGCTCGAGGGAGATATGTGGCTGCCCGAATCAGTGCGTTTGAAAATACAAGACGTCGATGAAAATTTCAGCAAGTTGGCTGAATCGGTTGCGAGTCTCACACCGTCGCAATACAAAGTCTTGTGTTATATGAGAGATGGCTTATTAAATAAGCAGATAGGCTATAACTTAGATATTGCTGAAGCAACGGTCAAAGCTCACGTAACGGCGATATTTAGAAAGCTTGGCATCAATAATAGGACTCAAGCAGTTTTAATAGCGTCAGAGTTGCAACTTGAGCCGCCTGCTAAAGAAAATGCCTGATAGTTATTAAGGCATTTCTCTTTGTATAGAAAGCGATAAAAAATAAAGCTAAGTTTCAGTTTATTCAGATATACAATGGACTGAAACTTAGCTTTTTATTTATTTTCTCGTCTATTTCGTATCCACTTTAACGTCTTTTATAAACTTCGACATACTTTGTATCAATGCTCGCATTTTAGCGGGTTTAATTGGTTTTGATAGATAATTAACCCCTTGCTCGTTACATAGATTGAGTAAATCATCGCCGCGTTTCGCGGTAACCAAACAAGCAGGAAGAATTGTATTAGACTGCTGTCTGAGCATCTCGATGATTTCAAGCCCATTTGGAC
This sequence comes from Glaciecola sp., assembly GCA_965658765.1. Classification (GTDB taxonomy): domain Bacteria; phylum Pseudomonadota; class Gammaproteobacteria; order Enterobacterales; family Alteromonadaceae; genus Glaciecola. Next base: position 23,777 of record CBFHTO010000032.1, on the reverse strand, counting down.
CTCTCCCTAGTTGATAGTCTACTAGCAATATATGCGGCTCTAGATCGTTTGCTTTTTCTAGAGCCTCCTTGTGATTTTTAGCGAGCCCTACCTCGACCCCCCATTTAGTCAACAGCGTTTCCATGGCGTCTAAGTTTTCTTGCTGGTCATCTACACACAAAATTCGCAATTTGCTAAAAATAGACTGATTCGGTTGAATGATGATTTTAGGCTTCTCAGGCGCAGGGACATTGTTAAACTCAACAGTAAAGCATGAGCCTTTTTTCTCTATTGAATCAACTTTAATTGAGCAATGAAGCTGTTTACTTAATCTTTTTACGACCCCTAATCCTAAGCCGATACCTTGTTCTTCGCTATTTTCAACACGATAGAAGTCACTAAAGATTGCTGCTTGTTGTAGTTTAGGAATACCTATTCCTGTATCTCTTACTTGAATAACAATTTTTTCGCCTTGTTTTCTTACCGTAAGTAAGACTTTCCCTTTACGCGTGTATTTGACTGCATTAGAAACCAAATTTTGCACAATGCGATAAAGATAGGTTCTATCCGCGCTGACCCAGCATGGCTTCAGCCGATAACGAAAATCAAGCCCTTTTGCTTTTGCCTTCATAGTCATCTCATTGATGATTGGTTGTAATGCTTCTTCTACATTAATTGTTTCTATAAAGGGTTTTAACTCTCCTTGGTCAAGTCGCGATATATCTAAAATGGTCGATATTAGTGTTTCGCTATTAACCACAGAGTCATTCAACTTAGTTAATATGGCCTTAGATTCAGTATCTAATTTAGATTCCTGAAGTGCGGTAAGATAAAGCTTTGCAGCATTCAGCGGTTGCAAAACGTCATGACTCGCAAGTGCTAAGAAACGACTTTTACTGGCATTTGCGGCTTCAGCGTCTTGGCGCGCCTTTATCAAGCTTTTCTCAAGTTCTGTCCGGCGTTCGATCTCCAAACGAAGTTCGGCATTTATCGAGTGGACTTCTTCTGTTCGTTTAGCAACCCTAGCAGCAAGATCAATATTGGTTTCCTTTAAAGCCTGCTGAATTTCGACGTGCCCAGTTATATCGTGGAAACTAGTAACGAATCCACCGCCTGGCAATGGGTTACCCACCATTTCAATAACGTGACCATCGTCACGTTGTCTTGTGAATTTATGTGGAGTCCCGCTTCTAAGATGCTCCAGACGCTTTTGCACATGATATTCGACTTCGCCTGGTCCGCATTCGCCTCTCAAAACATTGTATCGAATCAAGGGTTCTATATTGGCGCCGACAGTAATAAGGTCTTCAGGATAACTGAATAGATCAGTATATCGTTTGTTCCATGCCACTAGACGCAAATCTTTATCGATTACACTGATCCCTTGGTCAATGTTTTCAAGTGAAGTGAGCAATGCGCTCATGTTGAATTGCATAGCTTGGGCGGTATCGTCGAAAAAATTGACGACATCGGTTATGTCTAGTTTTTTCCCTCTTACTAAACTATCAATTAATGCCTTTGCACTTGAAGAGCCTACTACTCCGCCGAGAGCACGCTCACAAAATGCAAGCATATTTTCGTCTGCCTTTGCATTTGGTTCTAAGGATATTTTATTTTGCGATTCGTATATTTCAAACAATTGATCGCATCGCTGGTCGCCTGTGAAGCGAGAGATAAGTGTTTTCAAATCAGAAATTGTGACTTCAAATACTGCCCGTTCGATTTGGTTGTTGAATAGGCTAGCGGGCTCCACAAAAACTTTGGCTTGTATTCTGTCAATTAGTCGTGGCTTGGACACCCATGAAAAACCAATATAAAGAGCAATGTTTGCTACTAGGCTAATAATCGCAGCTTTACTTAATAACTGGCTATCGTAACCTCCTGGTGAGCCATTAAAAACAGGAAGAAACAGAAACATTAGCCAAACGAGCACACCACCGAGTAAGCCAGCATATACTCCATGTGCATGACCCCTTTGCCAATATAAGGCTCCTACAATAGCGGGAAGTAGATGTATGACCAGCGAAAACGCCAATAAGCCAATCGAGGCTAGAGATGATTGGTTTGCCATTTGTTGCTGATACGCAAACGAAAGCATAAGAATGAAAAATATGACTACTCGTCTAATTTTTTTGATTCTTTTTACGCGATTTACGCTGATGTAGGTTTCTCGGTCCATCAGCTTAGGCAAGACTACGTCATTTGTGATCATAGTGCTCAATGTAAGCGTTGCAACAATGATCATAGCAGTGGCAGCTGAGAGTCCCCCCAAAAAGACAATAATTTGTAATAGAACAGATTCGGAAAACAGCGCAATTCCCATTACATAGTTATCAGCGTCTAAAGTCTGTCCAAAAAATATGGCTTTTCCTGCCATTGCAATGATTGGAATCGTCAAAGCGATCGCCGATAAATAAAGTGGAAAGAACCATCTTGCGGTTCGAATATGTTCAAGTTTTAAATTATCTATGACGGTAATGTGAAATTGTCTAGGTAGGCAAATAACCGCTGCAGACGCCATTAAGGTTTGAGCCCAAAAGTCGAAACTGGCAAAGCTACTAGTCGCCTCTATACTTATATACTCGCTTAATATTGAGCCGCTTTGATGCTTATGCCAATATTGATAGCCGATGTAAGCAACGAGTACTAAAGCAACTAGCTTTATAAGTGATTCAAACGAAATCGCGAGCATCAAACCTCTTCGATATTGCGTTACGTCTGTGTTTCTCGTGCCAAAATACATAGCAAATATCGCTAAAAAGAAGGTTGCAAGAATTACAATGAGCTGAGTGTTTTCTTCGTTTGTTATTAGTTGAAATGTCGAACCGATTGCTTTCAATTGAAGCGCTATGTATGGAATGATCGCTAATAGTGCGATGACCGTTACTACCAGAGCAACGACTTGCCGCTTGCCGTAACGCGAACTAATAAAATCAGCAATAGTGATGATATGTTGTTTTTTGCTTACATGAACAAGCTTTAACAAGAAGCGATAAAATACCAAGTACACGAGTATCGGGCCAAGCAGTATTGGCAAGAACATCCATTGCTGTTCGCTGGCTTGCCCTACGGCGCCGAAGAATGTCCATGCAGTACAATAGATACCTAAGGCGAGGCTATATACTAAAGGATGCGATGTAATCCAACGAGCCGTGGGTGAATTTGTATCCCCCCAACGAGCTATCCAAAATAGAACCGTTAAATAACCAAGCGCTAGTGCCAGCCAACCTATTGACATGTCAATTCCTATAAAAACATTCAACACTGTATCATACCGCATGTTACTACAGTTCTTATATGAGCAAAGTATCATTTTGCGCTTTTAAGTAAACAACTCTTGGCGATTCAAATGTTGATTTTGAGTATTGCAGATAATTTACTGACTTAGTGTTTATAAACATCGTGTTATATTAGCTAGGCTATAAAACATATCGACGATATACATCCATCTGCATAATCTATTGCAATTCTTATTCAATAATCAAACTAGGTTATGCTAAAGCCTAATTATCTTGTATCTAAATGTGAGTTAGGGTACTTAATGTAGTCAGAGATATTGGATTATTTCTAGGCATTGCAATTAAATTAGGAGACATGAATGTCAGCAGTTGTACAACAGATTTTCGATTTCTTGAGCCAAGAAAGCCCATTTGATGAGCTTGATTCTCAATTGCTGACCGAGATTGCACAAAACAGTCACGTAACTGACTTAACGAATGAAAATAAAGAAGTTTTTTTTCAACAACACAAACGATGTTTGTACCTCATAGAAACGGGTCAATTTGGTGTTACTGATTCTCAAGGACCCATCAAGCATTTGAGTGAAGGTGATTATTTTGGCTACCCAAGTCTGCTAGATGACGTGGAATATAAGCTTAAAGTGCTTGTCGATAGCCCGGGAAGAATAATCTGCATAAGCGCTGAACTCTTTCGACGCTGCTTTCAGGAACAGGCTTTTGCGCAGTTTTTTACTGCTTTAAACTCTGACGCTCTACAAAACAAAGCGGTGAGTGACTCGAATTCAATGTGGCTATATAAACCCTTATTTGAGGTCGTACAACACACTCCCATCACAGTCAAACCCAATGACAGCGTTCAAACGACGGCACAATTGATGAGTAATCAGCGCATTTCATCGGTTTTGGTAATGCAAGAGAATAAGCTGTTAGGAATCGTGACTGACCGAGACTTGAGAAACAGAGTAGTTGCAATGGGTTTTAATACACAATTGCCCGTCAAACAAATCATGACAGAAAACCCAGCTTTCCTAACGAAAAACAAGACAATTTTTGATGCTATTTGTCTGATGAACGAGAAAAACATTCATCATTTGCCGATTGTAGATGCAAGAACTGGCGAGCCGTTTGGGATGGTCACAAATACTGATATCTCCCGTCAGCAAAGAGCCAATGTTCTTTTTGTGATTAGCGACTTATCATCGTCTAAAGATCTTGAAACACTTGCTAGTAATGCTTGGCAGGTACCGCAATATATCGCAAGCACCGCAAAGCGAGCCGGAGATTTTGATATTGCTGGCAAAATACTCGCACAAGCGACTGACATCATAACGCGTAAATTGATCATGTTCTTCCAGCAAATTCATGGTAATTCGCCAATGGCATTTTGTTGGTTAGTCTTCGCGTCACAGGCAAGAGAAGAGCAAACTATGGGCTCAGTGCAAAATAACGGCTTATTGCTTGAGCATGAACCAAACGATACGCAAGCAGAGTATTTTGAAAAGCTAAGTGAGTATGTTTGTCTAGGTTTGGCTAAATGTGGGATAAAGCTCAGCGACAAAAACGTTATGGCGAGTAACCCTAAACTAAGATTGTCACTTGCTAGTGCAAAAGAGGAATTAAATAACTGGGTGAATTACCCGTCTAATGATAATGTTTTTGACAACCGAGTTTTTTTAGATTCTCGAGCAGTGGCAGGAGATATAGCCATACACAAAGCGATGCAAGAATATAGAAAGCCCTTGCTCAAGGCTCCGAAATTTTTAGCTGCACTTGCAAGAAATGCTAATGCGATAAGTGTGCCTTTATCAATGTTTCAAAAGTTTATATATGCTGAGCAAAGAGAGTATTCGGACTGCATTGATATTAAACAAGCTGGCGTTTCAATCATCAATAATTTGGTTCGCATATATGCTCTAGAAAGTGGTTTAAGTTTGCCTTCCACCGTGCATCGTCTTAACAATTTACCCGCCGACTGTGGATTACCCGGCAAAGATAGGGCTAATCTGAGGGATATCTGGTTATTCTTAAACCGACTTCGATGGAGACATCAATTAAACAATAATGTAGATGACAATTTTGTACGAGTAAGTGATTTGTCTTCTATTGAAAAACACCAGTTGAAAGCCGCATTTCAAGCTATCCATAAAGCCCAGCAAGACCTTGTGCTGAGCTTTTCAGGCGGGATTGGATGATCTAGGACAACAGATGTCATAAGAGCCCCGCCTAAATTGCTTAAATAACACCCAGTTCTGCTAAGCGTTCGTTCAAATAGCTGTCTGCGGTGTATTTATCTGAAAGCGCAACATCTGGCCTTGGATGCAGAAACAAAGGTAACGAAATTCTAGATTTCGTTGTATCACTACCTTGTGGGTTTATAACTCGATGGGTGGTAGACGGAAAATAGTGACCAGACGCTTCCTGCAACATATCGCCAATATTTACTATTAAATTACCGAAGTCACTTGGCACATCAAGCCAGCCGCCATCTTTTGTTTTGACTTGTAAGCCTGGTTCATTAGCAGCCGGTAATATAGTGATTAAGTTTATGTCTTCGTGAGCGGCAGCGCGAATTGCCTCGGGCTCCTCATTACCTGCAAGCGGTGGGTAGTGCAAAATTCTCAATAGTGTCTGTTGACTGTCGCTGATCATCTCAGAAAGCGGCTGTTTGTAATGGCGACTAACGTGTTCAGGAGATTCTTTCTCAATCCAGTTTAATAATTGAGAAGCGAGGGCTGAGGTTTCGATATAATACGCGTCTATTTCTCGTTTAAGCTCAACAGGACACTGCCCCCAAGGGTAATAATGAAAATACTCTTTAATGTCTTTTTTAGTAAATCCTTTTGCCACTTCTGAAACAGATTGCGGGAAAAATCCATCTTGGGTTTCTTTGTTGTATTCAAATTTGTGTTTGTCAGGACTATTAAAAAACATTTGCCAGTGCTGATATATCTTGCTTACCTGTTTTTGAGCAATAGGGTGATTTTTTAGCACACCAAACCCTGTTTGTCTTAATGATTCTACAAACTCTTTTGCAGCGTTGGGAGATTGGTAATCAACGGCTTCTAATTTCATTTAATACTCTTTTTAGTCGTTTAATTTTATTATTTTGTATGTTGTTTATTTTATCGTTTAAGCAATCGATAAAAAAATGCCTGCCAATGCGGCGCTCATTAAATTGGCTAGGGTAGCGGCAAATACAGCTTTTAAACCTAACCTTGCTATGTCTTGACGTCGGTTTGGCGCGATGGCCCCAATACCGCCCATAAGAATGGCGATAGAGGACAGATTAGCAAAACCGCACAATGCAAAGGTAACAATCGCCTGCGTGGACTCAGAAAGCTGTTCTTTGTAAGTCACAAAATCGGAGTAAGCAACAAATTCATTTACTACAATTTTTTGCCCGATAAAACTGCCAGCTAATTGTGCTTCGTTCCACGGCACGCCAATTAACCACGCAATAGGTTGAAATAAAATTCCCAATAGGAATTGAATTGTGAGGTCTTCGTATCCAAAAAGACCGCCAAAATATCCTAAAATACCATTAAGCATTGCAATTAAAGCGATAAACGCAAGCAGCATTGCACCAACATTAACTGCTAGTTTCATTCCGGATGCTGCACCACTTGCCGCTGCGTCGAGTACGTTAGCATAATCTTCAGAGTCTGATTTGACGTCAGTCAAACTTTGGTTAGGAGAATCTGTTTCAGGCTCAATTAGTTTTGCCATCATTAAACCTGCAGGCGCGGCCATAAAACTTGCTGCTAAAAGATATTTTAATTCTACGCCTAAACCAGAATATCCTGCCATTATGGAACCCGCTACTGACGCTAAGCCGCCCACCATAACGGCGAATAACTCAGAGCGAGTCATCTGTGGAATAAATGGCTTTACTATAAGCGGAGCTTCCGTCTGTCCAACAAAAATATTGGCGGCTGCTGACATGGACTCTGGACGACTTGTACCCAGGAGCTTTCTTAAACCTCCACCAATGATTTTAATAATGAAGCTCATTATGCCCAAGTGGTAAAGCACCGAAATAAGCGCACTGAAAAATATGATCACAGGTAATACATTGAACGCAAAGATGAAACCCAGCGAGTAATTACCAATCGGACCGAATAGAAATTCTATTCCGGCTCGGCTGTAGTCGATAATATTTTGTACAAATCCGGTCAAATTATCCAAAACAATGACACCTACACTCGTGTACAGAACAAAGCCGCCAATTAAAGCTTGTAAAGCGAATGCGCCAGCAACAGTGCGCCAATTTATGCGGTGTCGAGCCTTACTACAAGCAAATGCAAGAGCAAACAAGAAGAGTAGGCCTAGAAAGCTAGTCATGCGCGGTAATTCCTAATTGTTGTTTTAATAAATAAGCACTGACTACGTCGACGGCAAGGAAGTTTTCACCGCCGTGAGGAACAATCAGATCGGCAAAGTTTTTACTGGGCCGTATAAATTTATGATACATGGGTTTAACGGTTTTTTCATATTGTGATGCGACAGACGATAAACTCCTTCCGCGTTCTTGCGTGTCGCGTAACATCCTTCGCATAAGACATACATCCAATGGCGTATCAACAAATACTCTGAAGTCAAAATGCTTAAACATTTGAATTTGAGTCAACAACATGATCCCTTCAATGATGATAATAGGGGCGGGCTTTAAATGCTGACTCTCTTGTAAACGAGTATGTGTTTTGTAGCAATAACTTGGATAGTCTATCGGTTCTCCGTCGCCCAACATTTGTAAATGCTGCATCAGAAGGTCGTGCTCAAAGGCATCAGGGTGGTCATAGTTAGTCGATGCTCTCAAATCAAGTTCGATGTGGTCTTGCGCTTTATAATAATGATCTTCTTGCAATACCAGCACAGATTGACCGTGCTTTTCGAGACTCAACTGAAGGTTTTGTGTAAACAGAGATTTGCCCGAGCCTGATGCGCCTGAAATGGCAAGAATAATGGGTTTTTGAGTCTGAGACATAAAATTATTGCACGTAGGTGAACTGATTTGCTGGGTATTTTAGGGGGAAAGTCGACGCTTTACAAAAATAAAAAATCCAGGTTATGAGATTCATCTAATTGTGATGATATATTGAATAATGATGGTGCCTCCTTGCAAAGGTGCTTTGCCTTGCGGAGTTAAATAATTGCTGATACGCTTTTTAACATAGCTTATTAAAGTTGTATCCAAATAACTACTTATGCGAAGCGCCCAAGAGCAATCACTGCTCAAACATACCAACGAGTTGATTTCGAAACGCAAATTTACAGATGCGATATCACTGCTGTATCCTGCGCTTAAGCAATATCCATCCTTGTACCAAGCTTGGTTACTCTTTAGCCGTTGTTTATACGAGGTTGGTCATCTTCAAGAAGCGTTACAAGTTGCCGAACACGCTGAACGTATAGATCCGCTAAAAAGTGAATATATGGAGATCCAGCAATGCATGCAAAGTCGCCAATTCACTAAAGCTGCAGATCTGGCTTCGCAAATGTTACTAAAAGAAGCCCATCATCCCAGAGCTTATTTCACGATTGCTCATGCGGCTTTATCTGAAAATAACCCTGAACTTAGCTGTCAAGTCTTAGCTAAAAACTTAGAATACTTGCCGGTCAATTTCACGCTTCGCAAATTGTTAATAGACAGTTATGTGCAAGCAGGACAGTTCGCCAACGCCATTGAGGCTGCCAAACGAATGGTCAGTCTACAAGAAAACTTTGATACCCTATGGCTACTCGCAGGGCTCTTATTTAAATATGGACAATATGAGTCGCTCCTAGAATGTTGTCAACGCTCGACTGCCATAGCGGCGCAGGACCGCGCAAAACTCAGTCAAATATTACTTACGCAAGGCCAAGCATTACGTATCCTTGGCAGAAGAAAAGAGAGCATTGAGGCCTTTCAACAGTGTCTGCGTTATGACGAACTAAATGCCGACGCTTGGTGGGCGCTTGCTGATTTTAAAAATTATGTATTTTCAGATACTGAACATACGAAACTAGCGTCATTACTTAAGTCAAATCTTCCTCCAGAGAAGCGCTGTATAGCAACATTTGCATTGGCAAAACTTCGAGAAAGAGCACAGGGCGCTGATGCCGCTATGGTTCTTTATGAAAAGGCAAACGCTCTCAAAAATTGCTCAAATTATTCTACCGAGAGCATGGTTGATGAGTTTGAACAAAGAATTAAAATTTACAATCGAGATTGGCTTCGGGCAGGGAAAGATGTGACGAGCAAGGAAAACCGCGCAAGGCTTGAACCAATACCGATATTTATTGTTGGATTGCCCCGCTCAGGTTCAACTTTACTCGAGCAGATGCTCGCCAGCCACGATGATATTGAAGGGACCCTAGAGCAAGTTACCTTGCCAAGTATAGAGCGAAGAGCCGAGCGCCTGTGTAAGCACAAGTACAATACTAATTTAATCAGTGGACTCGAAAAACTAAGTGATGAAGACCTTCATAATTTAGGCAACGCTTATTTGGAAGAGGGGCAACTATTCAGAACGAGCAAACGTCCGTTTTTTATTGACAAACAACCATTTAATTTCCGCCTTGTTGGCTTAATACATAGGATTTTGCCAAAGGCCATCATCATCGACATTAGACGAAACCCTATGGACTGTGGACTTAGCTTGTATAGACAATATTTTCATTCGGGTGTCGAGTTTAGTTATAGCTTTGAGCAAATAGCTTGCGCGTATAAAGCATATATTAAGTTAATGGAGTATTGGCAAAGCGCGTTGCCTAATAAAGTGATGCAACTCGATTTTGAAGATTTAGTGGCTGAGCCTCAGCAACATATTACACGCGTGTTGAATCATATAGGCTTGGAGTACGATGATAATTGTCTAGATTTTCATAATACTAAGCGCCCAATTCACACCGCGAGCAGCGAGCAGGTAAGAGAACCGCTTAATTCAAATGGCATTGGTGCTTGGCGTAAAGTAGAGGCGCATTTATGTGATTTGAAAAAAAACTTAGGTACACTTTTCACCGATGATACTTTTCACAGATGATTAAGAAAGTCGTGATTTAAAGTCTTCATAGGTAAAAGAGCGCAATAGCTTGAATTCTCCCTGCTTATTTAAAAGGCCGATATGCGGATGTTCCACACCATTAAAAAAGGTTGTTTTGACCATGGTGTAATGCAGCATGTCTTCAAAGATAAGACGATCGCCAATGGTAAGAGGCTGATCAAAACTGTACTCATCAATTACATCTCCAGCTAGGCAGGAGTTTCCCCCTAATTTGTAGGTGTATTTTTTCTCACCACTTTCACCAGCCCCAGTAATCGTTGGACGATAAGGCATTTCAAGTACATCTGGCATGTGCGCTGTTGCGGAAATATCTAAAATAGCAATGTGTTTTTCATTTTCAACTATGTCTACTACTTCAGCAAGCAAAGGTCCTGCTTGCCACGCAACTGCAGAGCCTGGCTCCATTATGATCCTTAAATGAGGATATTTTGCGCGGAAATTAGTAAGCGTCTCAATTAAGTGTTGTAGCTCGTATCCACTTTTAGTCATCAAGTGACCACCACCTAAGTTCAACCATTTAAGTTTAGGTAGATACTCTCCAAATTTGTCTTCAATTGCCTCTAGCGTTCGAGCCGTTGCATATGAATCGCACTCACATAAGTTATGTACATGAAAACCTTCGATTCCAGACAGATCCTTACCTTCTAGTTGCCGAGCGAGTATACCTAAGCGGGAGCCAGGTGCACATGGATCGTAAAGCGCAGTCTCTGTTTCTTGATTTTCTGGGTTTACTCTCAGTCCTGCTGAAACTTTTGCATCTAATACATCGCTTTTATAGCGTTCCCATTGAGCTAGGCTATTAAAAGAAATATGTTCGCACAATGGTAATAATTCTTTTATGTCTTGTGGTTTGTATGCGGGGGAGTATGCATGAACTTCTTTTTGCATTTCGTATTTAGCCAGTTTAGCTTCCCATACTGAGCTAGCAGTTGCGCCTTTTAGATACTTTCCGACTAATGGAAAAGTGGACCACATTGAAAATCCCTTTAATGCTAAAATAATGTCGACGCCCGTCTTTTCTTGAACCATTTGCATGATTTCAAGGTTTTTGCTTAGTTTAGATTCATCACAAACGTAACACGGACTGGGGATAGATTTATCGAGCAAAATTTGGTGCATATAGTTTGTCCTGCGCAAATTAAAGGGGCGCTCAACGCCCTCGTATACTTATATTATCTGCAATAATAGAGAAGCAAGTTGTAGTTTAAGTAGTCAAACTAACTTAGTGTTCGAAAGGGCTGTCGCACTCGAGCACGTGCCATGGTAATCCATGTTCATTTAACATATCCATGAATGGGTCAGGATCAAATTGTTCCATATTCCAGACGCCTGCTTGATGCCACGTCTTATTTAGCATCATTACGGCGCCAATCATGGCGGGTACGCCGGTCGTGTAACTGACTGCTTGCGCACCAACTTCTTCATAGCAAGCACTGTGATCGCAATTGTTGTAAATAAAGATGGTCTTTTCTTTTCCGTCTTTCAGACCCGTGATGTATGTTCCAATACAGGTTTTCCCAGTATATCCCTCAGCCAGCGAACCTGGGTTAGGCAGCACTGCTTTTAAAAATTCTAGAGGTACAATCTGTTGCCCTTGAAAATCAATAGGATCAATACTGGTCATTCCTATCCCCTCGAGTACTTTAAGGTGAGTGAGGTAAGCTTCACCAAAAGTCATCCAAAAACGAGCGCGTTTCAAAGTAGGGAAGTGCTTAACTATAGACTCTAATTCTTCATGGAACATCAAGTAAGAGGCTCTTACACCGATATTTTGATAATCAAGGTCTTCTCTTACACTTAATGGTGGTGTTTCTTTCCATTCGCCATTCTCAAAGAAACGGCCTGGTTGTGTAATTTCTCTAATGTTGATCTCAGGATTGAAATTAGTCGCGAATGCTTGCCCATGATCTCCGCCATTACAATCAACGATATCTAAATAATGAATTTCATCGAAGTAGTGTTTTGCTGCGTAGGCTGTATATACATTTGTTACACCAGGGTCAAATCCACTACCCAGCAAAGCCATAATCCCAGCTTTCTTGAACTTATCTTGATAAGCCCACTGCCATGAATATTCGAATTTAGCGACGTCTTTTGGCTCATAATTTGCCGTATCAAGATAATCTGTATTTGTTGCTAAACAGGCATCCATTATAGGAAGGTCTTGATAAGGGAGTGCAAGATTTACGACTAAATCAGGCTTGATTTGTGTAATCAGTGAGGCGACCTCATCAGCGTCGTCTGCGTCTAAAGCGAACACTGCTTTTACGCGGTCATCTCCAACTTCTTTTTGCAAAGCCTCACACTTTGATAAGGTTCTACTTGCAAGAAATATTTCGTCAAAATACTGAGGCAATCGAGCACATTTTTTAACTGTCACCGACGCCACACCACCGGCACCAATAATTAACACTTTAGACATTAGCTACTTCCTTAATAAGATGTTGATGGGCTATCTAACATTGTAGACCAAATTTCGCGAATGATAGCAAGTGCACACTGAAGAACAAGTGATTTATTCCTCTACTAAAAACTGTTGACTTAGCGCTTTAGCATCGACAAAGTACGACGCGGTCAGAGCCAAGAAAGCGCCAAGAAAGCGTCTATAAAGCGCCTAGAAAGCGCAATCATTGTTGATGTAAAAACTACAAATTGAACACAAGAATCTTGTTCAGGAACCAAAGGTAAAGGCATATGTAGTTTTTTCTGATTAATTGCAAAATCACTGAAGCAACTTGAAGACAACGAATAAATCAGTCCGAAAAGTTACACGAATAGGGTTTGTCGAGCTTTATTGCCTTCTCAGTATGCGTGTAGGGATAAATTGTCACAGTGTTCTGGCCAGCGCTATCTGTAATGTTCAGTACAAGCGCGTCTGTTTCTGTCTTATTTGGATGCAATACTGTTGCGGAATACACCAGCAAGCTAATGGTTGATTCGCATAATATCTTCCTCTCAGTGATACAAGCCTGTAAGTTTTCAATCATCCCCATGCCGAGCTCGTCGTCATCGCTTCTGTTAGGGGTGAAGACACACTGTATATCGTTCTCAATTGCTATAACTGCAAATGGGTATAGGGTATGCGATTTGGACAACATGATAGAGCAAAAATCCAATGCCTTATAGATAAGTCTCGCATACGGTATGTGCTGGCGCAAAATGAGACTTTGTTTCATTTCCAGTCCTTGTCTTATTGCATATCGTAATATTGTTAACGACAGCACTAGTAGAAAAGTTCAACCCGAATTATTCTAAATACGCTCTAAGAGGCGCGGTTTCCTTGCATGCCGCCGGTGTGTATAAAGCATATATGACTTGAATCTTTAAAAAAACCTTTAAGAATTAGCGAATTAAGAGCATACATGCACTTCCCAGAATAAACCGGTTCTAGCAAGACATTTGTCTGGCTTGAAAAATAATCTATAAAATTTATTAATTCGTCAGAACGCTTTGCATATCCGCCATGATGATAGTCGTGATTGATGGACCAATTCCTTGCCTTTGCTTTAGCGCTCAACTGCACAACCAATGATTCTAAATAAGCGCGGCCTTTGAGTACGGCTATGCCTAAAATATGTGGTGAGTGAGCCATACATAAGGCTTCATTCTTTGGCTTATTGTAATGGTCAATGAGTCCAGCCATAGTACCACCGCTTGCTACGGGCAATACGATATGGGTATATGGTTCGTTATTATTTATGTCTAATTCTTTCGCTAATATACCAATGCCTTTATGTACGTGCTCACTCGAGCCACCCTCAGGAATTAACAGATTTGCACCGTGTCTAATCAATAGTTCTTTTTGATAGTCAGGCTGTGTTCGTTTTCTATATTCAACTTTACTGACAAAGCGTATTTCACAACCCCAAGACGATATGTCCTTTAACATTGGTGTCATGTTATTGCTGTAATCACCCCTGACAATCGCGACAAACGGTGTGTCTGTCTTGTAGCAAATATAAGCAAGTGCATGCAGGTGGTTTGAATATCCACCTCCGAAACTTATCACTTTGCTTTGTGAGTCGTCCGAAATGCTAGGAAAGACGCCTGCTAATTTTCGCCATTTGTTACCTGAGATAATTGGGTGGATAAGGTCGTCACGTTTAACCGTGACTTTCACCTTATTTGGCCACTCTGGCAAGGAAACAGAGTGGCTAGGTGACGGCAGGGTCAGGCCTAAGATGTCATGCAATAACTTCCCACCCATTTGGTCCTTTACATGCTTTTAAAGTGTCTTTCACTGTTTTTCCGCTCTCTAATATTACTTCTTGTGAGACTTCTCTGCATACGGTTTCAGTCTCGACATCTAATGCACTAAGCTTCTTGTTGTCAATTTTATTATTAACGTCATTTAGTGGATCACGTTTGTCAGATGGACGCAAAAGGTTTGCAAAAATAAAACCTGTTCCAACACCGCCGTGGCTAACTAAGTACCAATTTTTCCCCTTAACTTTGCCGACAACAGTGAGTTGTTCACCTTCTAAAACCCCGCCAACTTTTTTATAGTTAGTGCTTGGTCCACCGCGCATATTAGACGCAGTCGTTGCTTCATAGTTCTCACCAATAATTTCTAGAGGAGGGACTTTTGCAATATTAGACTTGAGGACTTTTAACTCTCTTGTTTCCTGTGTTGCATTTGATTGAATGACTCGAGCAGCCCCGCTGATCTTTGAGTTATCGCTTTCCCAAAGTTTATCGCTGTTGCTATTGAGTGCTGCTACAGTCGCATCTTGCATTTTGATTTTTTCTTGCTCACCCAAATATCGCTCAATATTTTTCCCAATTGAGTCGCCGAGCACCGAGCCTAAGAGGTTAAACAGTTTATTTTTATTTTTCTCAGTAGGGGCAATAGTAGCAAGCACTTCACCTACTACAGCACCAATTTCTGACCCGATATTTGTGTTACTAGAATCTGAAGTTGACTGACAAGCACTTAAGGTAATTAGTGAGGTAGATATTAAGAGTGCATGTTTAATTTTTTTTTGTTTTAGCATTGCGATAAGTCCTTAATTCGTCGTGCATTTGTGCGCGTGAACCCGTATTGCGTAAATTACCTGATTAAAAGCTAATAATAAATGGCTATTTTTAACAAAGTCAAATAGCCATCAGTAAATAAAATCACTTCTATTACACAATATTAATAAACTAAATCAGCTATCGGCACGTTAACAAATTTAGTTATCTAACCACGGCAAAAACATGAAATTCCTGCTAATTATACTTTTAAGTACTGGTTTCCTTGCAAAAGCATCTGGAATCAATCTACAAAACTACATAGAAAATCCGAAAATTGTCGGCGAGGCTCGACTGACGGTATTGTTTTGGGACGTTTATGACGCATCTTTGTACGCTGATGAAGGTCAATTCGATGCTAGCAAACCTTACGCCTTAACCTTGAAGTACTTGCGTGATTTCGATGGTGACGACATCGCTAGTCGATCTGTTGATGAAATGAGAAAACAAGGCGTGGTAGACGAAATTGTTTTGGCTAAATGGTATCAACAGATGAATCAGATATTTCCTGACGTAAAAGAGGGTGAATCGATAACGGGTATTGTAGATGAAAACCAACACAGCGTATTTTACTACAACGATCGACTATTAGGTAAAGTAGAAGATCCGAAATTTAGTCGTGCTTTCTTTAACATATGGTTGTCTGAAAACACATCCGAACCAGAAATGCGAGAACAGTTACTAGGCTTGTCAAATTAAGGTTAGATAATATTATGCGAAATAGAAGTGTAATCGAAAAAATAAAATCTAAGTTAAGGACGTTTTTTGCTCAGCGAGGACGTTTAACGAAAACCGTATTTGTTTCAATTTTATTGTTGTCGTTGAGCGCATGCTCTGTTTCTATAGATGGTTCTAAATACCAACAGCAGTCACCGAAATTCAAGCTAGAGAAGTTTTTTGATGGCAATGTTACGGCATGGGGTATTGTTCAAGATCGCTCAGGTGATGTAGTGCAACGTTTCGTTGTAAATATCGACGGGAGACTTGAAGGTGAAAAGTTAATTTTGGATGAAACCTTCGAATATAGCTTGGGAGACGGGCCTGAGAAGCGTATTTGGACGCTCACTAAGAACGCCGATGGTACATATACCGGAAACGCCGGAGATATTGCTGGGCCTGCAACGGGTCGCTCTTTTGGAAACGCGTTCAGCTTTACTTACGAGATGGACTTAGAGGTAGATGGAACAAGTTATCGAGTAAACTTTGACGATTGGTTTTTCGCAATGGATGATAATAACATGATGAACCGGTCATATATTAAGAAATTCGGACTAGTCATGGCAGAGGTTACTATTTTTATGAAGAAAAACGATTAAGGCTCGCAAGTGTCCCTAGTCTTCTATGCTGCTTGGAAATGTAAAAGTGCATTTTAACCCATTTGAATCTCGGATGGTCGACTTACCAAAGCTAATCTCGCCATCGTGTAAGGTCACGATGGCATTTACTAATGCAAGACCAAGCCCATTGCCTGAACTAGTTCGGCTTTTATCTGCCCGAAAAAAGCGCTGAGTTAATTTACTTAGACTCGCATCATCGACGCCTGTCCCGGTATCCTCAATACTAAAAGTAACGGCATCATCCGTCTTTTTGAGTAAAACGTTAATCGCACCATGCTCAGGTGTAAACTTGATGGCATTGTCCAATACATTTGCAAATGCTTGAAACAACAAGTCTTTATCTCCAAGGAAATAAATATTCGCAGGACTCTTGTAGTGAAGTCCAATTTCTTTGCTTTCGGTCAGTGGTTGATACAGGTCGATAGCATCATCCACCACATCGCTCAAATTAATGCGCTTAAATTCTGATTTCTTGTTGCTATGCTCAATGTCACTTATGCGTAATAGGGAGTTGAAGATCGCTAAAAGAGTGTTGCATTCTTCGATAAGGGTGTAACGTTCTTCTTCATCTTTAATTTCTTCGATGTGAGATTTTAAGCGAGTAAGAGGGGTCCGAAGGTCATGTGCAATATTGTCCGATACTGAGCTTATTGCTTTTACTGATTGTTCTATTTTGTCTAGCATGAGGTTGAGTGCGACAGTCAACTTACTCAAGTCATCCCAATTTGAATCTACATGCAAGCGGTCACTTAGGTCGCCCGTTGCAATAATATCGTCAGCAGTTTCTGAAATTTTATTTATCCTAGAGACGACGTAATATGCCACGCCTAGGCTGATGACAGCGACAACACATAAGATCACAATCATTACCCAGCTTGACGTTTGAGCCAATGCTACCGCTAACTCTATGTCTTTAACGCTGCGTGCGACTAGTAGACTGTCCTTGTTGTTGAACTCCATGACCATCGCAACTGCTCTTTCTGGCTCTGCGCTTGAGTATGTTTGATTAACACTGTTTGAGGATGAATTTACGATTGAAGATGTATCGATTTGCTCAGACGAGAGATTTGGTTTTCGAAGTTTTACTGTAATGTCTAACACGCCGTTTTTGATTAGTGCGAAATCGTCCTTTGGCCATGTTTGTAGATTACCCGCGAGGAAGGTGTCTCCCTCGTCTTTTAAATAATACAGAAAATCATTGTTGATGGTTTGTATTCGTTCATTAACAGCTTCTATCACAGCTTTACGGCCAGCCACTTTGTAGAGGCTCCTAAATCCTCCGATATCAGCCTGAATAGCAGCTTCGGTTTCCCGAATAAGTAAGTCATCACTTGCGACGGTTAAGGTGTAGGTATTAAACCCAACTCCTAACATTAAAAGCGTAATAAAAATAAAACTAATGACAAAACTGGAGCTTTTCGTGTAAGCCTTAATTGCTCGCATTGCTAATTGCGGCTGCTGATCATATAACCTGCGCCTCTGATTGTTTCTATCATAGGATATGCAAAGCCTTTATCTATTTTATTTCTCAAGCGGCTGATATGAACGTCAATCACATTCGTCTGCGGGTCGAAAGTATACTCCCATACCTTTTCAAGAAGCATTGCTCGAGTAACTATTTTTTTTGGATTTTGCATCAGATATTCAAGTAGCTTGAACTCTTTTGATTGTAAATCGATGCTTTGACCATCGCGCGTAACTTTCCGATTAATTAGATCCAGTCTCAAATCTCCGAGCATCAATTCAGGTTGTGATTGATTCGACAGTACCGCTCGTGATGCTAATATCTCAATGCGGGCAAGTAATTCTTCGAACGCAAAAGGCTTCGTCAAATAATCATCTGCACCAGCCCTTAATCCAGAAACTCTGTCATCGACCTTATTCTTTGCGCTTAAAATGAGCGTAGGTGTGTTCACCCCATTTTCTCTGTAAGCGTGGAGCACGTCGATACCGTCCATTTTGGGTAGCATTCGGTCAAGCACTATTACGTTATAGTTACCGCTCAACGCTAACGATAAGCCAGTTTCACCATCTGCTGCGTGAGCAACCTGGTACCCATTTTCTTCGAGCCCTTTTTGAATAAACGCGGCTACGGTTGGTTCGTCTTCTACAATCAATATTTTCATTCTAAAAAGATAGTCAAAAGGCTACACTTTGTCACCTTAATTAAACGTAATTTTAAAAAAGAGATCAGAAACGTGTTTATTATTATTATTTGTCTTGGCATCGTCTTGGTCATGCCACTTATTGCAAAAATCCCACTTGCGGTCGAAATGGCGAAATCTGGCGGTTACGACAACAAGCATCCTCGTGAACAACAATCTAGGCTAACAGGCCTCGGAGCTAGGGCAAATGCAGCTCATCAAAATTGCTTTGAAGCAATTTGTTTTTTTGCACCTACGATATTGTTAGTACTGGCACTTGACGAACATACAGTTTATACCGCTCAACTTGCTGTTGCCTTTGTTATATTGCGAGTGTTTTATCTCGCGTTTTATTGGGCGAATCTTGATAAATTAAGAAGTCTAAGCTGGATAGTGGCTATGGGTACCCTTGTTGCACACTTCTGGTTTTTGCTTGCTTAAATACTTCAGCTAAATACGTCGTAAACCATGTAATTTAAGCCCTGGGTCCCTGCCTAAAGCGCAGACTCTTTGGGTAGGGCGTAAAGTTTTGTATAAGACCTTGCGCCGCGATTTGTTGCACATCCTTCCAGTAACTAGGTTGTAATAAGTCACCGTGAAGCTCTTTGAGTAGGTCCTTTAAGTGTTTTTTTCCGACGATGAAATGTTCAAATTGTTCGGGGAATACATCATTTGGCGCGACTGAGAGCGTATCTAATGCATATGGGTCATCCGACTTAGGTAATTCTCGAAAATTACGCTCGTTCATGTAGCAAATTTCATCATAGTCGTAAAAAATGACTCTACCAGTTTTTGTGATCCCAAAGTTCTTGTGCAGCATGTCGCCAGGAAAGATATTGGCGTATGCAATTTGTTTGATGCAAGTTCCTAAGTCGTCGATCGCTGAGCGGATTTTATCTGGGTCTGTTTCTTCGTTTAGGTAGATGTTGAGCGGCGTCATCTTGCGTTCAATGTAAAGATGTTTTATTTGAATTTCTTCATCTTTAATGACCACGCTACTTTCACAGGTGTCGAGCAAATATTTAAGCAGCTCAGGGCAAAACCGATCTCTTGGGAAACTAAAATTCATGTATTCGTGAGTGTCGGCCATTCTGCCTACTCTGTCGGTAGTTTTGACCAAGCGATAACAGTCTTTTACATGTTCTCGTGTAATTTTTTTACTTTCTGCAAATTCATCTTTAATGACCTTAAAGACAACGCCATAAGAAGGAAGATGAAAAACTGCCATGACCAGGCCTTTGATTCCAGGTGCCAGCTCAAAATTGTCTGAAGTCTTATCTAAATGCTGTAAATAGTTCCGATAAAATACAGTTTTACCGTGTTTATAAAAGCCAATCGACATATACAATTCAAAATGCTTTTTATGTGGTAATAACTCTTGTAAAAAGGCGACGACCTCTGCGGGGTATTGGGTGTCTACCATAAAGTAGGAACGAGCGAATCCAAAAATAACGCTCATGTGCGCCCGTTCAGTTAATAGCGCGTCGACCATAATGGTGTTGATGTCAGTCATTTGCAATGCGATGACAAAAGGCAGTGTTTCAGACGGCATGCAAATACGGCCTATAATGTAAGCAGCTTTGCCACGGTAGAACACGGGTTGTAATATTTCGACGGAATGCACACTAGCAAGTTGTTCATTTGTCAGCCGCTTTCTGAGAGCTTTTTCTAGGTTGTCGATATCTTGCTCTAAGTCATCAAACGGTACTTTGAAACGATATGTTTTAAAAATGATTTCATATAGCTCTCGTACTGTGCTTGATGTATCAAAACTATTAATGACTTTGTGTCTGTCTTGACCTGCTAAATAGCAGCGACTCGGTAAAACAAACATAATATTGTCATCAATCTTGCTATGTCTAAATATTCGACCAATCACCGAATTGTAAAAGGTTTCAGCAAGTTCAAACTGTGGGTGGTCGGTCAACAACTTTGAATAGTGTTGTTTTGTTTTCAACCAAAACTCAGGACTTTGCTGATGTGGGTGAATCCGCTGATAAATATCTGTGACGGCTTCAGAAAGGCTTTCTTTGTAGGTTGTAATGCGCTCTTTAATGGCTTGTTGCGAGGCAGCCCATTGACACTTCTCAAAGCGCTCTTGTGCACCGATAGTAATGCGACTGTAACGACGATAGGATTTGTCAAAGCCGTTTAGAATTTGATAAGCCATTGCTTGTGAAATATCTAAACCATTGTCTGTAGTATTGCTAAGTTCTGACTTCATTAGATTCTTTAATAGCCTCAATCATTAAAACGTGACGAGCGATAATAATTACCAGCAAATAATCGAGTACCCAAGCATACTTTTCGATGCGAGTAGTTATATTAAATCGCTTATTTACATATTCTTTATTGGATTGTATCGAAAAGTATTGGTCGTCGAAAATAGGCTATGACTATATTAAGGATACATAAGGTACGCAACACAAAGTGGTCTAGTGGCCCCATAAAAGTGAAAGTAATTATTGGAAGACTTTTGTAAGTTAAAGATTCAAAAATCGACGACATAAAAGTTTATACATATATCAAATAATCAACTAGACTTAAGTATCAGACGACACAACAAGTATCACTAAGCCATATTATGCGTATACCGACCATTATTGATGTTGAAGCAAGTGGATTTGGCTCTTCAAGTTATCCGATAGAAATTGGCTTTGCGCGGCGAGATGGACTGCGATATTGCACCTTGATTAAACCCTTTAATGATTGGACCTATTGGGACAAAAGCGCTGAGAAAATTCATGGTATTAGTCGAGATATGTTGTTTGAAAAAGGAGAGCACGGTATAGAGGTTTGTAAGCAATTAAATTCTTTGTTGACGGACGAAAATGTATATAGCGACGGCTGGGTTGTTGATTCGCCATGGCTAAGCTCTTTGTTTGAACGCTCACAAGTAAAGATGGCGTTTAAAATTAGTCCGCTCGAGATGATACTTAAAGAGCCTCAAATGGCGATATGGTCAAATACTAAAGAAAAAGTAATAAACGAGTTGAATATTGATAGGCATCGTGCAAGCAATGATGCGATTATTATTCAACAAACGTATATGCAGAGCCAAGGCCAAATTATTTTAAATTCTTAGCTTTGTTTTTGTAATAAGCCTGCACTATCTGATAACACTATATAGGATACATCAAGCTCCTCAGTGTTTAATCACCATCAACTCGCCCGAATTAAATACACTTAAAGAAGCGTATACAATATCTAATGCCTTTGTAATCAAGAAAATGAGAGAGCGTAAGAGTAATGACACAAGCACTTCCAAATACCCAGCGTTTACTTGAGATAATGGCTATATTGAGAGATCCGGAAAAGGGCTGTCCTTGGGACAAGCAGCAAAATTTTGAATCTATCGTGCCATATACCATCGAAGAAGTTTACGAAGTGGCGGATGCCATTTTTCACAAAGAACCTGAGGATATCAAAGAAGAATTAGGTGACTTACTTTTTCAAGTTGTGTTTTATGCTCAACTGGGCAAAGAAACGTCAGAGTTCGATTTTGAAGAGATTGCATCGACTATAGTGGATAAGCTAGAGCGCAGGCACCCGCATATTTTTGGAGACGAAACGCTTGGTAGCACGGAAGATGTTGCCAAAAGATGGGACGAGATAAAACGTTCAGAAAAACAAAACAAGCGTGATTTTAAGAATATTTCAAACACTCTA
Organism: Glaciecola sp.; assembly: GCA_965658765.1. Lineage (GTDB taxonomy): Bacteria > Pseudomonadota > Gammaproteobacteria > Enterobacterales > Alteromonadaceae > Glaciecola. Next base: position 1,353 of record CBFHTO010000032.1, on the reverse strand, counting down.
TTATATGACATTCCGCAAGGAATGACCCCTCTATTAAAGGCAGAAAAAATTCAAAAAAAGTGCGCCAAGGTAGGTTTCGATTGGTCAAGCATTGCACCGGTAATATGCAAAGTTCGAGAGGAATTGATTGAAATTGAAGATGAACTAAAGGCAGATAAGCTTGCACAGGATAAAGTTGAAGAGGAAGTAGGAGACTTATTATTCGCTGTGGTCAATTTATCACGGCACCTGAAGGTAAATGCTGAGAGTGCCTTAATTAGGGCAAATCAAAAGTTTACTTCGCGTTTTATGGAAGTTGAAAAATACCTAAGTGAAAGAGGAACGAGTGTTCAGGAGGCTAAACTTGAGCAAATGGAGGCCGCTTGGCAGTCAGTAAAAGATGCGGAAGCAGTCAAAAAATAGTAGCCGATACGCACTTAAGTTCATAAAGATAAATCAGCAAGCTTTAAGCCTTATATTTGTGACAAATAGATGTATTGGTCACACAATGCTGACGCTGACATTCTAATCAACAACGAAAGTACATAGAGGAAATACGAAACATAATGGATATATCGACCTTGCAGCAGCTAGAGGTTTTTGTTCTTGTACTCTCCATCGGTATTACGCTAGCCGCCGGAATTGTTAAAGGTGCTATTGGTTTTGCTATGCCTTTAATCATGGTGTCACTCATTGGCTCAATAGTTGAACCTAAATTGGCCTTAGCAGCCATTATAGTGCCCATCGTATTTAGTAATATGTATCAGGCTTTTCATACTGGTATCCGAGCCGCCGCAGAAGTATCTAGACTGCATTGGCGATATATCCTTGCTACGTGCGTATTTATTTTTATCGCGGCACAGCTTGTGCCTAGTATTCCAAATCAAACTTTCTATTTTATTATTGGTATCCCGGTATTGATTTTGACTTTGATTCAACTTGTTGGGATTAAGCTATCAATTAGACCTGCTTATCACAAAATAAGTGAGTACTTGGTTGGTGCTATATCCGGTATGTTAGGTGGCTTAGCCGGTACATGGGGGCCTACTACTGTTCTGTATTTACTTGCGATTGATAGCCCAAAGGAACGGCAAGTAATTGTGCAAGGGGTGATTTACGGTTTGGGCTCTATAGCGCTCTTATTCGGCCATCTTCAATCGGGTATTTTAAATACGAGCACAATTTCGTTTTCTGTTCTGTTGCTTCTTCCCGCCCTCATCGGAATGTGGATAGGGTTTAAGATACAGTTCAAGCTAAGTCATTCTCAGTTTAGAAAAATCACACTGATTGTATTATTGATTGCGGGATGTAATTTAATCCGTTTGGGTTTTATTAGTTAATATTAAAAGGTACTTTTTGATGTGCTGATTTGAT
>CBFHTO010000031.1:0-45177 GCA_965658765.1 Glaciecola sp. | reverse complement strand
CGTACGTTGAGCCCTTTAGAATAATGGTGCCTCGACCCAGGATTGTGACTTACGGTTACCGGCAGGGATACGCATTCGCGTGTCCCTTAGCCCAAATAAGAAAAGGCCCAACGTACGTTGAGCCCTTTAGAATAATGGTGCCTCGACCCGGGATCGAACCAGGGACACGCGGATTTTCAATCCGCTGCTCTACCAACTGAGCTATCGAGGCAAAATACATGCGTATTTCGTTGTGGGTGCGTATTAAACGGATTTTACCTACTCAAGTCAACTAATTTTTGGATAAAAAGCCGCATTATTTACTTTTGAAGTATCGACTGCTTATTTTGTAGGCGGCACATAGCCTTCTATCGTTGGTTCTATCCCCTCAAACAAAAAAGCAGACATTTTTTCTTCCAAGAATTTACGATCGTTGGCTTCCATCATGTTCAATTTGTTTTCATTAATCAACATGGTCTGTTTTTTCTGCCATATCGCGAACGCCTCTTTAGATATGTTTTCAAACAGGCGCTTACCAAGGTCTCCTGGATACATTTGAAAATCCAAACCTGGTGCGTCTTTTTTTAAGTATTCGCAGTACACTGTTCGACTCATATAGATAACCTTTAATAAAGTGATTGTATTTGATTTATAATTTTTACGGTCGGAGCCGCCAAACCTACATCGCCCAATTCATTGTAATCAAACCAACGAATCGGTGATGCATTTATTGTTTCGTGTAGCTCGTCAGAAAGTGATTCAAGAGAATCCGCTAAGCTTTCAATAATACTTTCTTCACTTTGTTCATAAGCTTCAGGATTTAATTCTAGCATCACCGGCTGAATGTCTAAATGGAAGTGACTGAAAGTATGCACAAAGCTATCCAGTTTTTTAAGTTGTGCTTTACCATTTTTAATCAAGGGGGACAAATAAGATTCATCGAAACAATGCTCAAGCTCTTGCTTGCGATGCAACTCCAAAAAACCCCATAAACCGCCCCATATCCCGCTCTGTTCACGTTTGTGCAGCAATATACGGCCAGCCAAAAAAGGTACTAGCATTATCGTGGTTTTCGTCGGTTTATCTTTTTTCGGCTTACGGTGGGGCAACTCCGTTTGTTTTCCCTGTGCATATGCCAAACAGGTCAACTGAACAGGGCATATATCGCATTTTGGCCTAGAGCGAGTGCAAAGAGTGGCACCTAAATCCATCATTGCCTGCGTATAATTTGAATAGATATCATTTCGAGCGCTGGTAAGCTGATACGATTGCTGCCCCTCGGTAACGGCCTTTTCTTCACTCTTATTTAAAAGGCAGTTTTCTGGCCTATTTGAGGAAACATTCTCTATCAGCTGTGGTTTTGGTTTGAGAAGCTCAGCGTATTCCCAAAGCGTATCTTCGATCTTTTTTTGCCCGGGCCAGCCCTCGACAGAAAAATAGCGAGCAAGTACTCGTTTCACGTTGCCATCAAGAATGACATAAGCTTGGTTGTCAGCCAGCGAGAGTATAGCGGCAGCAGTAGACTTACCAATACCGGGTAGACCTAATACCTGTTCATAAGTACTTGGGAAAACACCTTGATGCTCGTCCCTGATCTTAATCGCGGCTTTATGTAAGTTTCTCGCTCGAGCATAATACCCTAAGCCCGTCCATAGGTGTAAGACTTCGTCTTGTCCTGCGTTCGCTAAATCAACGACGCTCGGAAAGCGGGCGACAAATCTTGTAAAGTAATCAATAACGGTTGTCACTTGGGTCTGTTGGAGCATAATTTCCGAGACCCAGACTGAATATCTAGTTTTGTTCTGTTGCCATGGCAGATCTTTCCTGCCAGAGTGTTCAAACCAAGTAAGTAGTTGCTCGCTAAAATTGTGCTCTGTTTCTTCTATTTCTGCTAACTTACTTTGCTTGCCAAACTTTTCAACCTTCGAAGTGACCTTACCCATAAAATTCTAAAATGTTTCCTATAAAATTTAATACTCAAACACGCATACAAGGTTTAAATCAAGCATACGTATTTATTGCGATTCATCATAATACGCTCAAACATGATTAACAGCACAATGTCGGATTAGCAGCGTAGCGCATTGCATTTTATTCAAGTTAAGCCCTCATATTCATACTATTAGCCGAAAGTTGATTTTTACTCTGCGACATTTAAAGCGCTCAGATAAGATAAATTTTAATGCTTGCAGTATCGCATTGTTGCATTTCACACTGGTATTCGGATAATGCAGGCTACTAATCTATCTCATCAGCATCATTGTTGTTCGCGCAAAGTATATGCGAGGACCAAGACCATAACGAGACATCTATTTAATGAGTCGCTTTAAATCAGAAGAAGAAGCTCGCGCAGCAGGCGTGTACATTTCAAAAGTAAAAAGTTTTGTAAAAAGAGAAGGACGTCTAACCAAAGCTCAGGCTAAGGCTATTGATGATAACTGGACAAAGCTGGGTCTTTGTATTGACGATGGTTTATTGAATCTTGAATCGGTCTTTTCACGGCCCAACAAGAAAGTAGTAGAAATCGGGTTTGGCATGGGTAAATCCTTAGTTGCAATGGCTGTCGATCAACCCGACGTCGACTTTATTGGGATAGAAGTTCACAAACCTGGAATTGGCGCGTGTCTTGCGCTAGCCGAAGAACATAAAATAGAGAACATACGCGTATTTGAACACGACGCTGTTGAAGTGCTAGACAAATGTATTTCTGATAATAGTCTAGATAGAGTTCAATTGTTTTTTCCAGACCCATGGCATAAAAAGCGCCATCACAAACGTCGTATAGTACAAAAATCATTCGCGCTTAAAATCAAAGATAAACTAAAGCTTGGTGGTCAGTTCCATATGGCGACAGATTGGGAACCCTATGCTGAACATATGGTGGATGTAATGGATGCACTAGAGGGCTATAATAACATTTCTACCGTTGGAAAATATGTAGAACGTCCAGAATATCGACCTATTACTAAGTTTGAAGTCAGAGGTCAGAAGTTAGGCCACGGCGTTTGGGACATAATTTATGAGAGAACGGCCTAATGTTGAGCCTCCAAAGTCAGCTTTTATTGCGTAGTGCAGACTACTTTGAACAGGGTCGTTGGGCTTTATTTAATCCAACTGAAAGCGGTATTTTCAAAGAAATTGACAATCCAGATTTAGTTGGATTTCATCAATATGCAAATGTATTTGAGGAATGCCAACGCTTCGCTGATCAAAAACAAATTTTTGGTGCCAGTTTGCATCCGATACCAAATAATGACCCTCGGTACTCTGATTGCAGAATTTCTCATGACTATTTAGATGGGCTGTTTGATGGCGTTATAATTTACCTTCCAAAGTCAAAACAACATCTCAAGATGCTGATTGACAACGCAGCCTGCATTGTAAAGCCGAATGGGCTTGTATTGGTTGTGGGAGAAAACAAAGGTGGTATCAAAAGCGTCGCAAAATTGTTAGGTGATGTAGGAGAGCCAGTCAACAAGCTAGACAGCGCTAAGCACTGCGGCCTATATGCAGTTGAAGTAAAAGAGCCCAAATTACAATTTTCTCTAGATGATTACTCCCTTACCCGGAAACACACGATCAACGATGTCACAGTAAGTCTTTACTCTCTACCTGGAGTGTTTGGACATAAGCAGGTAGACGCGGGTACTCAGCTTTTACTCAATGCGCTTGATGATGAACTTATCGTTAAAAGTAAAGCGAACATTTATGATTTTGCCTGTGGAACAGGTATTATTGGTTGCTACATCGGACTAGTAAAACGAAAGCACGGACTCAACATAATAAACACCAAAAAAAGCAATGAAACACAATGCGATAAGGAACTTGTCAACTTTAGTGAGAAGGGACAGAGCTTGCGATGTCCAGTAATCTTAAGTGACGTTTTTTCTCTTGCTCTTCATTGTGCAAAAAAATCAGCAGACCTTAATAAGTTAATTATGGACATTAGAGCGAATGATGGCTTTGTCGATACCGACGGTGCATTTGATCTTATTGTGAGTAATCCGCCATTTCATGAAGGACTGAAAAATAATTATCAGATCACAAATCAGTTCATTAAAAACTCGTATTTAAATAGCAAGAAGTTTGGCACGCTAATGATAGTAGCGAATCGATTTCTTCCATATCCAGACATTTTCAGTGACAACTACGGCTCATTTCAAGAAACAACGAAAAGCCCTAAGTACACTGTTTATAAAGCCGTGAAGCGATAAGATAATGAATATTCTTTTTGTAATATCAGAAGTTGAAGACATAATCAAAACAGGCGGGCTTGCTGACGTCGGTAAAGCACTCCCAATTGCCTTGCAAGCCAGAGGTCACAAAATAGCCTTAGTGCTGCCATACTATAAGCAACTAATGCCCGATACAGCACTCGTTGATGCCTTACCGACTCAATCCTTATTCGTAAATGGCTCTCATTATCAATATAAAGTGAAAGAGCTTAATCTGCATGGATTAACGTGTTATCTAATTGATCACGTTTATTTTTCGGAAAGTCGCTCAGCTTACGAAGATACAAGCCACGCAAACAACGCTCAGAAATTTAGCTTTTTGTGTCTTGCCGCTCTTCAGACCTCTCATTTCATTAATTTTAAACCGGACGTGATTCATTCTAATGATTGGCATACGGCAATGGTTTCCTACTTTGTGAAAAGCGATTTTCTAGCGCGTCACCAAATTATTAGCCCGCGTGATTTTTTTGAGAATAGCAAAAGCGTTTTAACTATACATAATGCAGCGTTTCAAGGTATCGAAAAGCTCAATCAAGTGCCGCTCCTAGACGAGTATGCATATTCCCAGTTAGAAGTAGAAAACGCAGATTTAAACATGCTGAAAAATGGTATTGCGTATGCTGATCACGTGTGTGCGGTAAGCCCAAGTTATGCTCAAGAATTGAAAACACATTTGGGAAGCCACGGCTTATTTGAAATCATTAACCGATATCCAGACAAGGTTCACGGTGTTCTAAACGGTTGTGATTATAGTCAGTGGGATCCTAGCATCGACGAATATATACCTGTAAATTTTGATATAGATTCACTCGAAAAAAAGCAACATTGCAAAAAGGCCCTGCAAAAAAGAGCCGCTTTACCAATATTAAAAAACACACCACTGATTGGGATGGTATGCCGAGTTACTCGGCAAAAAGGCTTTGAGTTTATCATCCCGATTATCGCTGAATTACTGCAACATAAAGTGCAAGTAGTGATAATGGGTACTGGTCAAAAAGACATCGTCGATCGTCTGCGAGAGCAAATGCTCGGCCATTCTGATAAAGCTGTTTTTATCGAAGCCTTTGAACCACAACTTGCACATTTGATTGAAGCGGGTGCAGACTTTTTTTTAATGCCATCAGAGTTTGAGCCCTGCGGGCTTAATCAAATGTACAGTTTGGCCTATGGCACGCTCCCAATTGTGAGAGCCGTTGGGGGTCTTGCTGACACTGTGAATGATTTTAATGCGCACAACGCAAACGGTTTTGTTTTCAAGGAGCCTAATTCGGAAGCACTACTATCGACTCTTCGAAAAGCACTGTTAATATATAACGAGTACCCGAGTGTGATTAAAAAAATGCGTCTTACTGGCATGCAAACCCGTTTTACATGGGAATCTTCTGCACAAAACTACGAAAAGCTTTATAACTTGTAATGACCTTATAGTCGTATAAATAGACATAGAGGCCTTAAAAACTCTGTTTTCATTCATAAATTTTTGTCTATTAACAAAAAAGTTACTTTTAATATGTGCTGATTTTTGAAATACTGAACATCGGAAGATTAAAGGGTTACAGCGTCAAAATTTGAATCATAAGAGCAATTCATTATAGGAGTCGTCTTTATGATTCACGAATCGGCAAGATTTTTATTGATTGCAGTATGATTGTTAATAATCAAATTGTGAAAAACTAGCCATTAATAAGTAAGCGAAGAGTGCACATGCAAACACCAAATATATTAATAGTAGAAGATGAAATCGTAACACGGACCACGCTCAAAAGCCTTTTTGAAGCAGAAGGCTATAATGTATTTGAAGCCGAAAACGGCGAAGAGATGCACGGTTTTTTTGAGAATAACAATATTAACTTGGTGATTATGGACATTAACTTGCCAGGGAAGAATGGTCTAATACTGGCTAGAGAAGTTCGCGACAGAAAAAACGTCGGCCTTATCTTTTTAACCGGTAGAGACAATGATGTAGACCGTATTTTAGGCTTGGAGATTGGTGCGGATGATTATTTAACAAAACCATTCAACCCTCGCGAGCTTACAATACGCGCACGAAATCTGCTTTCTCGGACGAGCAATACCGCAGAAGATGACGACTTACCTAGCAAGGTCAAGTTTAATGGCTGGACTTTAGACGGTGACAGCCGAAGTTTGATATCGCCTGCTGCGAACGAGTTTCGTTTACCTAGGAGTGAATTTAGAGCGCTTCATTTATTCCTTAGCAATCCAGGAAAAATATTAACGCGCGAACAACTCATTATGGAAATGACTGGTAGAGAGTTACGACCTAATGACCGTACCGTTGACGTAACCATCAGACGTATACGCAAGCATTTTGAATCCGAACCTAATGACGAAGAATTAATTGTAACTATTCACGGCGAAGGCTATCGCTTTTGCGGGGAAGTCGACTAAAACCTACTTCTTTTAGTACATAGCAACTATTTAAAGCTCAATGACGAAACTGTCCTTGGGCTTTTTTTATTTCCTAGCGCAGCATTTTCTTTTTTTGATGCACAATCAAACAAGTTTTTATTTGAGCACTTTACAGCATTTAAGTATTTAGACTATAGGCGTGTTGTATCTCGTTTTGGCTTTTTGTTACCCTATGAACGTGTCGGTGGCCTTTGAAATTTTGGATATCGTGCGAAGTTGCATTACTGGTATTCCTGACACACATCATACAAGTAATTTATGGAGTGACATTATGTCTAATAGCAAGCAAGCACAAAACCCTTTCGCAATAGATCCAACAAAAATGTTTGGTGATTTTGACCCTAATAAGGTGATGGGTGATTTTAGTAAAGCGTTCTCACAGATGCAGTTTCCCGGGATTGACGGTAATAGCATCATGGAAAGCCAACGAAAAAACTTAGAAGCCCTAGCTGAAGCCAATAAAGTAGCTGTTGAAGGCATGCAATCTGTTTTCACTCGTCAAGCTGAGATCATGAACACTGCGATGCAAGAAATGCAGAGCGTATTTCAAGAGTTATCTGCTGCAGGTCAACCTCAAGACAAGCTAGCTGATCAGACTGCTCTAGTTAAATCGACAGTAGAAAAAGCACTCGTAAATATGAAAGAGCTCGCTGCAATGGCTGGTCAATCTAATGAAGCCGCTTTCAATACTATTCACGCGCGTTTTACAGAATCTTTAGAGGAATTAAAAGCGCAAGCACTTAAAGCTAAAGCTTAGTCATTCCTTTCCATGATGACCAAGACCAGCGATAATTCGCTGGTCTTTTCGCTTATTCCCCTGCAATTTTCATAGAATCTATCAAGATTGAGCCCGTCTGAAGTGCACCGCGCACTTCACGCTCAGAACCAATAGCGACAATATTTTTAAACATATCTCGTAAATTACCAGCAATCGTGACTTCGTGTACTGGGTATTGAATAACCCCATTTTCGACCCAAAAACCCGCAGCGCCTCGAGAGTAATCACCATTGACGATATTCACTCCTTGCCCCATTAGCTCGGTTACCACCAACCCTGTGCCCATTGCTTTCAATAAGTCTTCATCAGAGTGTCCCGTGTCGCTCACGATACAGTTGTGTATACCACCAGCATGACCATTACTTTTTAGGCCCATTTTTCGACCCGAGTAACTGGTCAAAAGATAATTTGCTAACACGCCATCTTTTATGATGTCCATGTCCCTTGTCTGAACGCCTTCGTTATCAAAACTTGAACTTGCAAGCCCTCCTTTTATGTATGGACGTTCTTGGATCTGCAACCAATCAGGAAAGAGTTTAGTGTTAATCGAATCGAGTAAAAAGCTAGATTTTCGATATAAGCTACCGCCACTTACGGCACCAATCAAGTGACCAAACAAACTAGATGCAATGTCTCTATGAAACATAACAGGCGCGTTCATAGTCGGTATTTTGCGCGCACCTAAACGCGACAGGGTTTGTTCTGCAGCCTCAACACCCACGTCATATGCGCCTTTCAGATCGCTAGCACGCCTTGCGACTGTGTATGCATAATCACGTTGCATGTCTTCATCTTTCTTTGCAATCAGTACACAACTTAGACTGTAGCGACTGCTAGCATAGCCCGCATTGATTCCATGAGTATTACCATAGACCCTAACGCCCAAGTTGGCATTGTAGGACGCGCCGTCAGAGTTACTTATACTATCTGAATAATCCAAGCCAGCAGTCTCGCACTCTAAGGCATGCTTAAGAGCTTCATCTGCGTCAAGTGCTTGTGGATGATATAAATCTAGATCTGGAAAGTCTGTTGCAATTAAGTCTTTATCTGCAATTCCGGCGCAGTCGTCCTCGCTGGTGTACTTTGCAATCTCAACTGCCTTGCTCACCGCTAATTTTAATGCCGGAGCAGACAAATCAGCCGTCGAAGCGCTGCCTTTCTTTTTACCGACAAACACTGCAATACCCAAACCACCATCATTGGTAAATTCTAGGTTCTCTACTTCTTTGAACCTAGTACTGACAGCAATGCCTTGTACTTTTGACATGCTTGCCTCTGCCGCTGTAGCGCCTTCTCTTTTTGCAAAAGCAAGAGTGTCTTCGACGATGTTTTGGATATCACTTAATTGTTGCTTAATCTGCATATGGTAAGTTTCACTATTAAATTAATGTCGCTCTCGTTACAATTTAGCCAGTTTATCATTAAATGAATGAAATATTGACCATGACATCAAAGTCAACAGAAAACGAACACGCAAAAGATGAAGTCTTAAGTAAGACCCAGATTAAACAAGAGGCCGAAAAGCTAAAAAAACTGGGGTTAGAGCTTGTGGAGCTGACAAAAGGCGAAAGAGACAAAGTGCCGCTAGAGCCAAAATTGTTAGAGCAGGTTGAATTAGCAACACGCATTAATCGCAAAAAAGACGGATTTAGACGCCAGCTTCAGCTTATTGGAAAGTTGCTGCGAGGTACCGACGTTGAGCCGATACAAGCTGCTTTGATTCGTTTAAAAAGTTCACATATAGAGTCTAACCGTCATTTTCACGAACTCGAGCGCTTGCGCGACTTAGTGCTTCAAAAACAAGACGACGGTATCAATCACTTACTGTCTGAATATCCTGAGTTAGAACGACAGAAACTTAGACAGTTGTTAAGGCTTGCGCAAAAGCAAGAAAAAGAAAGCAAACCACCCACGGCTGCGAGAGAAATATTCCAATACTTGAAAAGTCAGATCCCTCAGTCTTAGGGCCTTATTATGATAGCGGGCGATAAATACTCTTGAGTAATCTGGAGCATTTATATTTTAAGATATCGCGCTTGTTTCTTCATTGTCATACACGAGACCCCATTGTTCTCTTATTTGATCCATGATTGACATGACTCTGATGCAAGTGGCTGCTGGTAAAGTGTCGCTTACTAAATCATCTCGCTGTAAACACTCATTAAAGTGTTTGATTTCGTATGTAAAGTTATCTGCGCTCGTGAACGGAAATTCGAAATTTTGAACATCTTTACCCTCTAGGTGAAGTGAGTACGATTGCGCACCTAAAAAATGAGGAACCTCTATAAAGCCTTTTGTTCCCATGACCCGCGCGTAAGTCGGACCCGACAATTTATATCCTGCTGATAATTGCGCAACCGCACCGCTTTTATACTCTAGTGTGTAAAAAGAGTTTTTGTCGACACCAGTGATATCAGGAATATGCTTGGTACTGATTTTAGATGGTGCGCATTGCATGACTAGGTCTGAAAAACTGATTGGGTAAATTCCAAGATCCAATAATGCTCCACCGGCGAGCGATTTATTTCTTAAGCGATGTTCCTTTGGTAAGTCTCGGTTCAAACTAAAGTTTGCTTGAATACATTGCACGTCGCCAAGAACGCCATTATTTATGGCATCTTGTAGCGACAAAATAGCAGGTAAAAACCGTGTCCATACTGCTTCAATTAATAATAGTCGATTTTGCTCAGCTAAGGCATATAGTTTTTGTGCCTGCGTCGCATTCAACACCAATGGCTTTTCACAAAGAACATGCTTCCCGTGTCGCAAACACATCTCAATTTGTTCATTATGAAAATTATGAGTAGTGGCAATATAGACTGCGTCTATTTCACGTTTCTGAAGCATCTCATTATAGCTATCGAAGTAATGAGGTATTTTACTTCTTTGTGCAAAGTCTTTAGCTCGTTGATAATCAGAAGACGCGCAGGATACTATTTCAGCATCTTGAACATGAGACATGGATGAGACAAAAGTGTTGGCAATATGCCCACACCCTAAAATAGCCCATTTGATTTTTTTCATAAGCGTGCCTTAAATAAAGAGCCACAAAGACGTTTTATTAGTTAACAACCGACGCGCGCTGTCTTCCCGCTTTGCGTTGAATAGTTTATAGTTATAGGGTTAATACGCTATCAGCGCTGGCATTTTTTGCAAGGTGGATTTAGCGATTTGTTTATCTAGCTAACCACTTGTCTGATTAATCCACTATAAAATGTTAGGAACAGGGTTGATAAATTAAATTGATAATACGATATCGATTTATGCTCTCAAACATACAATAATAAAAATAAAGGATATTACAATTTGGCTTCACTTACCGAATTATCAAGCAAACAACATCAGTCATTCAAAATCGCACCATCAGCGCATATCGATTATGCTAAAAAACAGCACTTTGTCTCAATAACGGCAAGCGAACTCAGCGCGGCGGCAAGCTGTTTTCCGGTGTTTGCAAGCAAAAATGAGAAGAACGGCGGTTGGTCACTTTCTGCAATTACAAGCTTCGAATTGGAGAACAACCTGTTTATCGAGAATGAACTTTGGACGGCTATTTTTCAGCCTAACAGCATCCGCACGTATCCTCTTTATTTAATGCGTTCCGATAAAGATGAACGTCAATACACCGTAGGAATTTTGGAAGAAAGTGATGCTTTTTCTTCCTCAGAAGGAACGCCATTATTTAAAGATGACGGCACTGCAACTGACTATCTTAGTGAAGCTACTCGGATGCTTGAAAGTCAATTAGCAAACATGAAGCAAACATTTGAATTCGGTAAAGTATTGGAACAAATGAAGCTTCTACGTTCGGTTGACGTTTCAGTGCAATATCAAGATGGTAAAACAAATATTATTAAAGGTTTATACACGATAGACGAGAACGCATTTAGAGCTTTAAGTGCAGATCAACTAAAGGACTTAAATGCAGTGGGTTATCTCACTCCAATACATGCAATGATGATATCTTTGTATCAGCTAAACAGTATTTTAAATAAGAATAATTTAAGAGCAGACAAAGTAAAAATTGTAAAAGTGAACCTGGATAATAGTGATGAGGGCACTGAAGTCAAAAGCTAAGCAGCAGTGTGACTTAGTTTAAACGAAACATGATGTCTAAAGACAGAACATGGGCTCGGCAACGCCAATAGGCTCATTTAATTGATACATGAGCAAACTCCCAGCTCGAGGTTGTCTCTCCAGCTGGGCTTTAGTGAGCCCCAAGCGTGCACTCGTTACAAAGAGTAAATCCATGTTTTCTCCACCAATAGTCACGCAGCTTGCTTGCGTTACAGGTAGTGGAAGCCGAAACTTCTCGTTTGCATCACCTGCAATACAAACAACACAAGCAGCTCCCCACAGTGCGATCCATAAGTTACCGTGCTTATCTACACAAGCTCCATCAGGATATGCACCTTTTTCAAATTTACAAAACAAGCGTTTACTTATAATTGCGTCATTATCTTCAGGATCCAGCGTAAACTCATATACTTTGCGAGTGATAGTGTCTGTATGATAAGCAAAGCGTCCACATGGACTAAAAGCCATCGCGTTCGAAATTCGAATACTCGATCTTATCTTCTGGTAAGCAAAGCCTTTACCCGAATAGCTACCCTGTTTTGATATCTTAATGAGAGCACCCATTTCATCTTGAGATATGTCCTTTTTTGTCGGCTTATTTTCAAGCATCGAGCCGAGGAATAAATTACCTGAATGTGAGCACTTACCATCATTAAACCTCACCCCTTCTGGTAGAGTAAATGGGAGGTTTAGATGACTTAACTCACCAGAATCCATATCGTAAACCGCGATCGAATGGTCAAAAGCGCAAAATAAAACGCATGGACGGTCCGTAAACGCGAAGCTCGCCAAGCGATATGGTAGACAAAAAATCTCTTTGTGCTCCGAAATGGGATCGTAACGATACAAGCACTTGCCTTCAATATCGGTCCAATACAAACGTTTTTCGCTCGGATGCCATAAAACACACTCACCGAGTTCATTCTCACATTCAATTTCGTTTTTAAACTCGTTAACTAACACGGATTTCCTTGTTTTAATAATTAAGCATCATGCTTATTGACGATAGTGACTTTGACAGTGGAGTATTCATCAGTGAGTCGCACATTTTAGTACTAAAAAACAAGTTTCTCTGTGTGCAAATATAAACGGTCTATCAAATCGCTTAATGTTTCCTGTTCGCTTTCGTTCAGGCATGACAACAGTTTCTCTTCGTATTCATAGCTTAAGGGCACGATTTCTCGATATACCTCTAAACCTGTCTCAGACAGTGCAATTTGAGAACGTCTTTTATCTTCCTTTGCAAGCTCTCGCTCTATCAGTTTACGTTTTAGTAGCTTACTTATGGCTCGGCTGATGATTGATTTTTCAATCTGTGTCTTAACCGAGATCTCATCTGCGGACGCACCCGGATATTCCCCTAGCACAGCCATGATCCGCCATTCTGTAATCGATAAAGCGAATTTATCTTTGTACGCCTGGGCAACTAAACTGCTCACTTTATTCGACAAAATAGACAGGCGATAAGGGAGATATCGTTCTAGGGTGAGTAAAGGTTGTTGCTTATCGTCCATAAACGGTCCTCTTATAATTGTAATACGCGTAATAATTTTTGCTTGGATTTATCACTTCATTGGAACTTCACTTGACATTAGTTGCAATAACAACTATTTTGTTGCAATTGCAACTAATTACTATGTACTAAATATGCACGCTTTCGCTTTGTGATTCAAACTCATTAGAGTTTAAGAAGCACAAATAGCGAGAGGCATCGGGTCAAAAACTTAAATAAGAAGAGGCAGTATGGCAGATTTATTCGAAAACCCAATGGGATTAGACGGCTTTGAGTTCGTTGAGTTTACCGCTCCTGAAAAGGGAATTTTAGAAACAGTCTTTTCAACTATGGGCTTTACAAAAGTCGCTACTCATAAATCAAAAGACGTGGCACTTTGGCGTCAAGGTGACATAAACTTTATTACTAATTATACAAAAAACAGCCCATCTTATTATTATGCTCAAGAGCATGGACCCTCAGCCTGTGGCATGGCTTTTAGAGTAAAGAACTCTCAGAAAGCATACAAGCTAGCACTTGAGAATGGAGCTCAACCTATCGATATGCAAACCGGAGCGATGGAATTAAAGCTTCCAGCGATAAAAGGTATTGGTGGAGCGGCCCTTTATTTAATTGACCGTTATAAAGAAGGTGAATCGATATACGACATCGATTTTGAATGGATTGACGGCGTTGAACAACATCCAGAAGGTTGTGGCTTCCATACCCTTGATCACCTGACTCACAACGTTTATCGCGGTCGTATGGATTACTGGGCTAAATTCTATGAGGATTTGTTTAACTTTAGAGAAATTAGATATTTCGATATAAAAGGTGAATATACAGGTCTTTTATCAAAAGCCATGACTGCCCCAGATGGTAAAATAAAGATTCCATTAAACGAAGAAGCAGGCGGTGGCGGTGGCGGCCAGATAGAAGAGTTTCTAATGCAATACAATGGTGAAGGTATACAACACATTGCGTTTGCCTGTGATGATCTACCTGCTTGCTGGGATAGACTAAAAGCAAATGGAATGGAGTTTATGACTGCACCGCCCGAGACTTACTACGATATGCTTGAAGAGCGTCTTCCCGGTCATGGCGAGCCAACGAATGAGTTAAAGGCGCGCGGCATACTGTTAGATGGGACTACAGAGGGTGGTCAGCCTCGCTTACTATTGCAGATCTTCTCTGCAACCATGCTTGGTCCAGTTTTTTTCGAATTTATTCAACGTAAAGAAGACGATGGTTTTGGTGAAGGTAATTTTAAAGCGCTATTCGAATCTATTGAACGAGACCAAGTCGCCCGAGGAATACTCAGCGATGATAAAGCTGGTGATGCTAAAAACAGCAAAACAGAGGAAAAGGCATAATGACGTCTCAAGCAAAAGAGTACAAAGTCAAATTAGACGGCGTACACCATGTTGCCTATCGATGTATTGATGCAAAAGAGACAGTTGAGTTCTATCAGACTATGCTCAACATGGACTTTCAACTCGCAATTGCAGAGGATAAAGTGCCTTCAACTCAAGCGCCCGATCCGTATATGCATGTCTTTTTGGAAGCAGGTAAAGGCAACGTGCTTGCGTTTTTTGAATTGCCAAACTCACCTCAAATGGGCAGAGACGGAAATACGCCTGAATGGGTCCAACACATTGCGTTTGAAGTAGAAAGTTTAAACGCATTGAATGCTGCTAAAGAGAAACTGGAAGCGCATGGGGTTTCTGTTCTTGGGCCAACAGATCATGGTATTTTCAAGTCTATTTATTTCTTTGACCCAAATGGACATCGCATTGAATTGGCGGCAAATGTCCACACACCTGCAATGATGCAAGAGTTAAAGCGTGTTGCGCCTGACATGCTAGAAGAGTGGTCAAAAACAAAAAAAGCACCAAAACATGCAGAATGGCTTCACAATGGTAAGGGTTTTGAAGGCTGATAATCTGAAACTAAAGGTTTTAAAGGTAGAAGTATGAAATTAGCAAGTTTAAAGGATGGTAGAGATGGCCGTTTGGTCGTGGTCAATTCTGAGTTAAATAAAATGGTTACGGCTCAAGATATTGCGCCGAATTTACAATATGCTTTAGATAACTGGGCTGAACTTGAAACAAAATTAAAACAACGCTTCGACGAGTTAGAAGCGGGCGAGATCCAAGGTGAATCGTTTCACCAAGAGGACTGTGCATCGCCACTTCCACGCGCCTACCAGTGGGCAGACGGCAGTGCATACGTCAATCACGTAGAATTGGTTAGAAAAGCACGGGGCGCTGAAATACCTGAATCTTTCTGGACAGATCCCCTAATGTATCAAGGTGGTTCAGATAGTTTTCTTGGTCCAAGAGACAACATTCTTATGCCTCAAGACAAAGGCTTTGGTATCGATTTTGAGGCTGAAGTTGCAGTAATTACAGGTGATGTCCCAATGGGCATTGACGCGCAAGAAGCGCTTAAACACATAAAGCTTGTAATGATCGTAAACGACGTATCTCTGCGCGGTTTGATACCTGGTGAACTGGCAAAAGGCTTTGGATTTTTCCAATCAAAACCATCTAGTGCATTTAGTCCCGTTTGTGTAACTCCTGATGAACTTAAAGATCATTGGCAGGCCGGCAAATTACATTTGCCTCTTACTTCGCACTTAAATGGAAACAAGTTTGGCGAGCCTAACGCAGGTGTAGATATGACTTTTGACTTCGGTCAGCTGGTTGCTCATGCCGCAAAAACTCGTCCTTTATGCGCTGGAACCATTGTTGGCTCTGGCACAGTTTCAAATAAAATGAATGACGGTCCAGGCAAAGCCATAAACGAAGGTGGCGTTGGTTATAGCTGTATCGCTGAAGTCCGCATGATTGAAACCATTCAAAATGGTGAACCAAGCACGCCATTTATGTCTTTTGGTGACAAGGTAAGTATCGAAATGTTTGACCAAGAACAGAATTCTATTTTTGGCAAAATTGAGCAGATGGTGGAACAGGTTTAAAGCTCGTTAGCAGTAACTCACCTAATCGCGCTAATTCGGTTGCCCACTCTTAAGCTAGTGTAGAGAGTGAGGCAATTGTTTTAGCTCTTGGTGAAGCTCTTGGTGAAGCTCTTGGTATAACTTTTTGCATAGACCTTAGTAAAGCTCTTCGTATTTCTATTCTGTATAACGATGAATCCGAACCGCCCATGACCTAAATGACAAGCCCGAAATCACAAGACCTAAACGATTGAAAGTAATGTATCAATGACCTATTGTTAGAAAAAAATGCACAATAGGTCATCATATGCGAATTTTTAGAAAACGATGTAATTTTTCCCTTTTTGCTTCCTATTTAAGAAAGATCGCAATAATCAGTTTCTGCATAGTACTGACAAGCTGTGCTGAACAGAAAAATCAAGAAAACACTTCTACGCCAAAAGCGTCTCAATCAGCGCTTACTAACAAGGTAGACAATAGTCAGCTTGAAAAACCGAACTTCACTAAACTAGATAAATACATCGATGCCCTAGTGTCTAACGACAAAGCAATGATTTCAGTCGCCATCCGCAAAGACGGTGAGCTTGTTTATTCAAAACAGGCGGGATATGCCTCTGTTAGCGAACAAGTACTACTTAACAAAGAAACAAAACTACAAATGGGCTCGATAAGCAAGGTTTATACTGCTGTGTTGATTATGCAACTGGTCGAGTCCGGCAAACTAACTCTTGAGCAAACGCTCTCTGATTTTTTTCCTGATATAGTGAATGCCGAAACCATTACTATCAAAGACTTGTTATCACATCGCTCTGGTTTATATAACTTTACCAATGATCCTCAGTATATCGAGTATATGGAATCACCTAAATCCAAGTCTCAGATGCTAAAAATTATTAAGACCTACGAGGCAAACGAACTACCCAATACAAACTTTGAATATTCTAATACTAATTATGTGCTGCTTGGTTACATCATCGAGGACATACTAGATCTAAGCTATGCCGAGGCGCTAAATACCTATATCACAGCGCCACTTGGACTACATAATACTTATTTTGCTGACCCCATCGATACTGACGATAATGAAGCATACTCGTATCGTTTTTTGGGTGAATGGCAAAAAACTACTGAAACCGACATGAGTATTCCGCATGCTGCCGGTGCAATTGCAGCAACGCCTGAAGACGTATCTGCATTTATGTATGCACTTTTTAACGAACAATTACTTACTAAAGACAGTCTTAGAAAAATGAAAGTTAAAGGCGAATATGGTCTTGGATTAATGTCTTTCCCTTTTTACGGCAAAACGGGCTATGGTCATAGTGGGAGCATTGATGGTTTTGTCTCAAATGCGGTCTATTTTGACGACCAAAATATTTCCAGTACCGTTGCCGTAAATGGCATCAATTATGAATTTAATGATATTCTCATTGCCGTATTAAGCGCTGCGTATAACATGGATTTTGCTATTCCGAACTTTGAGCCAATATCCGAAGAAATACTAAGTAAAATAGATTACGAAGCACTCACTGGCGAGTATTCATCTGAGCAACTGCCTTTGGATATTTCGGTATTTGTAAAAGACAGGATCTTACAAGCTCAGGCAAGCGGACAAGGCGCATTTCCTATAAGCGCGGAGTCTGAAAATGTATTTGTATTTAAGCCTGCAGGTATCTCTATGGAATTTAAGCCAGAAGAAAACTCGTTTATCCTAAATCAAGGCGGAGGCAGGTATCTTTATAACAAGCAGCCCTAATTTATTCCTGTTTAATGCTGTTTAATGCTGTGTATCGCAAATGGCAACTTTTTAGCATTAGAGCGGATAACTAAAGTCTCGGAAATTTTATCATGAATGGCTTGCCGATTAGGGTCCCAATAGATTTGTAAAAATCCGGTCAAACCTGTGCTAAGCCCTGCAGCATAACCACCATACCGGCCAAATGACTCCCACAAGGTCAAATGCTCGCCTTTGAGATTAACCACTTCAATGCCACATATTTTTTTGCCTAAGGTTTGGCCATTCGACCAAGCTGTAAATGCACTGAAATACAAGGCTGCCCATCCGAGTCCCAAACTAAGTTCTTCGACAAAAATCTCGACTTTATCCAGTAAGCCCGAGACCTCTGGTTCTTTTGCTAGTGCTGGTGATTGTTGTACTTGATTGCTTTGATTATCTTCAAATGTATCTGTGATTAGTTTGTTGTCGCGTTCATTTTCGGCGAATTGGGGTGAATCATAACCGACTGTAAACGCATCGATAAAATCCTGTTTTTGTTGCTCGCTCCAATTTTTTTCATTTAAAGGTTCGTCCAGCGCCAACAACCAATCATTTAGGTCTACTTCAGAATTTGCTCTTCGCGCTTCAGAACCAAAATTTTCCGCTTCTAACAGGTAACATGCTGCATCGTCATTGCAAGAAACTTTAAACAGTGCATCAAAAACGTCAATTGCAGTCCTAGGATCCTGAAGCTCTCGTTCTACAACTTGTTGAGCAGAATCGTCCTGTTGAAAACCGTCTGCGATGGCGTAAGCCACTACAAACAATAAGAGCGAAGCGACAAAACGCAGACTTTTACGCAAGTAAGATTTACCTCCGTTAGCTGCGACATCTCCACCAGCTTTGAAAAACGTAACCGCAACAAAGAAAGCGAAAATAAGTATGCTGACCGAACTTAAAACACTGACGAACACTAGGTCAATTAGCATCGCCAACCCTCGACGGGAAGGCCGAGCAAGCGGTACACCCAGTAAATCATCTGACACACTAAAAGCATATGGCGTAACCATTGCGCGCGTTTCTTTGCCGCTGAGTTTACTAGAGCTTTCCTGAGCATGATCTGAGTTAAGAAGTTTTTTGGCTGAAGGTTTACTTTCAATGAGTTTGTCAGTCATGAAATGTGCTACAGGCGAGGGAGATTTTATGTATGGTATAAAAACTTTATCTTAATAACTACATAAAATTTGTACAGATTAACAACAGCTTTCTAATACCTACAGCAAAGATAACGCTGAAAAACTAAGCAGCTTTATAAAAGCTGTGATAACTTTATTAATACACATTGTTCACTGGCAAAACATCATGTTATTTATTACTTCAAGGATCCCAAAAGAAGGCTCTACGGCGGTATTTACAAAGAAACGTGCTATTTCCTTTGACCCTCAGACAATTGATGTCAGTTCGCGGCTCTATTTTTGTGAACGTTCATCTGATGGCTCTTACCAAGAAATTGGCTCAAAGGCTCTGTTTTCTAAACTGAAGAACTTAGATCCTAATGCTGACAAGCCGTTTCAGGAAACCCAGATTCTTCTATATATCCACGGTTTTAATAATCAGCCAGAGAAAGATATTTTCCCCAATGCGAAAAAACTAGAAGCACGCTTAAATAGCAAAGAACGAGGAAAAATCTGCCATGTAGTCCCTGTAATATGGCCTTGCGACGATGACTCGATAGTCCAATTTATGGATGACTATTGGGATGATTCAAAAGCAAGTACCGCAACCGGTATCGTAATGAGCCGCTTGTTAGAAATGTTTGATAAGTGGCGCAAAGAAGAACAACAGTTAGAAACGCCTTGCTACAAGCGGATTAACATATTGGCCCACAGCATGGGAAATAATGTACTGCAACATGCCATAAAAACCTATGCAGACATGCGTGGGCAGCAGGTCGAAAGACTATTTAGGAATATATTTATGGTGGCAGCAGATGTCGAGAATCACACTTTGCAATCAGGACAAGTTGGCCAAGCGATTCCAGAGATGTGTCGCAATTTGGTAGTTTATTATGCATGTGACGACTTTGCGATGCCAGCCTCAAAAATTGCTAATATCAAGCAACGTACCTTGTCGCGAAGGCTTGGAATGACAGGGCCAGAAGACTTGCATAAAACACCAAGAAACGTTATTGAAGTCGATTGTGACTCATTCAACAATAGCTTGGATAACCCTAAAGGGCACAGTTATTTTATCGGAACTGATGAAGTCATAAGCCCCTGTATAGAACATATGGCAAAGGCGATACAAACAGGCCGAGTGGAACATACGGAAAGAAGAATTGCTCTGCCTCGCCCGAAATCTCTAGATAGTTGAATGCGCTGACTTTACCGTAAACATAACACTAGGGGCTGTTTTAACAGACCCTATTTATTTTTCGCATTCTTGTCTAAACCATTGCCAGTCGTCTTTAACTTGCTCGGCGTATTGCTTAGCGCAATCCACAAGTTCTTGTTTGTGCTTGAGCAAAGCCGAAAACATGGCGCGCTCGAAGCATAGAGAGCGCCTATCTCCGCGACTATGTGCCCTAGCAAGCTCTTGTCCACAAGCAGAAGCGTAGAATACAAATCCGCCTTGATGCACATTCACCTTACCTAATCCAATGTGCTCAGGATCAAGTCCCACCTTTGCGTGATGACGCGATCGAATTAGCCAGTGTGCAGCATCAAAATATGCTTCATCCAAGCAGTAATCTTGTCGTCTCTGCATCCTGCGTTGGCATTTCACAGTTAAATGAGCAGGATTTAGGTGATTTTGATGATGTAAATTGGGGAAATAATAAAGCGGTGCGGCAGTGCGTTGTTGCTTAACTTCAATAACGTGACAAAGAGGGATTTCGCTAGCCGAAGCCATATTCTTTGGGCCAATAAGAAGGTAAATTCTCCCCATATTGACAGAACCAGTGCCTGAATTGGTGCGATAAACCGCATCTAAGATTGAGTCATAAAAATAAGGTGATAGCGCGTTTTTAATTTTTTTTGGATCTATCCCTTTACGCGAGAATTTATCGGGTCGTTCACGAAACTTAAGTGGGAAGCTTGAAAAATCAACAGCTTTAGCTAATGCGCTTTTGACTAGAAATTGATCGCCACCGAGAGCGACATTTTTGGCTTTTTTATAGCGTTTTTGTAATGGCGAGGGAGTCGCGAAATCCTGAAACATATCATCTAAAAAATTTTCTTCTGTAGCTTTATGCTCAATTCCTTGCTCCAGAACAAAACTGTAGGCGTCTAAAAAAGCGTTCATCGCGAGCTCGATTTGCGGATCATCAACTACAGCTTTATCACTGTAGTCTTTTTCGCTAGTGTAGTGTCCATTATGCACACCCTGACAATGTTCTGCGACTAAGGCGATACTGACTAAATACCTTAAAACGTCCCAATACGCATGACCAACACAGGCATCATCGAAGTCATTGATTGAAAACACCACTCTTTCAGTGTGCGAACCTTCCTCAGTAAAGAAACCAAAATTTGAACTGTGACAATCGCCCATCACTGTTGTTAAAGGTGCATCGACAAACGCAGAAGGCACAGTCATATTATGAACCGCGAGATCGGCATAGAATATCTGACTACTCCCTCTGAAAAATACAAAGGGAGAGCAACACATCTTTTGATGTTTAGCAAAATTTCGGTCAACAAACCTTCCGTCAACTAAACATAGTTGTTGATTGATGAAGTCCGCGCGAGATGACATTCACTATCCCCCTGTATATTTTTCTTGGCAAATGAGCTTTTAAATCGTTGCGTTTATTATAGCTCTTATCGTTCTCATATCCCTCGATAAAATTACACTTTGATCTGCCGTCTTCCTTAGCAAGGACATTGCTCTTATCTGTCCAAACCAATAAGCAAAAGCGAATTACTCAAAGTGCTTAGGTTTTCGAAGGGATTTTCCCTTGTGTTAAATCAAACGGCGCGCTTGCAAAAACTTCACCGTTAATTAACAGCTCGATGATATGCTTTCCGGTGTAATGTTTGCGAATACTTACATCTTTAAACGCATGTGACTTAGACATAGAAATTGATTCGTCAGGTTTAATAGTTATTTGCTTCCATTTGAAGACTTTTCCACTGAGCTTTTTATTAGCTTTCTGATAAAACACTTTGAAGTCGATCATTAGCTTCTGCTTGGTAGGCGATGGATTTTTTATTGATACGATTAGCGTTTGCTTATCGCCAATCATTAAGCAAGAGTGAGCGAGCTCTAGTGTCACACCTTCTAATTTAGGAGGCGCAAAACCCATTAAATTCATTATCTCTTTGTTGCCCTGTTTAATTAAAGTTCTGCAAGCGTGTTTAATCAATTGAGTGCGAGTTGTATTCGCCTCGTCCCACCAGTTTTTAGCCAAATCTACAAGGAACTGACTTTGTGTCCTTGAAAAATCATTGAGGTGATTCGCAACAGAGCGCCTGACATACTGGGAATCGTCATCCTTGAGAGCCTCTAATAAAGGTGCCGTCAGATGTGGTTGTTGCAAAATATTGTCTAGTTTCATTCCCCAAGGGAGCAAAGGTCTTGAGCCCTCAGATACCCAGCGCCTGATGTGTGCGCTTTGGTCATTCAAACACGAGTGAAAAAACTTAAGAGTCTCATCTGGAAAACGTTTTAAAAAGGGTCGAATCGCAAACTCAGACGAAAAGCGTTTGGTACATTCCTTCAGCGCATTAAGAGCAAGTAAAAAATAAGGATGAGTAGGTGAATCTATTCTTTGTAAAGCCGCTTCGCTTATGTAGTCGCAAACGGGCATCATTATCCAACCTTGTAGTTTATGCTCGTCCGTTACATAAGAAGTCGTTTCTATCGGGTGATCCGGCGCTAGAGATGACAAGATAATTGCAAGGTTCTTGGAAAAATCTGTGCTCAGATGCTCATGCATGGCTTGTGTGATTTTCTGAGAACGCTGCTTTAATTCCGCTGACTCAAAGTTTTTTAGACAGTCCTCAACAAACAAAGACTTTTGGAAGTTAGTGTCCCCTGAACTCAAGCAATTCGACAATACTGAAATATTCTCGTAATGAAACTCATCTTTGAATAACTTGGCCACGTCCAGCCCCTTATTTCGAAGTGATTAAATGATCATACAAAGCGCTAGTACTGAGCTTGCATAGGCTTACTTCTCAATAGTTTTTGCAGCTATTTCTTTAATAGATATTCCTATTTGTCTTATTAATAAAATAGCTTTGCCAAGTTCTTCATAAGATTTATAAGGCCTTTTTAGTTGGCGCAATTACATTCGCAAAAATCAAACCCGCCACCAGAGACATAAATATCACAAAGGTTTCCTGACCGATATGCTCTGCTTGCACAAAATCCTCTCCTGAAACAAAAGAGTTTAGGCCGATATACGTTTTTGAACCCGGGACCAGTACAATCAAACCTTGCATCAATACGATTGTCGCGGGAGCCTTTCCGAAGCGCGTAAACAGATTTGCGAAAATTCCCACTGCAAAGGCACCCGCAAATGTACCGAGTCCAAACTCTAGGTATTTACTGGCCCAATAGGTCGAAAAGTACCCGATAAAGCCGCAACAAATGGCCCATGGGGCATGCTTCATTCGGATATTAAAGATCGGAACAAGCGCAGAGCACAGTAATAACACTGCCACAAACAAAGACCACGCCGGTAAACGAATGAGAGGATTGTGCTCAACTTCACTAAATAAAGCGAAGCCCAATGAAATCCCTAGAAACGCACCAAAATACAATTTAAACAATTGCATAATGGCATCCATCACCCTTGCGGTGCCGCTTACTACATGCCTTGAGGATAATTCAGCTAAACCGATGGCTAAAGCTAAGCCTGGAATAAACACGATAATAGACGACAAGACCACCAAGCGAATATTAATACCCGGCTCTAAGTAATGAGCAATAGCGCAAGCCAAAACACCAGACACGAGTGCGACAGCAGGCTCTAGCATTAAAGCGACTCGTTTTGAATGTTGCGCCCAAAATACAAACAAGTACATCACGATTCCAATAGTGCCGGCAGCAAGTGCATCTAATAAGGCTGCACCCATCAAAACCGAAAAAGCCCCCGTTGAAATCGAGTATGCGCACATCATGCCAAGTGGGTGTATGAAAGTAACGCTGTTTTCGATATCCGATAAACTTTCGTCTGCTTCAATCAAGCTCATCTCACCAGCGATTAAAGCGCTTACTAGCTCGTCGGTTCTCGATAATGAACCTAAATCGAGTTCACCAGGCTGAACTCTTGCCGCGTGGTTATACTCCTCCTCATGCTTATCACTCCAGATAACAAAGGTTAAGGACGTTGGCGTAGAAATAAAGCTCGCGTGGACATCTAGATACGAAGCGACCTCAGCGAGGTGGGCTTCTAAGCGAAACGCTGGTGTACCATACTTGTGTAGCATTTTGCCCAGCTTGACAATGAAGCGGCGCTTACGAACAAACTCTGCTTTTTCCAAAACCGAAACCTACGATAGTTTTTTAATGGGTGGCAATGGTTTAGCAAACATAGCCAATGATGAAATCTATGGGCAGTGTAGTGTAATTATTTCGGTTTATAAACGCGTACGTAGTCAACTTCCATTTGAACTGGAAAAATACTATCGTCGATTGGCCCACCAGCACGACCCCATGCACCACCAATAGCTAAATTCAAAATCATATGGAAGGGTTGATCAAAGGGCCAAGCTTTCCAATCGGTCTGCTCATTTCTGTAGAAAAAATACGGGACATTGTCGAATAGAATCACAATTTCGTTAGGCGACCATTCTAATGAATAAAGATGAAATGTTTCTTCTACATTTTGCCCTTCGAAGCTAGCTTTTCGTTGCTCACCATTAATCCAGTAATAACTTTTTGTGTGCACAGTGCCATGCACCCTTTGCATGTCATAGCCCACGTGCTCAAGGATATCGATTTCACCAGAATTTGGCCAAGCGTCGCACGTACGGCTACCCTGCCAGTCTTCTCCAGCTTTGCAATTTAAAGCATATTTAAAAGGGTCACTTGGTAACATCCAGGCGGCAGCCCATGTCCCTTGACCAGCTGGCACTCGAGCTCGCACGTCAAAGCGTCCGTACAAGAAATCAGCTTTGCCCAATGTATGCAATCTGGCAGACGTATATTTGGCGTTACCATAGTCTTCTTTGTGCGCCTCGATAATGAGCTTGCCGTCTTTGACTCGGGCGTTTTTAGGACGATCTGTATACGCCTGATCTTCTGCATTTACCTTTCCGGCAGGCCAAACATCGAAACTCCATTTAGTTGGATCTGGTTTACCGTCGTAATCAAATTCATCTTGCCAAACCAGCTCCCAACGCTCAGCAAGCTCTCCTTCTAATGCCAATAGTTCTGTTTGACTTTTCGTTTTTTTACGAATGATTATTGCATTTAGAATGGGTTCGCTTTGCTTTGCCTTAAAGCTGATATCGAGCTTTTCATCGCGCACTTGAATACCTTGCACCGTCCTAACCACATCAGATTTAATATTGCCATCCCTCGCCAATCTAACGTCTAAGGAGTCAATCACAAGCCGGTTCTGAGCGAGAACATCAAACACACGCTCTCCAACATCAATATCATCCGGCTCTGCAAATTTGAAGGTAATATCGTATTCACCATTGTCTAACGATAGTGAAAAGTCGATATCACCGCGTCGCAAAGTTTCAAACAAAGTTGCTTGCTGCGAGCCTTTAATGCCACTAATGTTAACTCGTTCTCCGCTAAGCAATCCATCGTCCGCTTCATAGTGAATGCCATCATGGCCTATATATGCTGCTCCACCAACATTAATCGCCTTTACAACACCGGAATTAAATGAATGTTGATAGCCGTCAAATCGTGATTTCATTGCTGTTTCATTACCCACCTTGGCTTTCATCGATTCGCTGTCTTTTCTGGATTTTTCTTTATTTTGACTAGCAATTTCCTCGCTTTGTACGAGAGATTCTTGGCTCTTATCACTTGTATCTTGAACTACTTCGTTCTCGCTGCAAGCACTAATCATAAGGACAAGTGGGATGACGAAAAGCCTGCGAGAGACCTTAAATTTCCCCTTTGTAAAAACACATAGTAATACGGTTAATAATGCGGGTAGCAGTGCGGGTAATAATGTGGTTAGCCAGGCCAACCGGCTTACATGCCAAGCAAAATAAAAAGACTCTTTTAATTGTGCAAAAGAACTAACTTTTTGCTTTAAGTTGCAAGGCATGTTCATGGTCGTTTCCCAAATTAACTATTGTGTTATTAGGCTTCTAAAACGAACTCAGCGAATAAACCTGAAGACGAATCAGCACCTACCCATAAATGGAACTGCCCTGATTCAACCAAAAATGTATTGTCGCGTCCATAAAAACCTAAGTCTTTTGCACTAAGCGTCATTTCAACCTTTTTGCTGGACTTTGCTTTGATACTCACTCGTTTAAAGTGTTTCAGCTCCTTAATAGGGCGCGTCACATTGCCGACCAAGTCACGTATGTAAAGCTGCACAATTTCATCTGCATCAATATCGCTTTTATTAAACACCTCAACGCTGACTGTGATAGGGGCTTTGCTCGTTATTTTTTGGCAGCTTAGCTCCAAATTCTTATACTCAAATTCGGCGTAAGACAAACCAAAACCAAAAGGATAAAGCGGAGTAAAGTGCACATCTAAATGGTTTGCAGCCATTCCAAGGGAAGTCTGAGCGGCTCTCAAAGGGATATCATTTTGATGCACGAAATTGGAGTCTGTTGCTGGTCTACCCGAATTCTTTTGGGAGTAATAAATAGGAATTTGCCCAATTACCCTCGGGAAAGTGACCGGCAGCTTACCTGACGGCACCTCATATCCAAACAGTAAGTCTCTAATCGCAGGCCCACCCATCGTTCCGGGATGCCATGCGTAAAGAATTGCATCAACCTTGTTTGTGATTGACGCTATGGTTAAAGGGCGTCCTGCCATAATCACTAGCACGATGGGCTTTCCTAATTCAGCAATAGCATCTACTAATGCCTCTTGAGCACCTGGCAGCGAAATATCTGATCTGCAGTGTGCCTCACCAGAGAGAATTGACTCCTCACCAAGCACCATTACCACTTGATCAGCATCTTTAGCGCACTCAATCGCTTCAGCAAATCCATCGTGTTTATTACAACGACTTGTACTCACCCCTTTTGCAAACTTCACTTGAGTATTATCCTTAAGGGTTTCTTTTATCGCACTTGAAACCGATATGCTCAGCGCTTCGTCGCCATCAAAAATCCATGTACCCATCTGCTCATAAGCGTCGTCAGCAAGCGGGCCAATTACTGCGATACTTGAAGTATCAGCCACATTGAGTGGCAGGGTTTTCTTGCCATTTTTAAGCGTATTGTTTTGCAACAATACACAACTTTTTACCGCTGCGTTTTTTGCAGCGGCCAAAAACTCGTCATTGCCCAAATGATCAAAGCGCTCAGCTTTTTTGGTTTTTCCTTTATCGTCGAACAAACCAAGTTGAAATTTGAGTCTGAGTATTCTCAAAACCATACTATCTAACTGGGCTTCACTGAGCTTATTTTCCTCCATGAGTTCGATAAAATGATTTTGATAACACGTCGAAACCATCTCCATGTCTATTCCAGCGCTTGCAGATTCGTAAGCCGATTCTTTATCGTTTGCAGTCAAGCCATGTGTGCTAAGGTCTTTAATTGAACCCCAGTCACTCACCACCATACCTTTGAATTGCCACTCATCGCGCAAGATATCTTGCATCAACCATTCACTTGCACTTGCTGGAATTCCGTTAAGATCACTAAAAGACGACATAAATGTAGCAACAGATGCTTCAACGGCGGTTTTGAATGGGGGAAGCACGACGTTTCGCAACTCATTTTCGCTAATATTTGCATAATGGTAATCTTTACCTGACTCGGTATATCCATAGCCAGCGAAGTGTTTAGCACAGGCAGCTAGACTGCCTCTAGAACTCAAATCCTCTCCTTGAAACCCGCTGATCATGGCGGCAGTGAGACGAGAATTGAGCACGGGGTCTTCACCTAAACATTCGGCAATGCGACCCCATCTTGGATCACGGGTGATATCAATCATCGGCGCAAAGGTCCAATTAATTCCAACAATAGAGGCCTCAGTGGCCGCGATCTCTGCGCCTTGCTTTATCGTTTCCTCACACCAACTGGCAGCTTGTCCTAGAGGTATGGGGAAAATAGTCCTAAATCCATGAATAACGTCTCTGCCTATAAGAAGTGGGATCCCCAACCTCGATTCTTCAATCGCAATACGTTGAACCTCTGCTAGGGCATCTGCATTAACTTCATTTATTACCGAGCCAACTAAGCCTTGCTTAATTTGAGACCTAAGGTGCTCTGTGACTTGTCCCCCATTACCATTAACTTGTTGTAGCTGACCAATTTTTTCGTGTAGCGTCATTTCATTTAACAGGCTTATTGCTCGAGTATCTGCTTGCCTGTCAGATTGAGGGTGTGGGTTTGTCATAATATTGAGTTCCATGAAACGCTTTCTTAAGATTAAGTGCACTTTTAAACATTAAAAATAAGTTTTACGCACCGAGATATGGGAAGAAATAATGATTTTGTCCAAAAGTATGAAGGTGCAAAAAGCTAAAGCAAGGAGTATTCGTTAAATCGGACTCTAGTCTAGATTAGCAGGCCATTATTTAACAAATAATGGATTATAAAGCATTTAGTGACTTTAAGGCCTTGCTAGATTGCACTTGAGAATAGTCATTCAGTTTTTTATGAGATGGTGACCAGCCAATTAAAAATCGCTCAAAATCAGCCCACGCAAAACATATAAGCTCTCGCCATTCTTTCTCAATACAATGTGCGTCGTCTGCGTAGCGCTTGGGCCATTTTTCTTGTAATTGCTGATAGCGGACTATAAAACGAGCAAAATACCGATCTGTTAAGTTTTCAGTATATTTATAAAGACCCTTATTATCAAAACAACTACCTAAGAAATAGATTAGGTCCTTGACACCTACTCCTTTTCCCGAATATTGAAAATCTACGCTTGCTACTGAGTTATTCGACAGATCAAAGCAAAAATTCGCGAGCTTCGCATCGCCATGCAACACCGTATGATACCTAGCATTGTTTAAGTGCTTATCTATCGAATAGGCAGATTGTTTTAACGAAGACTCTTGCATCTTTTCCCACTCTTCTTGACGTGTACTCAAATGCCAATATGTCCCCACCTCCCACAAACCTTGGCCATGATGCCCCATAAAAAATGCATGAAAATTAGCTAACCAGTCCACCACTAGTTCAGCGAGGTTTAAATCACCCTCTAGAAATGTAGAGCTATAATTTAACCCACTCAAATCTTCCAATAACAAGTGTATTTCTTCGTTGTCTTTGAGCATACCCAATAATCTGGGCACGTAGCATAATTCGGCTTGCTCTTCATGGAGTAACTTACCAAAATCTGTATAAAAAACGGCTTCGTTAAAGTAGGACTGTACTTTTCTGCTATGAGCGTGCTTACTAGTCCAACCTCTGGGATGCTTATCGACTTTTTTCAATAAAATGGACTTGATGATTATTGACTGAATGTGCTCTTGAAGTGTGTTAGATGATTTGTGACTTATCGAATTGGAACTGAATCTTGCGATTTCACCGTATCCACTCCAAAGAGGCTGCAATACCTCTTTTCGCAAATCTATTTTACCACCGCTAGAAAAACATGCTTGGATCAAACGAGTGAGTTGACTATTAGCTTCGCTCAAGACGTTTGCCCCGCGCCACGTAAAAATAAATTTTGTTTTCGTTCACTGAGTTTTTAGCCCCATAACCTTCATACAATAACAACCTTACTTGAACCTTTAGCTATTTGAATAGTAGCCTGAAAGACTCTCCGCTTACTTTCAACTATGATTCTTATCACCATATCAACTTTTCAGGAGCTGATATCAAATTGTTTTTTATGTGCTGTGTAGACCTAAGTCGATATGTTATCGAAACGTGTTCTCCATTAAACTCAAGTTTAAACGTACTAGACAATGACGAATTTTGCTCATTGTTAATTCCCTTCAGTCAGTTAACGATATCATTTTATAGAATATGCAAGAATGAATGAACTAGACACTCTGTTAAAAAAGCTAAAATTTTTAGTCGTAGACGATATGTCATCAATACAGGGGATGGTCAAAAGTTGTCTAATTGACCTCGGCGCAGAGCATATCGAATTGTGCTCAAATGGTTCAGAAGCTTGGAAAAAGCTGCAAAGCACACACATCGATTTAGTAGTTTGTGATTGGGATATGCCAAAAATGACCGGCATAGATCTTCTAAGAAATGTTAGAGCAAACGATAATTTAAAAGACTTACCTTTTTTGCTCTTAACAGCGACAACAGAGAAAACGCTTGTAAAACAAGCTATTGAACTAGGCGTAAACGAGTATCTAACTAAGCCTTTTCAGCCGAAAGAACTCGAGTTCAGAGTTATTAAAATGCTCACAAAACTGCTCAATAAAAGAGTGCTCTTATGATCAGTCTTTAATTATTCGATAACATAAAATGGAATGTTCGCGTGTGCAGCGTTTCCTTGGTTATCGTAAGCATATACAAACAATCTATAGGCACCAGCTTGCTCAGGTGCTTTAATAATTGCCTTAGTTTCATCACTTTTTAAAATACTACCCGCAATGATGGGTGGAACATATTCGGCGTCGCCTCCTACTTCTTGCGCTGTAGACTCGGCTCTGAGTTCCCATTTAAGACTTACTGTATCTTGCTCGTACTCTATTATTTCAATAGACGCTGTGTACTGTTGATTAGCGTTTAATTCAATGTTTTCAAAGGCTCGCTTGCTATCTAAAAGAATCGGAGATATTCGCGGCGCTCGATTGTCAGACCATTTATCGGTCCAAATATAACGCATAACATCGACCGCTTCTGTTTTTTCACCAGAATCCAAAAACATGCCATACCATGTTGGTGTCCGCTCTTGCTTTTGTCCCCACAAAAAGACGTAGTTCCCAATCAATGTATCACCAAATGGTTCAATCACTTCGACATAACTACGAGCATAATTTGCGGCTTTTTCAGAACTTGTATTTTCGATCGGCGCATCCCACTTCGTTTTACCTACTTCCCAATGGCCTATCGAACCCCATTCTGTAACCATGTAGGGCTTTGAAAATCCGTAATCTGCAATATATTTTGGAAGGTTAATTAGGTCGCCATACATTTGAAAACTCACAAAATCTAAAGCGGGAGCCCTCTCAAGAAGATCATCGATGGCTTTGGTATCAAATCCGGCTAATGCCGTTGTAGTTGGATGATTTGGGTCTATTTGCTTAATCATCTCTGCAGCTTGATTTACGACATCAAACACCCGTGGGTCAGTGTAATTTAGATTAACTTCATTACCAATAATCCAAGTTAAGAGAGCCGGATGGTCTTTAAAACGCTCTACTCTTTCTCGTGTTTCTAACAACAGTTTTTCTATCGCGTCTTGATCTGAGAAATCAAAACCGTAACGTTCTTTTCCAAACTCCAAACAAAGAGAAACCGTTAAGCCATTTGCATGTGCCTCGTCCAAGATTTGCATAGTCGGAAGGCTATTACTATCAACAGACCATGTGCGAATGGAGTTAGCGCCATAGCGGGCCACCCTAGCGAAATCATACTGTGTTAAACCCACACCCTTTACTTCATAAAGCTCCCCACCACGATATATGTCGTAATCTCCGTCTTGTAATTTGATTTCAACCTTTATTGGTTCAGCATAGGACGTTTGCGCAAAACTAAAGACACACATAAGAAAAAAAATAGGTAAGTTGTTCTGAAATGACACTAATTTATACATCAATGCTCTCGCTGAGTTTGACCATGAAAAATCTAAGATGTTTGCAGTGCTGTCCAAAATTAGCCTTACGTTAATTTATGACTTCAAAATCGCTTATGAAATTATAATGTTACGCTTTAAGGCTTTTTAGACGCATTTAATTGCAAGATCAACACTTATCTAATTTTAATAGAAACGTTACCTAAATGTTAACAGAATGGTGATTAGACGCTAGAAAAGTAAAACACAAAAGCGACAAAATGGACTATGATGCAGATTAATCGGAAACTACATCTAGCTAAGCATATACCTCAAGTGTAAACTACAAACGTTAACAAGAGGTTAATTAATGACTGATACTTTTCTCTCCAATTTTCAAGATGCCGTTGAACGTAATCCACGCTATAGATTCTGGTTTTGGCAAATCGGATTTTGGTTCTTTATGTGCGTCGTTGGCTTCTTTACGCTTATCCTTTGGTACAGTGAAGTTACCCTTGATTATATTACACATATATTCATGCAGGCATTTCTTGGCTTAGCGTGCTCTCTTATAATGCATAAAGTCTTTAATTTATCTACTCACTTCTCAATAACAGTGCGTATTTTAACAGGCTTGGCAGTAGTGTTAGGGGTCGCCTTCTGCTGGACTGTTATGCACATGCAAATATTTGTTTTTCTTACAGGTTTCTCTGCTGTATGGGATGAATTTGGTGGCTGGTATTTTAGTGGTATTTTTGTATTTTTATGTTGGACGGGTTTGTTTCACGGTGTTCGATATTATGAATTATTACAATCGGAACACCGAACGATGCTACAAGCTGAAGCGACAAGCAGGGAAGAACATGTAAAACGTTTACGAGCTCAGAGTGAAGCTCGAGACGCAAAGTTGAAAATGCTTAGATATCAATTAAACCCACATTTTTTATGTAACACTCTAAACGCTATTAATTCTCTAATAGAGATTGGCGAGCCCTCGAAAGCACAGAGTATGAGCATTCAATTGAGTGAATTTCTGCGCTACTCTCTGGATAATGATCCAGACACAAAAATAACATTAGAAGAAGAGATAAAAGCACTTAGCCTATATCTTGAGATTGAGAGGACTCGCTTTGGCGACCGTTTAAACATTGAAATCGATATAAAAGAAGGCGCACAAAATGCGCTCGTTCCAAGTCTGTTACTGCAACCGATTATTGAAAACTCAATGAAACATGCAATTGCAAGAAGCGAAAATGGCGGTACTATAGGGATCGAGGCGAATATCGAAGGAAGTTGTCTGATTATGAGCTTGAGTGATACTGGGGATGGAATCGAGCGTCATGTTTCTCTGCCTACTCCTTCAGAGAAAGGGGTCGGTTTAAAAAATATCAATCAACGCCTTAATGCCCTATACGAAGAAGACTATAAAATAATACTACAAAGGCTTGAAACAGGCGGGTTATCGACGACTGTTAGTATTCCTTTAGAATTAAAAAATAACAACACATTGAGTTAATCTATGACGCAACGCATTCGCACCCTAATTGTTGATGATGAGCCTTTAGCACTTCAATTACTGAAAGCAAAACTTGATAAAATTCCTGAGGTCGAAGTCGTGGCCGTATGCAAAAACGGTCGAGAAGCGCTTCAGCAAATCGCGGACTTATGCCCAGACCTGCTTTTTTTAGATATTCAAATGCCTGGCTTATCCGGTTTAGATGTTATCAAGAATATTCAAGGTGATATAATGCCTATGGTCGTATTTTCAACCGCCCATGAGCAATATGCTTTAGATGCCTTTGATGCAAACGCTATCGATTACGTTTTGAAACCCATTGATGACGAACGAATAAAAAGAGCCATTGAACGTGCGTTCGAACGCTTGAAAATTAAAGGCATTCATTATGAAACGAAGCCTTCATTACTGAACGCGATTGAGCAAATTAACTCTGCGGAAAAGGCTATTGAGCAAAAAGAGCAAGACGAGCAACGTGAACAAGGCGAATTCACTCTGCCTTCAAAAATTGTTGTGAAAGACAGAGATGAGATCCACTTGCTAAATCAAAGCGAAATTGAATGGATTGATGCGGCAGGTGATTACGTTTGTTTGCATAGCGCTGGACAAACTCATATTAAACGGAGCACCTTGAAAGAATTGCTTAGTGAACTTGATGAAACAATCTTTAAGCGAGTGCATCGAAGCACAATAGTTAATTTAAACTACATAAAGAAAGTATTACCACATTCAAAAGGAGAGTTTTTTTTACTTCTAGGTGAATACGATAAAATCAAAGTTAGTCGGAATTACAAAGACGTGGTCAAAGAATTTTTAGGTAAGTAAGTTTCCCTCATAAACTGCCTCAATGTATGAATATCGCAATTTAGCATCCTACTTCGAAATGTTGGCCTCATCATGCAAGTCATGGGTCTATTGACCTTTTTTGTTTGAGTTTTAAAAATAATGCTCATTAAACGAGCGTGGTAATTTTTACTAACGGAGCAAATTTATTTATTACCACTGCATAATGAAGCTCAACAGTGAAAGTGTGAATCGTTAAATCATTTAATCATTTAATCATTTAATCATAAAAAATTACGCCTTTTTTACCCGAAAGACTAAAGCTTGATAAGGCAATAATATACAATCGTTGTCGTCAAAATTTAGCGCTTCATAATTGTTCACAAGGAGTTGTAATTCGTTTCTTTGAGCCGGCAACTGATAATTAACGGTGGTATCTGAGAAATTGAGTACAATCAAATGATGTTCTGTATCTAATACTCTGCTGTAAATGTATAGTTGAGGGTGCTGCGGATTGATAATTTCGTATTTACCATACACCAAAACGTCGCTATTTAGACGCAAGTTCGTTAGACGTCGGAAGTGATTTAAAACAGAATTATCGTCTTTTTCTTGAATCTCAACATTGACTTCTGTGTAGTCTTCATTAACTGGGATCCAAGGTGTTTGCTGAGAAAAACCCGCGTTCACTTCGCAGTTCCATTGCATCGGCGTTCTGCCATTATCTCTTGAGAAAACACGAAGGTTGGCCAAAAACTTAGTGAGATCTTGCCCCTCACTCTGCGCTTTTTTATAACCATTTATGGCTGCGATATCTTTATATTGCTCAATCTTATCAAAGTAAATATTGCGCATTCCGATTTCGTCACCAAAATAGCAATAAGGTGTGCCGCGCATAGTCAACAAAAAGGTATTTAGCAGTTTCGCAGAATATTCTCTAAATTCAGGCCGATCATCACCAAATTTCGAAAGCATGCGCGGAGAATCGTGATTTGCGAGGAAAATAGATAGCCAACCTTTGTCAGCAAAAGAGTGCTCCCAACGCGTATGAATCTCTTTAAAATCCTCTAAGGTATGACGTCGATCGATGTGATTGCCCATATCAACCGCCTCAAAGTGATACACCATTTGCAGTTCTTTGCGATCTTCATCAACTAAATCGTGCGCGTCATCTACACCTGAACCAGCACCCTCACTTACTGCAAAGACATTGAACTGGCTCAGTACTTCATCGTTCATCTCTTTCAAATAAGCGTGTAGGTTTGGCCCCATACCATGATATTTAATGACATTTTTTATATCCTTCTCATAACCTTTAGGTAAGTCGGGAAAATTTGTGTCCTTAGATACGAATTGAAAAGCATCTAATCGAAAACCATCGACTCCCTTTGCTATCCAAAATTTCATAACATCATAAACTTCTTGACGAACTATTGGGTTTTCCCAGTTTAAATCTGGCTGTTTCTTCGAGAAATAATGCAAGTAATAGGAATCCGTTTGTTCATCATATTGCCAGGCTTCACCTTTTTCATCAAAAAAGCTCCAACGATATGGGGGTTTTCC
This sequence comes from Glaciecola sp., assembly GCA_965658765.1. GTDB lineage: Bacteria > Pseudomonadota > Gammaproteobacteria > Enterobacterales > Alteromonadaceae > Glaciecola. The sequence goes on along the minus strand of CBFHTO010000031.1, from coordinate 9,848 downwards.
GTTTTCGGCAGGCCACCAATGGTAATAGTCTCGATATGGATTATCCCTTGAGCTACGTGCCTGCTTAAACCACTGATGTTCATCACTTGTGTGGTTTACGACCAAATCCATTACAAACTTGATCCCGCGTTGATGAAAGCCTTCAAGAATAAGTTCGAATTCTTCCATCGTTCCAAACTCTTCCATGATGGCGCGATAGTCGCTAATGTCGTAACCATTGTCGTCGTTCGGAGACTGGTAAATTGGGTTCAACCAAACCGAATTTACCCCCAAACTTTTTATGTAATCTAGCTTACTGATCAAACCTTTCAGATCACCAATCCCATCGCCGTTTTCGTCACGAAAACTTCTAGGGTAAATCTGATAAATAATTTGTTCTTTCCACCATTTTTTTTGGTCATTACTTATGGTGTAACTAGAGCTCGACATGAAAACCTCCAAAATTTAAGACAATAATGCGCCCTGTTGGGCGTATGTATTTATTTGATAATAACCTGAATTTTTAGCTCATAATCAAGTATTGAATGAACTTAGTCATACGCCTGAAGGGGGAATTACAATAGCTTAAATCTGCTCTCGCCTAGCCACCAATTCAGATTCAATTCGAGACAAAAATTGAGCGTCTAACTTATAGAATATAAGTACTAAGCCACCCGCGGCAAAAAGACCTGCTGGCACCAGTGTGGTCATAACTCGTATTCCTTCCAAAGCGGTCTCAGTTTGTGCTTGGTTGGCGACAAATCCAATTGCACCTAAAATGAAGCCTGGTAAGGCACCACCTAAGGCAGAGCCAAACTTCAATGCAAACATCGATGCAGATACCGTTAAACCAGATGAACGTTCACCCGTTTTCCATTCGCCATATTCTGCACAATCAGTGAACATTGCGAACATCAGCGTAATGGTGACGCCAAAGGTGATCATCCCAAAGAAATGCAATGCAACGCTAAACCAATAATACTCAGCTGGAGTGAAGTAACCGGCAACTAGTAATACTGCATGTATTAAACTCATTACTAAGACTGTGGTGTGCTTGTTGTATGCAGCAGCCAGCCGATTACAAGCCATCGCCCCAACGATTTGCCCAATCAAACCAATAGACGTGAACAAAGCGACTCTGTCGAAAATTAAGAAAATTGCTTCGCCGTCGTCCATCATGTAGTACTTAACGTAAAAAATAATCGAGCCAAAACGAGCTACCAAACCCACCAAAACGACGATACAAGCAATTGCTAAGACGACCCATGACGAATTCTTAATGAGTAGTCCAAGGTCACTTTTTACACTTGTTTTATGTGGTTTTAATCTAATACGTTCTTTTGTGACGGCAAAAGTAAACCAAAATAAAGCGATTGATAGAACGGCAAAAACGGCAATGGTAAGTCTAAAACCAAGAACATCATCACCACCCCCCAAAATTCTTGTGAGTGGGGTAGCAAACGCGGCGACAAAAAGCCCTCCGGCTCCAGCGCATACAAATCGATAAGTCGTTGCTTTAGTTCGTTCTTCCGAAACCGGCGAGATAACGGCAAGCAGTGCAGAATAAGGAACATTCATTAGGGTGAACGCCAACATTACCCCGATATAAGTCGCGTACGCGTAAATGAGTTTGCCTGTTTGCGACAAATCTGGCCCGAAGAAAATAGCAAAGCCAAGTAAGCCGTAAGGGATCGCGCCAAACAACAAATACGGTCGATAACGACCCCAACGCGATTCTGTTCTATCGGCGATGAGCCCCATACCAGGGTCACTTACTGCATCAACGATTTTAGAAATGAGCATCATAAGACCCACGGCGGCGGGCGCTAGACCGTAGATGTCAGTATAATAATAAAGTAAAAACAAACCAAAAAAGCCAAGATAGAAATTCGAGGCCATGTCCCCTACGCCGTATCCGAGCTTTTCTTTAAAGGACAAAGGTGCTGTATCTGATTGTTCTGCCATGATGCTTCCTGTGAACCGTTTAATCACAACAATTGAGACGGTTCTGACTCTATTGTATTTTAGCGAAACTGTTAGTTAAGCGCCTCGTGCATGAAGACGTATCCTAAAGTATTCTCTGATGTTTTTTATGCAGTATTTTGCAACAATAACTGAGTGCAAAAAGCAAGCTAACTTAGCCATTAGTCATTGATTATTATTACAAAAACTCTTGTAATGCTTCATCCGCGAAAAATTTACGTGCGAACAAATATATTTAACAAGCTGTTAACTTAAACGATTAAGAGGCGTTTTGCAAGTGCTTATTGCTGGCCAGTCTAGAACAAACTGGCTACGAAATATTACTCAGGGAAAATAAGGTGAGAAGGCCAGCCACTCAACATAAACTGAGTGGCTGAAATGATTTTTATGAAAATTTGGGTTTATCGTATTGAGTTAAATATTATTGAGCAAGGCGCTCATGCTTTACCCAGTCGACTTCCATAGTCCATTGCTTTTGTGTCATCTCTGCAGCGTTGATTTTTGCAAAATTCAATATTGCAAAAAGCGGTTCTGGGAATTCGTCTCCGCGGTTTTCAAGGCGATATACTTCTTCTTCGTTTAAGCGAAATATCACATCCTTACCTTCCCATTCGACCGAATATACGTTGTACTCTCCCAGCGGGGCTTCCTGTACAAGCATTAACTCCTGCCAATCACCACTATCACATTCGCCTAAGCTTTTGATCGCTCGAGCAGCATAGTGGTCGGGTCCACCGTCTGAGTGATGTTCAAAAATATCAATTTCTCCAGAACCTGTAAGCGGCCAGCATACTGTTTCATCGGGCTCTTGGATGGGCGGCTCATTATTGTAAGCACCTAATAACCACCACGCTGGAAACATTCCGTCTTGGCCGCTGTCATGAACTTTTAATCGAGCAGACCACTTTCCTTTGACAAATTCTTGTTTATTCTTAGATGCTATTCTGCCCGCTACATATTGAGTATCCGGATGTTTTTCTCCATGCTTGCTCATGTTATCACAGGGCTGTTTCTCGCCAAGGTCGACGACTCGAAGTTTTAATGTTCCATCACTGACTTCTCGTGTGTTGTATTGGTTATCCCGCACATAACATTGGTCTTCACCGTTAACCCATAAGATTTGATCTTGCCAATTGTCGGTATTAAAAGAATCGAAATCGTCAAAAAATGTCGTTTCCCACGCTGCCAACTTATCTGATTGTGCTTTGTCGGTATCTGCAGTTTTCTCTATTACAATTTGAGCCGTATCACTCTGTCCAGACTCGGTTTGAGAGGGTTCGCTACATGCTGTTAAAAAAACACTCGAAACTAGCAAGTGGCTCAACAAAATTTTTCGATTGTGGCAGATTTTAGAAACCATATTAGTTGCCTATATATTTTAGTTTTTGTTAAATGACGTCTATTCTGACTGTCAGTCAAGCTTTTACTCGATGATTACACAATATTTGAAACTATGCAGAACATACCCCAAAAATGACAAGCCCATTGCTTTAAAAAGGGCTGTTGACACGTTGAGTGGTTAAAAAAATAAACCAGTGTTATGTTCATTTGATATTTACATTTGGTATTGAGCAAACAATACATTGTTTTGTGCATCAAACTCTACGGTGCAAGAAAATAGACCTAATGCAAATGAACTCGTTAAGGTAATCGTTTGATTGACCTCATTTGGCGAGGATTCATAAGAGGACATCGTTACCGTATCTAATTGACGCTTCACCTCGGCAATCGGCGTTTTTTCGTCAAAGTTACTACAAAGATAGAATACTTCTTTTCTAGATTCATTAACAAAAAATATGTAGCTGATTAAAATAAGTGTGGCTGAAACATAAATTAATCTCCGCATATGTTTTAAGTGGGTATTTTGCACATTGGATCTCCATTAATTGAAGTAACGAGAGTTTTATTATTCCAAGTCGCTAACGACCTTATTGCCAAACTGAAATGTATGACTTACTGCATTCTTTACAATCAAAGTGGCGAGTAGAACGGCAGAAGCTAGATATAACCACTGTAATGAAGAATGCTCATGAGCGTGCATTTGTGCATTCGGTAGAGAGAACTCAGCGATAGCAAACAAAGTATTTAAGCCGTACCCAAAAAGTATGCTCGTAGTGATAACGCTCGTAAGATAAAGGACTAGCGTACGAGTACCCATTTCTTTAGCGATCATACCCATGGTAGCGATATTGGTAGCAGGTCCAGCCATCATGAAAACTAAGATAGCACCAGGTGAAAGGCCTGCCGCGAGAAAGCCTAGCGCCAATGGCGTGCTAGCGGTGGCGCAGATATACATAGGGACTCCAATCAGAGCCATAACTAACATTGCTATAAAGCCGTCTCCCCACTGCGTTAAAAAGTTACTGGGAACAAAAGTCTGAATGGCTGCAGCCATTACTAATCCAAGCATCAACCAAAAAGTAATGTCTCGTAGCAACTTACCGCTTGAGAATTGCATAATCGTCACAGTCTTTTGAAACCAACTGTGTTTGTTTTCTTTCTGAATCTTAGATGATGTTGAAGCGCAGCAGCTTGTCTCCTCAATTTCAGTTGCTCCATCACAATTCGCCATGCTTGACTCTGTCTCACTTGATGAACATGAGCTTGGCTTTATTTGTTTAGGTTCTGAACAGCTTGATACGCTACTATCTGATGCACTCTTAGTTGATGCGCTCTTAGTTGATGAACTGGCACAACAGGTATGCTTAGCATCACCACCCGAACTATGAGAGGGGTTCGCGTGGTTGTCCTCAGTCTCTTTTCCAAAAAGCATGACCATTATGCCTGCGACCATAGCGCTGATTATCGCTGCAATTGGCCGCACCACAGCAAATACAGGACCGAGTAAAGCATACGATACTGACACAGAATCTACACCAGTTTCTGGCGTAGATACCAAAAAGGAAATCGTGGATGATTTACTTGCTCCACTTCGTCTCAAGCCGATGGCTGCAGGAATAACCCCACATGAACACAAAGGTAAAGGAGCGCCAATAATCGCGGCTTTTGACACAGACGCAAAATTGTTCGCTCCCATATGTTTTTTTAAAATATCAACAGGCACAAGTTCGTGCATTAAGCCTGCAACCAATAGTCCGAGTAACAACCATGGAGCAGACTCTACAAAGAGCGCTACAAAGTTATCCGCCAGTAAGATTATCTGGTTCATTTACTTTCTCCTTGGTTCTCTGCGTTTTGATCATCTAAAAGTTGCAATATAGAACAGTTAAGTGCGCTTTCATTGCCACCACAACACGCGTGATGAAGCTGCTCTAAGGATAATTTAATTTTTGTTAGCTCGTCTATCTTAGCGCTTATCTCGCTAATCTTTTGAGCAGTATAATCTTTTACTTCGCCACAGCTGTGTTCATCTGCGTGTGCACGTAAATCTAGTAGCTCAGAAATTTCATCTAAACGAAACCCTACCGCTTTGGCTCGTAAAATGAATCCAAGCTTATTTAGCTCATACTCAGTAAATAATCGATAGCCCGACGGTGTACGCGAGTCACTTTTTAGTAGACCTTTTTGTTCATAGAAACGAATAGCTTCCACACTGATCCCAGAGAGTCTGGCCAATTCACCGATTTTGTAATGAGATTTTGTTTTCATGTCTCTTAGTATAAAGTCTAAAGCAAACTTTAGGGTCAAGATATTTTTAGGTACCAGATATGATTAATAATATCGAGGTTTCGCAATAGGGGCTAGGAAGTTGCCTAGGAGAGTATTTGAAGTACAAATAAACTCTCTATTGTTTTTCAAACAAACAACTTATTACATCTAAATATGAAGATAATTTATTTAGGCATGCTGTATTTGAATTTCGTTTAGCATTATTTTCGCAAAGTCATTACTACTGATGGCAGGGCTTTTAAAGTAACCTTGGTATGTATTGCAGTCGTGCGCTTTAAGAAATTCTAGTTGTGCTTCAGTTTCAACGCCTTCGGCAACGATTTTTAGCTTGAGATCTTTCGCCATTGAGATGATTGCTTCAACTATTTGCCTATCTTGCAGGTTGTCTGTTATGTCAGTAATAAAGCTTCTATCAATTTTTAAAATATCTACATTGAAATACTTTAAGTATGCCAATGAAGAGTATCCTGTGCCAAAGTCGTCTATGGCCAGTCTAATGCCCATGTCTTTCAGTTGCTTCAGTATTTTGCTAGTGCTGGTCTGATTGTGCACCAACATGCCTTCTGTTATTTCCAGTACAATACGATTGGGTTTAATACCCGTAGCGACTAGAGCATGAGAAATATCCTTAACCAACGAACCATCATTAAACTGTACGGGTGAAAGGTTTATCGCCAGGTAATCAAGCTCGATCCCATTTTTCTGCCATTTTACAAACTCTTTAAAAGCCTCTCTTATGACCCATTTGCCGAGCCTGACTATTTGGCCTATTGTCTCAGCAGCGCTGATAAATTTGTCTGGCGCAATCGAACCTAGCTCCGGATGGAACCAGCGCAATAAGCACTCTGCACTTGTGATGGTATTTGTTGAACAATTTACAATCGGCTGAAAGTAAATTGAGAAAGCTTTACTCGCAAGCGCTTGTTCTATATTTGTCTCTAACTCTAATTTGGTTTTTAGGGTTTCTGTAAACTCGGATTGATAGAGTTGTACCCGGTTTTTACCATGTGCTTTAGCATGATACAGCGCCGTATCAGCGTTTTTAAATAAGTTAACATAGTCCTCACCGTGAGTCGGATAGAGACTGGCACCGATGGTCAAGGTAATATTTAAAGACACTGTAATATCATCATTTAATACAACAGGGGCAGTAAATGCATCGATAAAGGCATCGGCTGTTTCGAGTAACTGCTCGCAATTTGTGATGTTTCGAACAATGACCATAAACTCATCCCCGCCAATACGCCCTAGCGTATCAGACGCGCGTAGGCGCTCATTTAGCAAACGCGATACACGCGATAAAAGCTGATCACCTACAATATGACCATAGTTGTCATTCACATTTTTAAATGAATCTAAATCAATGAGTAAGATACCAAAGGGGTTTTCAATAGACTGGTCCGAGTTAACTAAACTTTTTAAGGTTTGTTCTATAGAATGTCGATTGGCAAGTCCGGTCAAACTGTCGAAAAAAGCCAAGTTCTTCAATTGCTTTTCAGCATTTATTTGTTCGGTCATGTCTAGCATAACCCAAGCTTGTCGATCTGCTAAATTACAGCCTTCAAAAGTAACCCATCGACGGGAACCATCTTTATGTTGAATTTGCATTGTACTTTTTGACTGTAAAACAACATTTCTCGTCACGCTCTCATAAAAGTCTTTATTAGGTTGTAATTCACCACAAAATAAATACTTGAAAAAATGGTCGATGTCGGACAACTCTGACTTCGAATATCCCGTTAAATGTTCGCCCCTTTCATTAATTGTTATGAGTCTATCGACCACCGAAAAAACAGCTACCGGCATCGCACTAACAAAATTTAATAATTTAGTATGTTGGTCGAGTAATAGTTGTTTCGCGTTTTTTTGAAGCGTAATATCCTGATTAATACCTATACATAAATCAGGTTCACCATTAGCCCCTGCTATCACCTCTGAAGTACCTGATAAATGTCGGATGTTTTTATGACGGTCATAAATCCGAAAATCAAAAGCCGTACTTTGTTTTTTACTCAGTGAATTTGAAAACAATTCTAAGGTTTGCTCTAGGTCGTCAGGGTGAAGTGTTTTGGTAAAGTCAGACAATTGCCCCGTAAATTCGGAAGGTTTAAGGTCAAAAATATCGAACATTCTTTCATCCCAGCTAATACTGTTTGTCTCGGTATCAAATTCCCAAACACCCAACTCTCCAGCTTTAAGCGCTAATTTTAGTCTTTCTGATAATTTTATTAATGATTGTTGACGGCGTTTTTCTTCTGTTATGTCCACAAATGATGTAATAGAAACCGCGGGCTTGTCATCGCCATTGACAAATATGGGTTGAGAATTAATCTTAAGCCAACGGACATCATTATTTGCTCCGTTTACGCCCATAATAAAGTCGTAAACGGGTTTACCAGATGATATCGCAAGCGAAGAAGGATGGTCTTGTGGTGGACAGGGTTCACCCGCTTCAGTGATTGTTCCCCAATTCGAGTCAGCATTGTCTAAACCCCGCATTTGTGCGCTGCTTAGACCCAAAATCTTTTCTGAAGCGGGGTTATTTGAGATTATTACGCCATTTGCGTCTTGAATTACGACGCCTTCTAAAATGGAGTCTAAAATCATCCTCTCATCTGGAGATAATTTAAATGGTAAGTTATCGTCAGCGTTTGTATCCATCTGGATATTCATGCTAATGATAAGAATAGTTTCGTTTTTATTTTTGAACGAACTGAGGGTACAAACAAGATTATGTTGATAGTTTTGGTGAACGAACTTTTTTTGAATTGAAACTGTGATGTCTGATTCTGCGTTTGCCCTTTGAAATGCGAGACGCACTTCTTCTAAAAACACTTTGTCTGTAATGGCTTGATTTGGCCATATTTCGTCAGGTTTGACAAACAGCGACTGACAAGAGAATTTACTGAGGCCTTGTTCCCACAATCGATTGCAAAACATAATGCGACCGTCAAGTGAAGCCAGAGCGATGTGTTCGGGAATACAATTAAATGCGCTTAAAAGGGCCTTATCAATCATGGGTGCCTAATACTTTGTTGCACGTTAGACCGCAACCTTCTGTCATTAGCACAGAGATTTTGGTTCACTATTATCCGGTGATATACCTTGAATTCCCTTCTATTTTTTTCCTTACTCCTGCATGTGAGGCTTGGTAAGTACCGAACTTTGAATATAACTTAGAATTTATCAATTAAAAGTATAGCATATGCCCAAACGATACAAGAGAGGTGTGGTTGTATAAAGGTGGAGGGGAGGCTTTGAGCGCGCTCCCCTAATTTGGTTGGATGATATCTTTTCATGATGGAGCAATGACATCTGTGTGTCATCGCTCCCACTTTGTTAGAATTGAAGTATTACTCTATCTGGCCTCTTATTTCACCGCCAGGGAACGCTGGAGTGTGCACATTAACATAATGTCCGCTCGACAATAACACTGACAAAATGTCTGCATTAATGCTTGTATCCATTGGCGTAAACCAAGCATTTGCGTCATCCATGTCTTGTAATAAGCCAACGAGGACTGGACCATTTTCGCCTCTCACACCGGTATGGATATGGGCCATAGTTGCATCCTCTACACCTCTAGTAAGTGCTGTTAGCTCAAGCTCGAAAGTCTGTAGATTAACCAAAGCATAGCCGTCTCCATCAGCGCTTGAGGAATTTGCTGGCACCTGTTGAGCTCCATCTAATGGGAATGTAAGCAAAGCAAAGTTATCGGTAAGGATTTGACCGCGCAATTCGCCGCCTGGGTTTGTAGGGGTGTGAACATTTACGTAGTGACCGCCTGAGGCTAGTACTTCAAACGTGTCACCATCTAATGTTAGATCCGCTGGAGCCATCCAAATATTAGGATCGTCCATGCTTTGCTCTAAACCGACTAATACGCCGCCGTTCATGCCGACGCGTCCGGTGTGAATATGTGCCATGGTGGCATCTTCAACACCGCTTGTTAGCACCTGTAATTCAACGCTTAAATCATTGGTATCAATGAGCGCATAGGCACTGCCGGTCGCCATAGTCGACACCGCTGGGACCTCTTGTTGGCCTGATAGAGAAAAGGCTGCCAGCACGTAATTGTCAGTTAAAATTTGACCGCGCAATTCACCACCTGGGTTTGCAGGGGTGTGAACATTCACGTAGTGACCACCTGAAGCCAACACAGCAAATGTATCTTCATCAATCGTTAACCCATCTGGCGTCATCCAAACGTTTACATCGTCCATGCTTTGCTCTAACCCGACTAGTACGCCGCCGTT
>CBFHTO010000030.1:0-47945 GCA_965658765.1 Glaciecola sp. | reverse complement strand
TTTTTGAACTAACCGATGCGTTGAAGCTTCTCCTTGAAGCGAGCGCGCATTCTACACGCTTCTAGTATGGGGTCAACTGTTAATCGTTTAAAAAATTAGTTTTAAGGCATGAATGCTGATGTTTTAAACAATCGGTTCTGCGCAAAACGCGAAAACCAATTAAATATTACAATTTTTTTACATCAGGCTCTAGCTATATTCATTGAGTTGATTATTATAGCGATATAATTTCTCATATAATAACAATCAGGCTTTCACTGATGATATCAATCAAAACCACTACAATTATCATTCTCTGTGTGCTTCTTTCAATAGTTAGCATTGCAACTCAACTTACATTTGAAACCGCATTAACTGATACAGGTGTTAGCACAGCGATTCCAGCGTTATTCGTCGTTGCTTTTACAGCATGTATTTTATTCCTAGGCCAATCAAACGGAACTAATAAAAAGTCTAAGCTTAGTAAGCAACAAAATGAGTTTACTAATTCGACTACACCCGTCGTAAACTCAAATGGTGAAATAAGCACTCTTTACATTGGCAATCTAGCGTATAAAGCAAACGAAAAAACCGTTCATGAGCATTTTGCAAGAGTGGGCGAAGTAAAATCAGTCCGCCTAGTAAAAGATAGAAAAACGGGTAGACGCAAAGGTTTTGGCTTTGTTGAAGTGCCTGAAGCACTCCAACAACACTTTATAGACAATTTAAACGAAACAGAGTTTATGGAGCGAAATATTATTGTTCGCCAAGCCAACGAAAAGCAACACTAATAAATACATTACTCATCGGCAAGTTTAGAATTAAAGAGATGAATACGATTAATCGCGCTCACTAAGTCGGGCACCTGGACGTCTTTCATCTCATTAACTAAACCGTTTATCACGCGATTATAGTCTTCTTTGGTGGTAAAAAGCTCCTCGCTTGCCTCTATGACCTCCGACAATTTATTAATATATTGTGCGACTTCATTTGGATAAGATCTCTTGTCATTCGATCCCGTTGATAAATGTTGTATACCGTTATACTGCTGAATCGATTGACGCTTTTTTTGACCATCAATCGTTTCACTCATGTTTCTCATTTCGGTACGAGTGTATCCCTGCTGCATAAGCCCGTTATATTTATCCTCGATACCATTATAAAAGTAATCATCCACCACAGATTTAATATCACTAACTAACTCTCTTGTTTTTGTAAGATAGTCATACTCCACAGCGACTTCTTTTTGAATAGATCCTGTATCAGAAGAACTGTTAGGTTTTTCTTCTACATTAGCGTCTGTTTGCTTTGATAAATTGCTAGTCTTCGTAAAATCATCCACTTCAATCGGCGCAAAGTTCATCAGCACCGATTGCCCATTTGCTAAAACGAAGTTTTCGCTGCTAGTCAAAGTGGTTTTTTGGCTTGGTATATCACCATTAAGCTGCAACTTTGGTCCTGAACTTCCTGCTTGTGCATTTGTTACCATACTCGGAATATCAATATCGTTAAGATCATTCTGAATATTTAATACAAATTCGTCTATTTTCGACAATGATTCATCATTAAAAATATCTGCTAAGTCTTCTTTAGCTTGAGACGCACCTAACTGTATGCCCGCTAAAGCTTGCTCACGCTTTTCTGTTAGCTCGTCGGCATTCGCACCATTTGTGGCGAATTTTTTTAATGCCGAATCAACAAAACCATATACTTCACGATGAACGGACGAAAAATCAAACGACACATTCAGCAAAGATGGCTGAGTTAGCGTGGGCTTAAGAATATTCACACGACTGGGTGAGTCCGTCTTTTCAAACACTCTCGCATCATCACTATTAAAAGACGCGGTATCTGTTGATGTTTGGCTTTTTGCTCGGCTCAAGGACTCTTTACTTTCTGCCTCAATATTACTAAGCGAAGACCCAAACAACGATTCCGATTTCATCGTTTGATTTAAGCGATCAGAAAGTACCTTCGCCATTGTTGTGTTGCGATCGGTCACATCAACAACTTCAGTTGTGTCTGATATAGCTTTTGCCTCACCTGCAATGTTTGAAGCTGCGCCTCGAATAACAGGTTTATCATCACTACGATTGGAATATACGTCAGTCGATTTGACTGGCATATCCGTGTTCAAATTCATTGTACTCATAAAAGATACCTCACTATCCTCAACTACATATCGGACGAGTGGTGATAAAACTTTAATAAAGGCTTGGTAATTATTTTTATTTCATTAAAATCCGCGCTTGTTCACATTCAATAAATAGGTACTTATGCCGTCGTCAACGCAAGATCAAATCTCCTACCAACAACAGTTCAATGACAAAGTACAGTTTGTCGAACAACTCTTCGCTGAGTATGTAAGTGGTAAACTCTCCTGCTTTGAATCTCCAGAAAAGCACTATCGCATGAGGGCGGAATTTAGAGTGTGGCATGATGGCGACGAAACTTATCACATAATGTTTGATCAACAATCAAAAGAAAAATACAAAGTCGAGCAATTTTCGGCCGCGTCTTGTCTTATCAACAAAGCAATGCTCGCACTAATTGAAGCATTGAAAGGCAATCAGGTGATGCGAACAAAACTGTTTCAAATAGACTATTTGTCTAGCACGACTGGTGAGCTTGTCATTTCTATGCTTTATCACAAAAAACTTGATGAGACTTGGTCAAGTAGTGCCGAAATAGTGAGAGCAAAGTTAGCCGGTATCGGAAAGGTATCGATCATTGGCAGAGCGAAGAAACAAAAAGTTGTACTTGGTAACGACTTTGTCAGCGAACGCTACAATATCAACGGTCAATTATTCTCATTCAAACAGGTTGAAAATAGTTTCACCCAACCAAACGCATATATTAATGAAAAAATGATTGAGTGGGTGCTTGCTCATATATCTCAAGGGGCAAGCGATTTACTAGAACTCTATTGCGGTGCAGGCAATTTTTCAGTGCCATTGAGCAAAGCGTTTGTAAAGGTCTTTGCAACTGAAATTTCAAAGACATCGGTGAATGCAGCTCAAGACAACATAGCGTCAAATAAAGTTGAAAACCTAAGCATTGCACGTCTTTCCAGCGAAGAATTTGTAGAGGCTCACGAGGGCAAAAGGCAATTTTTCCGCCTAAGAGACATAGACCTTAGTTCATACAATTTCAGTCACGTTTTAGTAGATCCGCCTCGTTCCGGGCTTGATGATGGAACTCGAGAACTTATTACTAAGTTCGACAACATTATTTATATATCCTGCAATCCAAGCACGCTGATAAGAGACTTAGAAACGCTTTGTAAAACACACATCATTGAACATCATGCAATGTTCGACCAATTCCCTTTTACCCCTCATGTTGAATGTGGCGTAATTTTGAGAAAAAAGAATACGAAATGAAGAATGCGGAAAAAGCATGATAAAAAGCTTGTATAAAAATGACTCCTCGCAAAGAATGAAAGGCAACTTAATGTAACTTAGCTCTCTTTGATTCGCAGCGCATAATGTTCCGCTCCAAACTGTATAAAGCGCAACTGAGTTTTAACCCGCTTTGCTATTGCTTTTATTTCCTTCGTTCCTGTGTCGACAACTTCAGCACCCGCGCTAAATACAATCTGTACCATCGCCTCTGCTTGTAATTTTGCCACCGGCAATGGAAGTGATTGTTTGTCGACAATATAGTGAGACAACTCTTCAGTAAAATGCTGTATTTCTCTTAATACCGCCGCTCTAAAATCTGCGGAAGTCCCCGTATGCTCTCTCAACAAAATACGAAATACGTTAGGGTTTGAGAGTATAAATTCCATAAAAGTATCAACTGAAATATCTATGATGCTTCCGCCTGATGCGATTCTTTGCCTTGCTTGGCGCATCAGCTGTCTTAAGGCCAGGCCTGACTCATCGACCATTGTTAAGCCCAACTCATTAATGTCGCTAAAATGACGATAAAATGACGTAGGAGCAAGTTTAGCTGCCCGAGCAACCTCTCTTAGACTAATTGAGGTAAAGCTCTTATTTGCGTCTAAAAGAGAAAACGCCGCGTCGATTAATCGTTGTCTGGTTTGTTGTTTTTGTTGTTGTCTATTCATGGCAATAATGTTTACACAGGTCGAAAACCAAGCGCAAGATATTCCTTGCACTTAAAGACCTGAAAAGTTAAATTAGCGAACAGATGTACGCTGAAATTATGTTAGAGAAATAGATTTTGAAAAAACCCCCACTAATCCCCCTAAATATAGCAGTATTTTCGATTACTACACTGATCCCACTAATCGGTATTCCCTATTGGTGGATCAATCATGGCATTCAATTATCCGAAATCGCTGTCGCAATCGTGCTTTTTTTCTTCACTGGAATGTCAATTACTGCTGGATACCATAGACTTTGGTCTCATAAAGCATATGAAGCACATCCTATTGTCAGGGTGATTTTGGCAGTAGGCGGAGCCATGGCTGTACAAAATAGCATCCTTCATTGGTCAAGTGACCACCGTGTTCATCACAGGCATGTTGACGTCAATGATAAAGACCCATATTCGGCAAAAAGAGGGTTTTGGTTCTCACATATCGGTTGGATGCTCAGAGAATATCAAGCTCAACGTTACAGCGATTACTCCAACTGCAAAGATTTACAGAAAGATAGAGTGGTGATGTGGCAACACAAACATTATTTGGCGATTGTGCTAGGCGCTAACTTTGGTATCACTGCATTGCTAGGTTGGATAAATGGCGATGTTATCGGCATGATGCTCGTTGCTGGGTTTGCTCGATTAGTAGCTGTCCATCATGTTACATTTTTTATTAATTCGCTAGCGCACATTTGGGGTAAGCGTCCTTACACAGATTCAAACACGGCTAGAGACAACGGTATACTTGCTTTCTTCACATTTGGCGAAGGCTATCACAACTACCACCATATCTTTGAATACGACTATCGAAATGGGATAAAATGGTGGCAGTATGACCCAACAAAATGGCTAATAAAGTCGCTTTCGTGGGTTGGTCTGACCAAAAAACTTCGTACTACGCCTGAAGAACGCATCGAGAAAGCACGGCTTCAAATGCAACTTAAAAATGCACAATCTAAGTTAATCACCTTACCAAACGCAGATGAAGTGATGGCAAAGGTCCAGCATGAATACGACTTACTGATGCACAAGATGTCTGAGTATTACAAAGCAAAACGACTTTTAGTAGGCTCCAAGAAGCAAGAACTTCAACAAAGTTATGAGAGTCTCGAAATTGATTTCAAATATCGAGAACTAAAACAGTCTCTTGCTCTACAAAAAGAAAAATGGCAAATGCTTTACTCTTATCACTTATCGCCGATACAGGCTTGATAAGCAACGAATTAGGATGCTACGGCATCCTTTTTTTATGTCTCTTTGGTAGCGGTATTCGCACCACTGTCGTATAGTGTTCCTAGATAAAAATTCGGAGAAAACCATGGCAAAGTCAAAGCATTCAGACTCTTTTGATTATGACGCCTTAGTTATTGGCACAGGGCCCGCTGGCGAAGGAGTGGCAATGCAGCTCTCAAAAGCCGGTCAAAATGTTGCAGTGGTTGAACGATACACATCGGTTGGGGGAGGATGCACACATTGGGGTACTATTCCTTCGAAATCGTTAAGACATTCAGTAAGCCGTTTAGTGGAATATAATAGTACTCCGCTGTTCAATGACATCAATTCTTCGCATAGCCTAAAATTCACCGACATTATGAAGCATGCGTCGGGCGTTATAGGTAAACAGTCCCGCTTGAGAGCATCTTTTTATGAGAGAAACGACGTACGCATTTATCAAGGCGAAGCGAGCTTTGTTGATAAAAACACATTGCTTATAAAAGAACCCGATGGTTCGATAGACCAAGTAACTGCCAAAAAGATCGTACTTGCGACAGGCTCCCGTCCATATACGCCCAAAGATATCGACTTTAGTCATCCTCGAGTGTTCAATAGCGACACCATTCTGTCTATGAAGATACAACCGAAAAGCATCATTATTTATGGTGCAGGCGTCATTGGCAGCGAATATGCTTGTATCTTCAGAGGCCTGGGCGTAAAAGTCGATTTGGTCGACATGCGCGACAGATTGCTGTCATTCCTTGATAAAGAGGTTTCTGATGCGCTGAGTTATCATTTGTGGAACAACGGAGTTGTGATTAGACATAATGAAAATTACAGCAGTGTCGAAGGCCACGATGAGCATGTAATCCTAAATCTTGATTCAGGGAAACGCGTGAAAGCAGACTGCCTCTTATTTGCCAACGGGCGAACTGGCAATACTGATATGTTAAATTTGGAAGCTGTGGGCTTAAAAGCTGATGGAAGAGGTCAACTAAAGGTTGATAAAAATTATCAAACCGACGTGGATACCATTTATGCGGTAGGCGACGTCGTTGGCTATCCAAGCTTAGCATCCGCAGCATATAACCAAGGTAGATTTGCTGCAGAAGCCATGTTGAATGGCGACTGCAACAGTGTACTTGTTGAAGATATACCATCTGGTATCTATACTATTCCCGAGATTAGTTCTGTCGGCAAAACCGAACAAGAACTCACTCAGGCGAAAGTTCCCTATGAAGTAGGTCGTGCTCAATTTAAACATCTTGCTAGGGCGCAAATTGCGTCAACTGATGTAGGCAGCTTAAAGCTATTATTTCATCGTGAAACAAAAAAGCTTCTTGGGATCCATTGTTTTGGCGAGCGGGCATCTGAAATTGTTCATATAGGTCAAGCGATAATGCAGCAAGAAGGCGATGGCAATACCATTGAGTACTTTGTCAATACAACGTTTAATTACCCGACTATGGCTGAAGCCTACAGGGTTGCTGCACTAAATGGATTAAATAGAGTATTTTGATTGTTTCAGTAAAAGTTAGGTATTTTAAAAAAGTGCATATACGTGATCTTTAAATTCAAATTTAATTTTTTTGCGATAGCCATTATCTTGCTTATATTGAGCATCATTAGTGTTGTTTACGTTTTAAACCAACGTGGTAAAAGCGAAATTCAACAAGAACTTTTAGCCGGCTTTGAACAATCTTTCGAAAATAGTACAAATGCTGCGCAAAGAAATATTAAGTCATACGAACAAACACTTATTTATTTAAAAAATTCATATGCGATCAGCCAACTGGTAAAAGTTCCTCAAGCGCAATTGACCGCTGGCGAATCAATGGAGGAAAAAGAAAAAGTCAAAGTCACATTTCGCTCCATGATTGCACAGCACACTCCCATCGAACAACTACGAATCATTGCCTACCCATCAGGGATGGAAGCAGTGCGAATAAATAGCCAAGACGGCATCATCGAAACCGTAACTGAGAGCAACTTGCAATATAAAGGCGAAAGGGACTACTTTAAAGACAGCGTACTAAAAGAAGATAGCGACGTGTATTTATCCGAAATTAACCTCAATCGCGAGAACGGAGAGATTCAATATCCTTTAAAACCAACGCTGAGAATGGCCAGCAAACTATTCAATCCTTCTGGGAATTTAGTCGCAATCTTAGTAATGAACGTCAATGCTAATTTATTATTGGATGACATAAGATCAGTCGTTGATGATCGCTTCGACGCCTTAGTTCTAAATGAACGAAATGAATTCCTTTTGCATCCCGAAGACGGGATCGCATTTTTACATGAATTTTATGAAAATCAAACATGGGGTGATAAGTATGAATCAGCTGGGACGAAATTAGAACTGCCAGTTGCCTATTTAAAAGAAAAAAAAGCACTCCCCTTTATATACGACAAGAGAAAAGTGAATCTGTATCGTGACGATTCGCAAAACGTCATTCAAATATTGTTAAGGGTAAATACCGAATATTTAGCATCTGTGGAACACCGCCTATTAATAAGAAACTCTTTTATCGCGTTATTTTTAAGCCTTTTCGTTTTTTCTTTTCTCCTGTTTTTTAACTCCTATGTCAACCGAAGAATCAAACTAGTCGAGACACAAAAAGAACAAAAAGCTATCGTTGATGCTTCCCAGGATGCAATTATAAGTATCGACACCAATTTGTGTATCACAAGTTGGAACGCAGCAGCATCGCGTTTATTTGAGCAAAGAGAAAAGATAGTAAAAGGGGAAAAAATAGATAACCACGTCATTCTTGAGGGCATAGACTTTAGGAAGTTGTTAAGGACTCTTCGTCTAGAACCTGAAAATTTTGAGCCCATCCATGAAACTAATTTTCGAAAAAATGATACTGAACTCGCCCTTCAATTGACCCTGTCACCCATACAACGAGAAAATAAAGAGTTGCTTGGCATAGCTATTTTGATAAGAGATATCACTAGCGAACAATATGCGAAAAATCAAATTCAGAATATCAATCAGCTACTTTCTAAACAGGTTGATGAGCGCACAGCCGAACTAAAAAAAGCGAGAGAAGAAGCTGAAAAAGCAAACGAACTCAAAAGCACTTTTATTTCCAATGTGAGCCACGAAATGCGCACACCTCTCAATGGGATCTGGGGTACCTTAGAATTAATATCGAAAGAACCCTTAAGTGCAAGCCAGCAAACTTACCTTTCGATGACCGAAACAAGTATCAGTAGTCTTAATAATCTAATCAACGATCTTTTAGACCTATCTAAAATGGAGGCTGGTAAATTGTCGTTGGTCAACGCGCCCTTCGACTTACTTGACGAAATTGAGAAAAATATTAGCGCGGTAAGCATCAAGGCTTATCAAAAGGGCTTAGATGTTTTCCTTGATACTAGTGGGCTTGACTACCGATATGTGCTTGGAGATAAAAACCGTTTTAAACAAGTGTTATTAAACTTACTTAGTAACGCCATAAAATTCACATCGACTGGACACATTTCAATAACGGTGCAAAGTCAGCGAAATAAAGATGCCATAAGTGTGCTTACTAGCGTTACTGACACGGGGATAGGCATAGATGACTCTCAGAAAGAGCATGTTTTCGGTGTATTCAATCAAGAAGATACTAGTATATCCTCAAGGTTTGGGGGAACCGGACTAGGGCTAGCCATCTGCAGAGAGCTATGCGACCTCATGAATGGTTTCATAGACTTTAAATCTGAGAAAGGCAAAGGTACGAGTTTTCAGTTTTCAGTTAATCTGACAAGAGACACTAAAGCGTCCCCAGACATGCCATTATTAGAGAAACAACACATATCTGTATTGTGTAAAAATGAATATGAGCGTCAAATTATAGTGAGCGCATTACAAAAATTAGGTGCTTTTGTGGATTTAACACCTTGTTCTAAATCGACCCTCATCATCGTTGACACTGACGGGGAGAGTCGAGTAGCGCACAGTGCCCATTTGAATGAGCATAACTTAGCGAAGGATGTAAAAGTTGTAGAACTTAAGAGGCCTGAAAACCTATCAAATTTATATAAGTCATCAGAAAATAGCATTCTGTTAAAGCCATTTACTGTCTCAAACCTATTGCGCTTATTAAATATAAAGTCTATTGAATCCTTTGATTATGAACAAAAATTATTACTACAAGATCCTTCTGCAGACCACATAGATTTATTAAAAAAAGCGAAGTTAAATTTACTTATCGTAGACGACAACGACATTAACTTAGAAATCATGAAAGGCTTAGTGAACGATGTAAGCAAAGATGTATTTACAGCTAAAAACGGCAAAGAAGCCTTGCAAATATTAAATCGAACGGCGAAGGCAGCAATGAAATTTGACATGATATTGATGGACTGCAACATGCCTATTATGAATGGTTTCGATTGTTCTAAAGCAATTCGAGCAGGGGAAGCCGGACCTCACTATAAAGGAGTGCCTATTATTGCAATTACAGCAGATGCCATGTTAGGGGACCAAGAGAAGTGTTTTGCCGCCGGGATGAACGGATACTTGTCTAAACCCATTTCAACAAAAGCACTAATTTCTACCCTTGCGGAGCAAATCAAAGCTAAGCATTAGTGCACTAGGTAAATGCACGGATTTTTTTAAACTTGCAATCATTTACTTGATATATCCGCTCTCTTAACGCAAATTATACTTTTTGTTAGAGTATCAGTTAAATAATGCCAAGTATTTTAATCGTCGACGACACTAGTATAAACTTAAATCTAATGGCCGAAGCTGTTAGTGACTTAGCGGATATTAGTCTCGCACAAGACGGTGAAACTGCGATAAAGATTGCCAAAAAAACCAGCCCAGAGCTTATCCTGCTTGATGTCGATATGCCGAACATGAATGGCTTTGAAGTATGTCATGCTCTTCAATCCATTCCCGCCTTAGCAACCACATCCATTATTTTTGTAACTGTTTTGGATGATATTAAAACTGAATTACACGCATTTGGTTTAGGTGGCATAGACTTTATTGGTAAGCCCTTTAATCGTCATAAACTGCGAGCAAGAGTGCAAACTCATTTATCCTTGGTCAAAAGAACCAAAGACTTGATCCATACTAAAAACGAATTAAGTCAACTTTTGCACTCGCTTCCATGTTTTGTATCCCAATGGGATAGTAATTTTCGCAACCAATTCAATAACGATACCGACAGCAAATGGTTTGCAGACGGCGGTGAAAATTTGCAAGGAAAACATTTAAAAGACGTGCTTGATTTTAACGCATTCGCAAAACATATGGAGCATTTCGATCAAGCCCAAAACGACAAACATTCTAGCTTTTTACTTAAACTCAAGGACTCTCAAGGTATTCAACGGCATGTGCAAGCCGATCTGATCCCTGTAAAGCCCACTGTAAGTAACGATGGTTTCCTTATGGTGTTAAACGATATCACCATGAGTACCTACCAAACTTCTATTGAAAACCAAGCTAAGCTGAGCATTCCTGACAAAAACGAAAGCAAGCAGGCGCTTATTGCAGTGGATACAAAATGTAGAGTCACATTTATAAATTCTGTAGCGTGTGAACTTATTGGATGTGACAAGGATGAAGTAGCTGGCAAGGACATCCAAACACTATTGCTCTTATTAGACTCAGTCACACTCAATCACCTGGAAAACCCTGTGGTAAAAGCAGTCGAGCAAAAACAAAGTATAAGACTTCCTTTTGATGTTGTGGTGATAGATAAACAGAAAAAAAAATACTATATAGAGATTGCTGCTTTCCCTCTATTTAATGGACAAGATGAGCTGATCGGTGCAGTTGCTGCTTTTAATGATATTAGTCAAATTAATGAATTAACAAGACAGATCAGCAACGCATCTAACTACGATTCGTTAACAAAGTTACCGAACAGAAGCTTACTCATGGAAAGAGTTGAGCAAACGCTTGTATATGCTCAAGATACCCAACATATCGTCGCCTTGATAATTTTAGATATCGATAACTTTCACAATATCAATAGTACCTTAGGTTTCGTTGTAGGCGACCAACTTCTTATTGATATAAGCCAACGAATAAAACAAGACCTTTCAACGAAGGCTTCGCTCTTTCGTTCAGGAGGTGATGAGTTTACTATCCTGGTTAATAAAGTCGATGGAGCAGAAGATATAGCCCTGCTTTGCACTAAAATATTGTCGTATTTCGAAGAAATATGGAATGTCAATGGTCAACAGTTCAGTGTGACCGTGAGTCTAGGCGCTTCTATGTATCCTAATGATTCAATCAACACTGAGTCATTATATAGAAATGCGGAAATCGCTTTACATGAAGCAAAACTAAAAGGACGAAACAACTATCGCTTTTTTGATGAGTCTGTTGATAAAGCACTTGCAGAATTCACATTGCGACAAGAATGTTTAATTAAAGCATTAGATGACAATGAACTCGAAGTGCATTATCAACCTGTGATTAACGGCGATAATTTTTCCATTTTAGGTGCAGAGGCACTTATTCGATGGCGTAAATCAAATGGAGATATGGTGTTCCCAGGAGAGTTCATTCCATTAGCCGAATCAACAAATCTGATTATTCCGATTGGGGCCTTCGTTCTAAAGACGGCTTGTCTAGACGCTGTAAAATGGCAAGAACAGAATCCTCAGTTTTTTATATCAGTAAATATTTCAGCAATTCAATTCAATCCGTCATTAGTTATAACGATACAAAACGTCTTAGACGAAACAGGCATTCCACCACATACTCTGATTTTAGAAATAACTGAATCTATTTTGCTGAACGACCAGCATTCTATTGATATAGTTCAAGAGCTGAAAACACTCGGGATACAGTTCGCGATGGACGATTTTGGAACAGGCTACTCTAGCCTTTCGTACCTTAAGAAGTTTCCGATAGACAAACTGAAAATTGACCAAAGCTTCGTCAAAAATATGGTTTACGATGATACTGACAGTTCAATAGTAGAGACGCTGGTCAATTTATCTAGCGCTTTGAATATAGATGTTGTAGCAGAAGGCGTTGAAACAAAACAACAAGCTAATATGCTTGTAGCAATGCAATGCAACATGCTCCAAGGGTATTTTTTTGGTCGCCCAGTGCCAAAGGACGATTTCTCGCAACTCTTGTTAGAGTACAAAAGCGACTAGGCTAGGTTTCTATGAAGGCCGCTCAAAAAGCGGCTGAACCTCGTTACTCATTTCTTGTGTTATTTGCCCCATTCATTGATTTTGTAAATAGTGATATCAGTGTTTTAATTAGGGGCTGTTGATCTTTGCTTTTTTAAAACACCTCCGGATCGTGTAAACTCCTCACACTCAGCAATTTATAGCTCTCGAAAGGTTATGAGCAAACATAAGCACAGGAAAAAACATTCAGGTTTATAGATGAAGAAATTACCAAACCAAATGTCAGTATATGAATCTAAGAGTTAACATTGAAAAATATTGAACCCATAAATCATCGTTTCTCAGTCGCCCCTATGCTTGATTGGACAGATTCTCATTGTCGGTATTTTCATCGATTAATGACCAAAAACGCTGTTTTGTATACCGAGATGGTAACCACCGGAGCAATCATTTACGGAAAGGGGGATTACCTTGGATTTAACGAACAAGAGCATCCCTTGGTACTGCAACTTGGTGGCTGTGACCCAGAAGCAATGGCACATTGCGCAAGCTTGGCAAAAGATAAGGGCTACGACGAAGTTAATATCAACGTAGGTTGCCCATCAGATCGGGTCAAGAATGGAAGGTTTGGAGCCTCTCTAATGGCAAGTCCTGAAATAGTTTCGAATTGTGTTAAAGCAATGCAACAAAAGACCAATATTCCAATTACCGTGAAGTGCCGAATAGGCATTGATGATATGGATGAAGAATCAGGTCTAGACGCCTTTATTGATACTGTGCAAAAAGGCGGCTGCAATCATTTTGTTGTACATGCACGAAAAGCTTGGTTACAAGGCTTAAGTCCGAAACAAAATAGAGATATTCCGCCACTAAATTATGAACGTGTTTATCGTTTAAAAGAAAAGTATCCGCACTTACACATTAGCATCAATGGTGGGATCAGCGATTTAAAGCAAGCAAAAGAACACTTGCTCTACGTTGATGGGATAATGATGGGCCGAGAGGCCTATTCAAATCCGTACATACTGAGCGAGGTCGACACTGCGCTCTTTAATTCTGATCAAACAACGCTTTTGAGTCGCGAGCAAATCGTTTCTGAGATGACGGACTATATCGAAAAGAAAATCCAATCAGATCCAAACCTAAAAGTGTGGCACATTGCTCGGCACATGCTTGGCCTATTTCAAAGTCAAGCTGGAGGTAAGATTTGGCGACGTTTTCTGAGTGAAAACGGTACTTCGAAAAACGCTAATACTCAATTACTAATTGACGCATATGAACAAGTGCAACTCGCTCAACAACGAATAAAAGACTACGTTTAAATTCAAACGCATTTTGTGGTTAATTTAACCAATCCATTGGTTAAATTAACCACACACAAAACAAAACTTCTTTTTCCATCCATTCATTCCAATCAAAAAAAATCATAAACCACTGTTTTTAATCATATTTAAATAATTGGCACAGCTTTCGCTAAGAGTTAGGTAATTCTGTAACAACGCTGTAAGAATTGAACGCAACCACATGCTCAACTGATATTTAAAGGAAACTATTATGAACACTTCAAGAAAAATCGCTGCAATCACACTTTTAACTACTTGCGCTTTTGCATCTAATGCCAATGCCCACGAAAGTCCAATAGAACAAATCGTATCGCATATGGTTAAAAGCGCCATTGAAAACGTAAACCACGAAATTGAAGTTCAACTAGACACTAACTTGCTTAGCGCTTCGAACATCTTATTCACGAACGATCCTAGCGCGCCATCTGGTTCGGTAAAAATTATTGATTTAGCAGCGCTCAACGCAAAAGATTCAAGCAAAAATACTGATGCTTCTGACGATAAAGCAAACGCTGAATAAATCTATTTCATTTTAATCATAACGTTAAGCTAAGAGAGTATAGTCATGTTAGCCAATATTAATGTACTGAGTTTAGTGTTTTCGCCAGTGCTGTTTTATTTAGGGAGTGCTCTGCTTGTCGTAGTCCTTAATCACTTGAAACTCTTGAATGCAGAAGGAAAATAGAATGAAAACAGTACTTAATGATAGACGTTTTTTCCGAGATGCTAGTAATGCCAAAATAGCTGGAGTATGCTCAGGTATTGCAAAGCATTTTGATGTCAACCAATGGCTGGTAAGAGCCGCGGCAATTGGCGCCTTCGTTATGTTGCCCTTTGCGACAGCCCTAGCTTACGTGCTTGCGGTATTATTGTTACGTTACAAGTAACGAATGAGGCTCAGATGGGATTTGGCATGCCAATAAATTATGGGTATATCATACAATGAACACAGAGCTTTAGTGGAAGAGAAAGTAAGTTCGAAGACAGCAAATATTGTGCTTTTTACATTTTAACATGCGTTACTTTGATTATCGCAGTTGAACCAGATTAATTTCTTCATCTATTTGACAAATATTTGCCAGTCAAGACACATCCAAATAAATCAAATGTGTTATTGTATTAAGGTAGTGACGTCAAGGTAACTAAACCCTTGCGAAAAAAGCTCTTCTCCTCAAGAAGCCCTCAAAAGATTGTAAGGATATATATGAGTAATATATTTAATACTAAAAGTATCGTGTCGGTCATTGTCGCGATCATTCTTGGATTTAGCATTTTAGGCTTTTGGTGGGGTTTTGAACCAAGCACATTTGATGTCAAAGAAAAAGCTAGAATACACGCAAGTGAACAAAACGAAGCCTTAGTATCAGGTTACACGACGACTACGGCTTTGATTGACGTATTAGAGACCATGCTCTATAAATCTGGCGGATACTTGTCAAACGATGTTTTGCCGCCGGGCGTATTTATGGACAATATTCCAAGCTGGGAATTCGGTGTACTAGAGATGAGTCGAGATATGGCGCTGGCAATGCGCAAGGACTTTAGTCGTTCACAATCACAATCGATAGACAACGCGGCATTGGCAAAAGCGCAACCAAATTTAAATTTTGACAACGGGCGATGGATATTACCTTCTAGCGAAGGTCAGTATGAAAAAGCGCTAGACGAACTCTACAAGTATCGAAAAGAACTAGGGGATCCCGCTTCAACTAATAACCAGTTTTACAGCAGAGCGGATAACCTGCGTGATTACCTTAAGCAAGTCGAAAAAAGACTCGGAAGTTTGTCGCAAAAACTTAGTGCAAGTGTTGGAACAGAAGTGATCAATACTAATTTAGCAGGCGATGCATCTGCAAAGGGATCATCTCCCGAAGCGCCTGTTGTAGTCAATCAAACAAGTTGGTTTCAGCTTGATAATAATTTTTATGAGGCTCGCGGTGCGAGCTGGGCTCTGCTACACTTCCTGAAGGCTGTAGAAGTTGACTTTGCTGACGTGCTTCAAAAGAAAAATGCTCAGGTAAGCTTACAACAGATTATCCGAGAATTGGAAGCGACGCAGGAAGCCGTTTACAGCCCTATCATTCTCAATGGAGATGGGTTTGGTTTATTAGCAAATCATTCGTTAGTCATGGCGACTTACGTTTCTCGCGCAAATGCTGCCCTAATTGAGTTATCCGAATTATTGAATCAAGGTTAAACATGAAACAAATTACTAGAAACACTGCCATCATTAGTGCGGCAATTCTCGGCGCAACTTTCAGTATGACCGCCTCTGCTGACACTCTGTTAGGCGGTTACGTTGGTGCAAACGCCTGGAATATAGGAGTGTCTGGCGGTTTTTCACAAGAGGAATCTGTCACAGAATTTGAATTTGACGACAAAAGCAACACCAGCTTTTATGCTGCCCTAGAGCACCCTATCCCGCTGGTTCCAAATGTAAAATTAGCTCAGACTACCATGGACACCATTGGTAGCGCGCAACTTCAAGCGCAATTTACCTTTGGTGGAGAGGTCTACTTAGTAGACACTGCATTAAATACCCAAGCCGACATTACAGCAACTGACATTACTCTTTATTATGAGATTTTAGATAACGACATAATATCGCTTGATCTAGGATTAACTGGGAAGCAGTTAGACGGCGACTTCACTGTAATTGACGAAAATGGACGACAAAGCCAAGAAAGCTTCGACGGTATTATTCCAATGGTTTACGGAAAGGTGGCAATTGGTCTTCCCTTAACTGGTCTTGGCGTGTTTGCTGAGGGCAATGCCTTAGCAATCGATAACGACTCGTTTACTGATTATCAGGTCGGTATTAGCTATAGTTTTGTCGAGACACTTGCTCTGGATTTATCCCTCTACGCTGGTTACCGCTCAACCGCGTTAGATATTGAAGACCTAGATGGAATATACGCCGATTTAGAATTTGACGGAGCTTTTGTCGGGCTGGAATTTGATTTTTAACATTTTTTCAGCACAAAACTGAATAAAAAATCATTTTTAATTCTTTCAAGTTATTTAAAAAAATCGCTACTCTTACACTCATCATGTAACGTAGCGATTTTTTTATGACTCATAGTAATGGCAATAACAATACACCACACTTAAGCGAACTGCAGTTGTCGGCGCTTACAAAAGCAATATCAGACTTAAGCACAGAACAGTTAATCTGGACCAGCGGATATGTTGCGGGGCTTGCTGCATCAGGTAGCAAAGGCCAAACGGCAGTTGGCACTACCGAAGCGCTCGCAAGTGATAAAAAAGCATCTGTTACCGTTCTTTATGGATCGCAGACCGGTAATGCGAAACATGAAGCGACTGTCTTTCATGAAAAAGTCAAAACTAATGGTGCAGAATCGACTCTGATAAGTATGGCTGATTATAAGCCTCGCAAGATAAAAGACGAAACGCATATAATTATCTTTGTTAGTACTCATGGAGAGGGTGAGGCGCCAGACGATGCTATTGAACTTCATGAATTTCTCGGATCAAAAAAAGCACCTAAGCTACCCAACCTTAAATACGCTATAGTTAGCTTAGGCGACAGCAGCTACGAATTCTTCTGCCAGACAGGTAAAGACTTCGACTCACGGCTAGCCAGTCTTGGTGCAAAGAGTCTTGCCGAAAGGCTTGATTGTGATGTCGACTATCAAGAAAGTATTGCTGTTTGGTCCGATAGAATCCTTACTACGATCAACAAGACAGTAAATGCAATTGGAGTTGCTCCAGTGAACACAAATAGCACAGCAGAAAATGTCAATTCTCCTGTCTACACCAAACAAAATCCATTTACTGCGAGCCTGCTTGTAAGTCAAAAGATTACTGGGCGCGATTCAGTAAAAGACATTCGACATATTGAAATTTCTTTAGAAAACTCAAATATCCAATACAAAGTCGGGGATTCTCTTGGTGTATTTTTCGATAATGATATTCAGATTGTCGAAAAAATTCTAACAGCAACTAATAATAAGTATGAACAGCCTGTCAAAATTAAAGATGAGAGCTTTACCCTAGGAGACGCACTAAAAAGTAAGTTAGAACTTACTTTAAGCTATCCTGGTTTCGTCAAAGCCTATCAAGCATCAACTGGCAATAAAGCACTCGGCCAATTGCTTGCAGACAAAGCCGCCCTTCGAAGCTTTTTAGAAGAGCGACAAATCGTAGATGTGATATTACAGCACCCTGAAGATATCGATGCCCAAAGTTTAGTGGACGCTATGCGCCCAATTACTCCGCGCTTATATTCTATTGCTTCAAGTCAAAACGAAGTGGAAGACGAAGTTCATCTAACAGTTGCTCACGTTGAGTATCAAGCCTTTGGCGAAAGTCATCAAGGTGGTGCATCTGGTTTCTTATCAACCAGACTTGAAGAAGGTCAAGCGCTCAAAGTGTTTGTTGAGAATAACCAGAATTTCAGATTACCAGAAAATCCTTCAACGCCAGTTATCATGGTAGGGCCGGGAACAGGTATTGCGCCTTTTAGGGCATTCATGCAAGAACGTGACGCGCTCGAAGCTGATGGCGATAATTGGTTATTCTTCGGAAATCCACATTTTACTCAAGACTTTTTATATCAAGTCGAATGGCAAGCATACTTAAAATCAGGCCTTTTGAGCAAAATAGACCTGGCGTTTTCTCGTGACCAAGCAGAAAAGGTGTATGTGCAAGACCGCATAAGAGAAAAAGGACAAGAAGTTTTTGAATGGTTAGAGAGGGGCGCTCACTTTTATGTATGTGGTGATGCTATGCATATGGCAAAAGACGTTGAAAAAGCCTTATTAGAACTAATCGAAACGCATGGAAAGAAAAGCGCTCAGCAAGCAAAAGAGTATTTGTTGGGATTACGAAAGTCAAAAAGATATCAGAAGGACGTTTACTAATGACAGATAAATCTTCATTCATCGTAGAGGGGCAGCTGTCTGACAACGAACGCCTTAAAGCAGAAAGTAAGCATTTACGAGGCACTATTGTCGAGGACTTAGCAGATCCTATTACTGGCGGTTTTAGTTCAGATAACTTCCAGCTAATTCGCTTTCACGGTATGTATCAACAAGATGATAGAGACATAAGACCAGAGAGAAATAAGCAAAAATTAGAACCCTTGCACAATGTAATGCTAAGGGCGCGTTTACCCGGCGGAGTTATTAGTCCGCAACAATGGCTAGTAATAGACAAGTTTGCGAGCGAAAAAACAATGTATGGAAGCATTCGCTTAACAACGCGGCAGACCTTTCAATTTCATGGCGTTTTGAAGCCTAACATAAAGTTGATGCATCAAACGCTTCATTCAACAGGCATAGATTCAATCGCGACGGCGGGTGATGTAAACCGAAACGTTTTATGCACCTCAAATCCGGTAGAATCAAAACTTCACAAGCAAGCGTGGACTTGGGCAACTAAGATAAGTGAGCACTTGCTACCAAAAACCAATGCGTATGCGGAGATTTGGTTAGATGGGGAAAAGGTAGAATCAACTCAAGAAGATGAACCGATCTTAGGCAATAACTACCTGCCTAGAAAATTTAAAACAACCGTGGTTATTCCTCCTCAAAATGATGTTGACGTGCACGCCAACGACCTCAACTTTGTCGCAATTGAACAAAACGGAGAGCTAATAGGCTTTAATGTACTGGTCGGGGGAGGCTTAGCGATGACCCATGGAGACCATAGTACTTTTCCTCGCAAAGCAGACGACTTTGGCTTTATTCCACTTGAAAAGACTTTGGATGTGGCCGCCGCAGTAGTTTCTACTCAAAGGGATTGGGGAAACAGAGTAAATAGAAAAAACGCTAAAACAAAATACACCTTAGAACGCGTCGGTGTAGAGAATTTCAAAGCTGAAGTTGAAAAACGCGCAAACCTTAGCTTTGAGCAAAGTCGCCCGTATGAATTCACTGGTCGCGGTGATCGATTCGGTTGGGTTGAAGGCATTGATGGCAAACACCATCTGACCTTGTTCATTGAGAATGGCCGTATTTTGGACTTTCCAAATAAGCCTCTGAAAACCGGTTGCGCTGAGATTGCTAAAATCCATCAAGGAGACTTTAGATTAACCGCTAACCAGAACCTAATCATTGCAGGCGTTCCTGCGGACCAAAAAGCTGTCATTCAGAAAATAGCCGAAGAACATGGTTTAATGAACGCAGACACATCTAAACAGCGCAAAGATTCCATGGCATGTGTTTCCTTGCCTACTTGTCCTCTTGCAATGGCTGAAGCTGAACGCTATCTGCCTGATGCCGTTAGCCAATTAGAGCGTATGCTCAAAAAGCACGGACTCGAAAATGAAAGCATTATTTACCGCGTAACAGGCTGTCCCAATGGTTGTGGACGAGCAATGCTAGCGGAAATAGGTTTGGTCGGAAAAGGCCCGAGAAAATACAACCTGCATCTGGGCGGGAATAGAGAGGGCACCCGAATTCCAAAAATGTACAAAGAGAATATCCTTGACGACGAGATCATGAATATTCTTGACGAGCTTATTGGACGCTGGGCATCTGAAAGAGAAACTGGAGAAGCCTTTGGTGATTTTGTCATTAGAGCAGGCATTGTGAAAGCGGTAGTGGATTCCGCTAAGGATTTTTATGTCTAACTCACTAGCGATAGCAAAGAACGACAACATTACTAATGTAAACTATGCCTCTGCAGACCTGAAAGAAGTTAGTAAAGTGCTCGAAAAAATGAATTTACATCAACGAGTTGAGTGGTCCCTAGAGCATTTACCAGGTAAGCATATTGTCAGCTCTAGCTTTGGTGCACAGTCAGCGGTAATGCTGCATTTGTTGAACACAATAGCTCCTAATATACCTGTTGTATTGACCGATACTGGCTATCTTTTTAAAGAGACCTATCAGTTCATTGACCAGTTGCAGAGTGAACTCAATTTAAACCTCAAAGTATATAAAGCCGAACTCACTCAGGCGTGGCAGGAAGCTCGATTCGGTAAACTTTGGGAGCAAGGCGTAGACGGTATAGAACAGTATAACAAGATGAATAAAGTAGAACCGATGCAAACGGCTTTGAAAGAGCTTGATGCGAAAAGCTGGTTTGCAGGATTAAGGCGTAGCCAATCAAACAGCAGGAAAAAGTTGTCTGTGCTACAGAAACAAGGCGGTCATTTTAAAATACATCCTATTTTGGACTTAGATAATCGAGATCTTCATAAATACATGAAAAAGAATAAGCTGCCTTATCATCCGCTTTGGGAGCAAGGCTTCGTATCTATTGGTGACTGGCATACGAGTTCTAAGTTAAAAGCCGGTATGACAGAAGAAGAGACACGATTCTTCGGTTTAAAACGTGAATGCGGTTTGCACGAATTTGGAGACGGCGACGGAATTTAGGTATCTAGATGAATAATCTGAATCTATGCCGAAATGTTAGATTAGTGATAGTTGCATACATCGATAAGTACAAAAGTATAAATTTCGTGTTAGAAGTTCCTATTCGGATGATAAAATTCGAGGCTTATAATAGAAATTGACATAAATTTTTCAACTTACTGTCATATAACTGTAATATAACTGTGGAATAGATTGATTAATAAGTTATTTCATCGTATACTCTTCCTATGTTTTCACCAAGGAAAAGTTTATGTCTAAATTAAAATTAGCATTTGTTTTGTGTGTATCTGCAATGAGTTCTTTGAGCTTCGCAAGCACAGGTGAATCTAAGGCGTTCCAATGTATGGATGAACAAACATTTGCAGTTAACAGTAAATGTATGAGCCAGAAAATAGAATCAAACTTAGTATTCAAGCAAGCAGAACAAACTATAATAGCCAACGCTGATTACAGTAGCGACCGTGCTCTTGCTACCATGACTTTTGATGCCAAAACGATGTCAATTAATATCGTTGCGCACAAAGATGCAACTCTTGCGAAAGTCAATAAACAATAGATAATCAAGCTCCTACAAAAGCCTCCTTTCAGGGGGCTTTTTTATACCTTTCGTAAAATTTTGTGACAAATCGTGTCATATTTACCTAATAGATTTCTAAAAATATAATCAAAAAAATCAATAGAATAGCGCGTCGTCTTTTAAATAGTTATTTATTTCAATGGCTTTAGTTAGTCATGGTAAGAAATAGGATCTCAATCGGCTAGATGCGTGTAATTTTTTAACTTTTCTTGGTATACTTTTAAGGATTTTTGGTGCGGACTTCACGCTTATATTAATTGCGCGAGTTAGTCATTATTTACTAAATAATTTGTAAGAAGTTTCGCAGAATCACAAGCTCAACGCTAAACTAAGAATGGCATGGAAGTTAAGTAAGCAAGAGCCAGGTGTTGTTTAGATGTGCCTTAAGAAAAATACAATAATAAATGATTAAGACGGATTTTCACCCAAGCAATAAAAATGAGGCCTCGATGTCCTCATTCTTTGCCTTGCCTAACGTATTGTTTGGGCTGAATTTTGGTGTCTTAGGTGCAATCAGCAATGCTTATTTCAGCCTAAATTTTTTTGGCGAGTTTACTCTATACTTCGGCCAAATTTTTGTTCTACTTTGTCTAGTCACTCGCGGATTAAATACTGCTTTAATATCGGTACTCATTACATCTTCCGTAATGGCCTACTCTGCAAACGATCCGTATCTGATTCTCATCTTATCGCTCGAAGCGATTGTTGTGCATGTTGCAATGCGCAAAGGTTACTTTCTATTCCAAGCAGCCATGTCGTACTGGCTAATTATTGGGATCCCACTGCTGTTATTGTTGAATGCAGCGACCGTTAACATAGACGGCAACCTGCTCTTTGTGCAGGGTGTTACAAGAGCAATAAACGGTCTAATTTGCGTTTCGATCGTCGCAATCTGTTGTTGGTTCTTACCTGCTGACTACACTTATCACAAGTACACATCACGTCCACCAAAGCTAGCGTCTCTTATTTTTTCGCTTTGCTTACTAACCGTAACTTTACCCGCTCTGATAATCTCACTATTTTTCATTTGGCAAACTACGACGAATAACGAACAGTCTTTGGCAAGAAACTTAGAAAATGTCGCTAACCAGTCAGCGACTTTAAACGACTTAGAACTGCAAAGGCACATTAACGGATTAACGACGGTGGCGAGTATTATATCCAGCAACCCCAATACACGCTTACAGCCACTTATCGCGGCTACCGAGAAGAATTATGAGTTTTTCTCAAGTTTGATCATTACAGACACACAAGGAAATGTGACCCGCGCAGCACCAATTGAATACAGCATCAAATTAAACGAACTTGATAAGCCTAATATCAGTGATAGAGACTATTTCAAAGTGCCTCGACGTACTCTACAACCCTTTGTGTCTGATGGGTTTTACGGCATAGGATTTGGTGACAACTTACTAATTGGCATGGCTGCGCCTATCGTAGTCGATGGCAGATTTAATGGCTTAGTGCAAGGTTCAATTGATATCGCAGACTATGTCGAATTTAATCAGACTAGAATACCCGATCGCTACAAATTTGTGGTCACGGATAATAAGAATCGGATCATTGCTCGCTCACAAGATTTGAGCTACTCATTAATGTCAAATTTTGATTATGTGATAAAGAAAGACCCGCTTATTTCGCAGATGCAGACCCTGGTTTTTGCAGATACGGAATATTTATATCATCAAAGTAAGACAAGTAATGGCTGGACCATTAGCTTAATGATTTCGCCTGAAGTGGTTAAATCAATGCTGTTAGACTATCTTGCGTTGCTCCTAATATCAACGA
Organism: Glaciecola sp.; assembly: GCA_965658765.1. GTDB lineage: Bacteria > Pseudomonadota > Gammaproteobacteria > Enterobacterales > Alteromonadaceae > Glaciecola. The sequence goes on along the minus strand of CBFHTO010000030.1, from coordinate 24,489 downwards.
TTGTAGTGCTCACAGGCTTTGCTTTTATCGCCAACGCCCTTTCTCGCAAAATTACTAAACCTCTAGTTGATATTGCAGAACACCTCCCTAATACCGAGTTGCACCATCAAATAATTGAAGAGTCAAAAGTCAGCTCAGAAATGGTAAAACTGACACGCAAATTAATTGATTCGCAAGAGGTGATGACGAACTTTCATGAACAATTATCAGAACAGGTACACAATAAAACCAAGCAATTGAAGCAACTGAACAAAGAACTCTATTCAATAGCACAAAAAGATCCTTTAACCCAGTTGCTGAACAGAGCCGGATTTAATAGGCTCGCGATAACTTCTTACCGAAACTGCATCAGAAACCATATAAATATGTCACTGATATTTATGGATATTGATCACTTTAAACGGATTAATGATACCTACGGCCATCCCTTTGGTGATAAATGTATCATTGCCGTTGCAAAAACCATTCAAAAACACTGTAAACGAGATACCGATATACTTGGAAGATATGGTGGTGAAGAATTCATTATTATGATTGTTGGAGGGGAAATCGAGGAGCATAAACAACGAGTTCAACTAATTAAAAATGAAATTCAAAATATCAATTTTGAAAACGGTGAAAGCCAAGTAAGCATGACTATCAGTGCAGGTATTTGTAGTTTAGAAGACAATTTCGCCGTCGACTACGAGGATGTTCTAGAGCTGGCCGATAACCAACTCTACATGAGCAAGCGAGAGGGCCGTAATCGTATCAACGCAATAAGTCGATAATTTTAAAATTTATGCTAGATTTTACGTATTACTTTTGTGTTTTTCATTACAATAATATGCCTAACGCTTTCTCCTTAATAAGAATAAATACATAATTATAAAAAAAATAGAAATCAATATGTTAGTAAGAATCTTTAATGGAAGCTTGTCTTTCACTTTGTACTTTTTCAATACAATTTTTTGGTTCGTGCCGATTCTTATAGGCTCAATCATTAAGTTGCTACCGCTTACCTATTTAAGGACCATTACGTCTAAATTCATCGATGCATGTGCCAGTAACTGGATAAGTGTAAACACCCTAAATCAATTGATGTTCTCAAGGACCAAATTCGAATTAAAGTATGATGGCGAATTTGATAAAAACGCATGGTATCTAGTCATTGCAAATCATCAATCTTGGGTTGATATACTGGTATTGCAACGTATTTTTAATCGTAAGATCCCATTTTTGAAGTTCTTTTTAAAACGCTCACTGTTATATGTGCCAATCCTAGGGTTAGCGTGGTGGGGCTTAGATTTCCCTTTTATGAGACGCTACAGCAAGGAATACCTCAGAAAGCATCCAGAGAAAAAGGGTAAAGATTTGGAAACAACCCGAGCAGCCTGTGAAAAATTTGAACATACCCCTGTTAGCATCATGAACTTTGTAGAGGGAACAAGGTTTAGCTCAAAAAAGCTAGATGGTAAGCATACCAAGGCATTGGGGCTTAAACATATCCTTGCGCCAAAATCAGCAGGTATAGCCTACGTTTTAACGGCTATGGGAGAACGACTTAGTACATTGGTTGACGTAACAATTTATTACCCAAATGGCATACCAAGCTTCTGGGATTTTGCCTGCGGAAAGGTAAATAAAATAGTGATTCATGTTCAGTCATTCAGCATGACTCAGGTGATGAGCGTCGCAAACTTTAACCAAGAATATTTTTCAAACTCCGAGGCAAAAGCGGCCTTTCAAGACTGGCTTAACAATCACTGGAAACACAAAGATGAGTATATCGAACAACTTAAAACAGAGCGGACATAACATCGATGCTTATTAAGACAATCATCACTTTTCCGATTCATTTGATTCTTCAACTTTCAAATATGGCATTGTGGGGCTCGTTAATTATTCTTTTTGGCCTCTTTCGATTTTTGTTGCCATTCAAGGTAATCAGCCAGTATTTACTCAAGTTGATGCACCGTTTTTACTCTTCCTTTAGCGTTATCTCTGTCGCTATGATAAAGATATTCAATGACGTTGAAGTACGGATTAACGTTGAACATGCGCTCTCAAAACAAAAATGGTACCTGATCACTGCTAACCATATTAGTTATTTAGATATTATTTTATTGATCGAATTTTGTGCTAGTCGAATTCCACCACCAAAATTTTTCCTAAAAAAAGAATTAATATGGACGCCTTTTGTTGGGCTTGCAGCTTGGGCAATGGACATGCCTTTTATGCGTCGATATAGCAGCGAATTTATACAGCGCAACCCGCATTTAAAAGGCAAAGACATCGAAACCACGCGTAAATCATGTGAGAAATTCGTAGATCGCCCTACTACTGTAATAAACTTTGTCGAGGGAACCCGATTTACGCCAGAGAAGCACAAAATAAAACAAAGCCCTTTCTCTCACCTGCTACGCCCGAAGGCCGGCGGTATTGCCTTCACATTAACCGCAATGGGAGAACAGTTTGACGAAATACTGGATATCACCCTTGCCTACCCTTGTTCATCACACCCTATGATGGATATGTTAGGAGGTAAAATGAAAGTCATCGTGATTGATGTCAAAAGCATTGAAATATCGAATGAACTCATTGGTGATTACTTCAATAACCAACAATTTAAGCTTAACTTTCAATCTTGGCTAAATACTTTGTGGGAAAACAAAAACGCGCGCATGAAGCAGTTAATGACCAATACATATAGGTGAGGATCATGGATATAAATCAGGCTGAAGAAGTAAAAGCACTTTTGATGAATGCTCTCGAATGGTTCGGTTTGAATAGCGAGGTGAACAGTTGGATGTATGTCGCCGCGGCCATTTGCGCACTCTTAGTCATTGCTTCGCTTGGTTTGTTGCTTGCCCGCTTTTTGCTTCACTTTAAACTGATTCGTCTTATTAACTTGACTAAGAACCAATGGGACGATGAGTTGTTAAACAGTGGCGTATTTAATCGAGCCGCACACTTGGTCCCCGCTCTCATCTTATACACTGGCAAATTTCTATTTTTTGAAGTCGATTCAACTGTGTTTAAGATATTTTCAGTCTTAGTAAGCATATATCTGATCACTACTTTTCTGCTAGTACTGCATGCACTTCTTAGCGCTATTGACAGTATTTATGCAAAATCTAGCTTATCAAAACGAGCGCCGATAACTGGTTTTATTCAAGTTGCCCGTCTAATCATCACCTTAGCTTATATTTTCTTACTCATCTCGATTCTTCTAGGGAAAAGTCCAGTCTACCTTTTATCTGGTTTAACGGCCGTTGCAGCAGTAATGTTGTTAATCTTTAGAGACACCATCTTAGGTTTTGTAGCTGGTATTCAAATAGCGGCAAACAGAATGTTTAATACGGGTGATTGGGTTCAGTTATCCAAATATGGCATCGACGGGGATATCATTGAAATTGGCTTGACCGTAGTAAAAATCCAAAATTGGGATAAAACCATTTCAACCATACCTACTTATGCTTTAACCAGTGACTCAGTAAAAAACTGGCGTGGTATGCAAGCATCGGGCGGTCGAAGAATAAAGCGTTCGATTCATATCGATATGCGCTCAATTGGGTTTGCTACGCAGGAGCAGATTACAAACTGGAAAAAGTTTTCCAATTTAAGTCAGTATATCGAAGCAAAGCTAACGGAATTAGAAGACGATATGGCTAGGTGCGATAAGGATAAAATAGATCCTATTAATAGCCGTAAACTCACAAATATTGGCACATTTAGGGCGTATGCTAGGGCTTATATTAAAAGCCACCCTGATGTGCATCCCGACATGACCTGTATGGTTCGCCAGTTAGCTCCTTCAGAAACAGGTTTGCCAATCGAAATATATTGTTTTAGCAAAAAGCAAGATTGGGTCGATTATGAACATGTGCAGGCTGAAATATTTGACCACTTGCTAGCGATTTTGCCACAATTTTCATTGCATAGCTTTCAGAGAGTTACTAATAATCGACCACGAACAAGTCCAAGAAATTAAATGTAGACCTTGGGTTGGATATCAATATTTATTGGGCATATATTTAATTCCTTACTGTAGCGGGCAGTCAAGAAAAGATTGTAGTGACATTACTAAAACGCGAAGTGCTGTTCTAACTTTTTTAATTAGAGGAGATGGCTTCCTCTGAAAAGCAAAACGGGAACCTAAAGTTCCCGAATTTGTTATCAGCCAATATCTCGCTGTTTTTTTATACTAAACTTACACTCAACTTATACTCAACGCTGTGCTTGTTAATAACAACCTCAGCACACTAAGCTAGCGCAAAGCCTATTAGAGCAGTAATAGCTAAGCCCGAGACGCCCATAAGACCGTACTCAATTCGCTCTTTCATAGCTTCAACGCCTTTTTTATTGCTCAAAAAACCCATGACTATGCAAGAAAGACCTAGCACTAATGCTAGCATCATTGCACCAAACAAAACTGTGTTGACTAACTCGTTCATTTCTTAGATCCTAAATTACTATATCTCTGATTATGCCTTACTATTAGACATAAACCTATGCTACCAAAGTCGTCCACGGACAAAACTTGTGGTCAAAACGACGAATTACTTGCGTCTTTCGTCACATTATACGATCTTTAGATACTCTCTCTCAAACAATTTATAACAAATATATGTTTTACATGAAGTTTTTTTCTGGCATTTACTTTGCAGACTCACCAACAAGATGTAATGTCTGATTATTCAACTGTGACATTATCGTGTGTAAACATACTAGGCATGAATTTATAAAATAGTCGAATTCATCTGTACTTATTGTTTGGTTCAGCATTCATTACAGACACTTAATGACCAAGGAACAAAAGAGAGCCAGTATAGAAAACGCGATGGTTATGTTCCTCTATAAACCCTAATTCGGTTTTGATGTTGATCAAGAATAAGAAGAAAAAAGAAATGTCTTTCATCCATACATTAAAAACATTTGAAAAAAAGGTAGCTAATATGCGTAAGCTCATTAAAAAAGTCACTTTATCTGCATCGGTATTCGCTTTCTCAGCATTACTCAGTACCGCTAGCAATGCGTATTCAAATATGAATATAGAGTGTAGCAGTCAAATAAACGGCTCAATGAGTTTCAGCAATGCGGAACTGACTGTGTTTACTGAAACAGACCAAGAAGTTGTATTTAAAGAGAGCGGAAAGATATACATCAATAATCAACTTCAGAACCTTAACGACGAGCAGACTGAGCTTAGTAGACAATATTACAACTCTATTAGCGCTACAATCCCAGATGTAATCGATATTACAGTGGATGCATTGAGAATCACTAAAACGGCATTAAGCGAGGTATTTATTGGATTACTTGGTGAGGAGAGTAGCATCCCCCCAATGATCAGTAATAAGTTTGATGATCTTATCCAGTCGATTGAATCGCACGTATATCAAAATCCAGAAATGATCACATTTGATAGCCAGTATTTCGAAAATGAGCTAGGTATCGATCAGGATATCGAGCAAGAAGTCATGCAGATGAAAGAAGAGATTATGTCAAAGGCAATGGGCGAAATTATGGTTATGATTGGCAAGTCGATGATGTCTGGTAATGGCGACGTCAGTAACTTTGAAGAAAGAATGACAAATCTCGGCTCAGAAATCGAAAAAAACGTAGATACGCTAGCTGAAAGACTAGAAGAAAAAGCAAACATTTTGTGTGATAAATTCCATTCAATAGATAATATTGAGACAGAATTGCAAAAAATACCAAACCTAAAACATGTAAACCTTGTAGAAATGGATCTGAATAAAGCATAACCGAATAGAGGCTCATTTGTCAGCGAAGTTATTGATTATAGGCTTAGGGTGGCTGGGTCTTCCATTCGCTTTAGATGCCATAAGCAAAGGATATAAGGTTTATGGGAGTTCGCGAGAGGCGAAAAAAAGAAACCTCTTATCTGAGCTAGCGATTGAGTCTCAATTGTTTGCACTTGGCGATCCTCCTGAGATTTCTTTTCCAAAAACCGTAATAGAAAACGCGGTTGTGGTCATTAACATTCCTCCGGGGCGCAAAGACTTTTCTCGTGAGTGGTTTGTGCACAACATGAAGACGCTTTTTCAATATTCAATTGATAAAGGCGCTGAAAAAATTATCTTCGTGAGTACTACTTCTGTGTTTGGTGACTTATCAGGGATAATATGCAACAGCACAAAACCAAATCCTATAAGTGAGTCTGGCTTGGCCCATGTCGAATTAGAAGACTTTCTGTTAGACCAAGACATAATACCAGCACATATACTCAGACTTTCTGGGCTTGTTGGCCCTACATACTCGCTGAGCTATGAGGGAGTAAAAGCTGCTAAAATGGGCCTAGGAACTGATAGCTATGCGAACGCGTACCGACACCCCATTTTTCACCTAGCCAAAAAGCAAAATCATGGTGACGGCCAAACACCCGTAAATCTTGTTCATCTTAAGGATGTGACTAACACCCTGTTTGCTCTTCTTGCCTATCAAGGCTATTCACAAGCATTTAATCTCAGTGCGCCACAACATCCTAGTCGCTCAGAATACTACTCATGGTGCGCTGAACAATTAAAACTCGGAAAGTTAAACTTTACAAATAAGCCAGCAAAGCTTACTGAAGACGGCAAGCTCATCGATGCTAGTGAAACTTTAGAAACACTTTCGATAAACCTTCAGTATCCTAGCCCCTACGACATGTTGCCATAGAGGCTAAACCAAGCTCGCAAAACTACTAGCCGATGATTGCTACCCCAAAGTATTTACTGGCAACTGTATTTATGAATATCAATGCTAGTATAAAGGGTATAAAAGTACCTAGAGATACGTTTACATATCGCTCAAGGAAGCTCTTTTTAAAATTAGGCGCACCTTGGTCCAATTCCTCATTAAAGGCATGTGATTTCCACTTGTAACTAACAAACAGGCAAATCAATAAGCCATTTAAGGGCAAAATGGTGTCATAAAACACATCGTACACTACATCAAAAAATGATTTTGACGTATCTGCATACACGACAAAACTTGTGAAAAAGTCCACTAATCCAAACGAGAACACGCACATTAATGAAAAAACGACGAGTCCCACGCCGCAAATAAGTAGGGAGTTTTTACGAGACACGCCTTTTTCACTCATCAGGGACGCCACCGGCACTTCAAAAATGGAGACTAACGACGTAATGGCGGCAAAAAACACCAATAGGAAAAAGACGCTAGCAATAAGACTTGCGCCAAAGTAACCAACCGACTCCTGCAAGGCTAAAAATATCTGCGGCAGATATGAGAAAATCATCGAAATAGAAGATTCACTCAAGGAGTCTGTATCAACGTTAGGATTAAAGGAAAATATTGCAGGTAGAATCATCAGACCGGCAGTGAACGCAACAGCCGTATCAGTCAAGGCAACCAATTTAGCAGAACCAGGTAAATCAGCCCGTTTATCAATATAACTGCCGTAGGTTATCATAATTCCCATGCCTAAGGACAAAGAGAAAAACGCTTGTGACAAGGCGCCGTTGACGACATTTGCATCGATTTTATCAAAGTCAGGAATCAAGTAAAATTCGACACCCGCCATTGCATTTTCTCTGCTCAGTACAAAAATCACTAAGGCAACCAACATTGCAAATAAGGCCGGCATTAGAATTTTTGCTGCTTTTTCGATACCTTGTTTAACACCACCTTGTAAGATGAGATAAACAATGGCTAAAACGCCTACCATATATGCAAAAACACTGTACCCACTAATAAACTGACCGAAAGTCTCGGCTTGCGCAAGCATATCTAAGTTGCCGATCACCGACTCAAAAAGGTATGCGAATATCCATACAGTGATAACTAGATAAAAAACGGCGATCATAAAAGGAGTAATGATCGATAACCAACCAGCTAAACGCCATCCCTTACCATGGTCCGATAAGCGCGTTAAGGCTCCTAGAGGGTCTTTTTGACTTGCTCTGCCAACAGTCATCTCGGCAATCATGACTGGTAAGCAAATGGCAATAACGAAAATAGCGTACATGAGCAAGAAGGCCCCGCCGCCGTTTTTAGCAGCACCTACCGGGAAACCAACCAAGTTCCCGATACCGACTGCAGAACCTGCCGCAGCTAAAATAAAGCCTAGTTTCGAGCCAAACTGCTCTCTTGAACCCGCCATGAAATTTCCTTGTTCTTGTTATTATTTTTTATTAATAAAATGTTAACAGCTTTTGCGTTTCAATTCCTCAATTTTGAAATCAAGACTTTCAAGTCATACAGAAGTTTATTATCAACATTGTTCAGTAGGCAATACTTTTGTTGTCCCAATCGATGTAGTAAGGACTTTCTTCAGGCAAAAAGGTTTGCATATGAGAAAGTAATTGTTGCGCAGTGAACTGAGGGCTAAATAACTTTTCTGGTTTTACATTGGCCTGAAACGGCTTTGATAATCCTGTATCCACAGTACCGGGATGATAACAACATAAAATAGTTTTTTTAGACCGTCTGGCATATTCAATAGCTGCGGTTTTCATTAGCATATTTAGTGCTGCCTTAGATGCACGATAACCATACCATCCGCCCAGTTGATTTTCGCTTATGCTACCTACTCGCGCTGAAAAACAGCAAATAACAGATTCAGTCTTGTCCATTACGCCAACTAAGTGTTTTAACCAAAGTGCCGGTATGATGCTGTTTACTAAAAAATATTCGCTCAATTGAGATGCTTGTATATCTTCAAGCTTCTTCTCAGGCTTGAGCGCTCGTTCACCCTCGCGATGCAGTACTCCACTCGTGCAAATGACAGTGTTAAGTTTTATGCCATCTTCCTTAAGCATTTGAACAAAATTTTTTATTTCATCTTCGTTACTAGAATTTAAAATGTAGTCCTTGCGTCCTTCATCGGCTTGCAAATCAATGTTACTGCGAGATACTGCGTGAATAAATGTATCCCCGGATTCAGTAATTTCATTAATCAGCGCCTTTGCTATCCCTCCATTAGCCCCAATAACCAGTGCGTGTTTAGTCATAATTTTTTACCCCACAATTTTTATCACATCGCTCTTTTCCAGTAAGCCAATAAGATATTTTGTAGCGATTTCTAGCAAACAAAAGATAGGCTTTATCTGCGAAAAAACGGATGATTGGCCATCTTAGAGACGCATAAAGCCATGGAAAACCGACCAGCGACCAAGCCTTGTGAGTTGCATCGAGGCCTATATAAACCTCTCCACTTTCATCGATGGCATGGATTCTTTCGTTTAGTGCATCCCAATCCATATCGGGATAAGTTTGAGAAAACTCAGCAGCGTTTATATCAACAAACGCAATGACATCGTTGTAATTTCGTTTCTTAAGATGCGATATTTCTTTCTCACAAAGCGGACATTGTCCGTCGAAAAATAAAGTCAGAGCCATAATTTACTTATAATGAAAAACATACACTTTGTACGTAATTTTAATTCAACGGATGACTTGAATTCTATATATTCATTACAACTTACAATTTAGGGTTAACTAAACGAGTAAAAAATGTCATTACAAACAATCACTCTCGGCGGGGGATGCTTTTGGTGTATCGAATCGGCCTTTAATCAAGTCAACGGCATCAAAAAAGCGATCAGTGGGTACGCAAACGGAAATTCTACGCAACCAAGTTATGAGGATGTATGTTCTGGCAACACTGGTTATGCAGAAGTCGTGCAACTAGAATTTGATACCGATAAAATAAGTTTAAGGGAAGTCTTAGAAATATTTTTTGCTTTGCACGACCCTACACAGAAAGACCGACAAGGTAACGACGTGGGCACTCAATACAGAAGTGGTGTTTATTATGAGAACGAAGAGCAAAAATCGGAGGCCTTGAAAATCATTAGTGAAATGACTGAAGCCGAAGTATGGCCTGAACCAATTGTTACTGAAGTCGAAGCCCTCAAAAACTATTTCGATGCAGAGTCTTATCACCAGGATTACTTCAATAGTAATCCTCAAAATATGTACTGCAATATGGTTGTCGCTCCAAAGCTAGCCAAATTTAGAAAAACCTTTTCAGAAAAACTAAGACGCTAATAATGAAGCACCATAATATTAATTATCTAGAAATACCCTGCTCAAATATTGATGCCACAAAACGTTTCTTCGGTGAAGTGTTCTCATGGAAGTTTGTTGACTATGGGCCAGATTATAGTTGTTTTACGGGCCTACAAATTGACGGCGGCTTTTACAGTTCACCTGCTCGTATGAATAGTGAAAAGGGCTCTGCGCTCATCGTGATTTATTCCAGTCAACTAGAAGAAACACAAAAGCAAATTACTGATAAAGGTGGAATGATATCAAAAGCGATTTTTACCTTCCCAGGAGGGCGTCGTTTCCACTTTGAAGACCCAAGTGGGAACGAGTTTGCTGTTTGGAGTGAGTGATACGCTGCGATTCGCATTATATTAAAGCTTGTTGATTTTTGCTGTATGCGCTAGCAGCAAAAATCAAAAGGCAGCTAGCGTAGTGTTTATTCAAACCATCTGTCATTGATGTTGATGTCAAACATGAGTGGTGCCATTTTCAAATAACGTGACTCATCTGCTTCGCAAACAATGTTTTCAGGATACATTTTCTTCCACGGATCATTGATTAGATAAAGCGTATTTTCATGTATGGCAACGCCTTCGATTGCAGAGTATTGCATGACGTGAAATGCCTCACAATTGTCGACATCGACTGAAGGCGCTAAAAATTTTGCCTCTAACACAATAGCGCCCTTGTTTCCTTTCAAATCCATAATCCAAATTTCGTCGTCATTGCGAGCCGCGGCGACCAAATAACCTTGCCCTTCTCTGTATAACACTTCCATACCATTAATCGGATGATTATTGTCATCAAGTGGAGGGAAACGAAGACCCGCATCACTTACTGGCAAAAAGTCATCTAATGTTGCAAATAAGGCATGGTCATAGTCTAAGGAAAACACGCGCGGCTTGTTGTTTGCATCTTTTTCTAGTCCTAATAGTAATTGAGCGTCATTTGTTAAAGCTAAGCCCTCTATACCATCGTTGGGAAAGTTTCCGATTTGATCAGAATCAGCAAATTGGATCGCTCTTACCCCGCTAGCGACTAAACCCATTTCACCTCGGTCAACTTTCACAAGAAGTGTGGGATATACTGTGCTACCTGTGTCTTTAAAGCGTTTTTGACAATCCAGCGATAATTCGTCGGTTCGACTAGCATCTTCAGTGATTAACAAAAAGCTATCATCATCGGGTAAGGCAATAATGCCCTCGTAGTCAGGACGGTCACTAAGGTAAGTAGCAAAACAGCTGGTTTTAAGACGTTCTGACAGCATTATTGGCCCTAATTTTTCAATGACTTTGTTTGTTGAGGGGTCAATCACATGAATTTGCTGTATTTGGCTTTTGTCGGCACTGCCATCGGAAATACTATACAAGACACCATTTTTAAAGGACAAACCCGAGGTTTGAGGATCCAACATCAGCGGAGCATCAAGGTCTTTTATCCACTCTCCTTTCAAAGTTATGCTTCTGTCCAAACCATCTTCTTTGTTCGAAGGCGGCTGGCAGGCCACAATGCTAGTAAAGCCCGCGAAAATAAGAAATATCGAACGAAACATGCCCATGCCTTGGCGCTCTATCATGTCAATCAACCTCTTTAGTGTTATTTTATTACAGTGGAGTTATCCGAACCGATTCTGTTCGTTGTGATTGTCTGGTTATGCTAATACTGAACTAGTATTTGCTAAAATGCATATATTAAATGACAAGTTGTTGATGAAGTTTTGAAAAGTTGTATTTTTTTACATAGTAATGGTAACGAATGTTTTGTTAGAAATGTACTCTATCCGAAGTTTACAAACCCTAAAGTTATTAATGTACAGTAACTGATTCAGCAACTGACATAAGTAACTGACACTGACATAAGTATCGAAACTCACGTGGAGATTATGATTTAATGAAAAATGGTGAGGTGGATTGTTTACCACCGGTTATCGCAGGTCCCATATTGCGACATGTTGATGCTAATACTTTAACATTGTGGCTGGTATGCTCTGAACGATTTGCGCCGAGTGTACTGATGGAACCTAGTGCCTCAAACACCAAGAAAATCTCATCTGAAGCGCCCGACAACATTCGATTACAAAATGAAATAAAAACAATAGACGTTTATTGTGTCGCCGTTGGTGAGCGTTGCTTTATTTACACACTCATAGCAAAGCCAAAAGAGATGCTTAACTGCGGCACTGAATACGTTTATGACATTAAACTCAAGAACGACTCTGATCATTCGCTTCTCTACGCATCTGAATTATTACCAGATATGCAGTACAAGCAAGAGCACAAGAACTCTGCGTTTAAAAAGGGGTTTAGATTTACCTTTAAGCAAACACTTTGTCGAGTAATGCATGGCTCATGCAGAAAACCTCATTTTGCTGGTAAAGATGCCCTGCCACAGCTTGATAAAATCATTTCGAATAAACTCGAACACGCTGGTCTTGAGTCGACGGGCTTTGCAGATATGTGTCCAGATATCGTTCTATTTACTGGAGACCAAGTTTATGTCGACGACGTCGCTGGGCCAATGTTGCACGCAATCAATCAAGTTATTCAAATTCTTGGCTTATATGGTGAGACATTTTTAGATAGTGCTGTGCAGCATTCAGACGAACTACAGTCACACCCGAATGGTTTTTATGAACGTGATAAATTGCTTCCAAGCATAAAGGCTAATCAGGATCTGAGTAAGACATTTTTTAAATCAAAGAAGAAACCAATTTTTACATCAGTAAACGCATCTAATCATTTGATTGCGTTAAATGAAATGATCGCTATGTACCTTCTGACTTGGTCTTCACGGCTTTGGCCATTGGTCGACCTCAGTAATCTAACATTACAAGAAGAGCACGCGCTAAAGTATTCTGAAGAACTAAAGTCAATTCAAGAGTTTCACTTGAGCTTACACCAAGTAGAACGAGCACTTGCACATGTGCCTAGCTATATGATTTTTGACGATCACGATGTCACTGATGATTGGAACCTTACTCGCGCTTGGGAGGAGCAAGTATATGGCAACGCTTTTTCAAAACGCATCGTCGGCAACGCATTACTTGCGTATCTGCTGTGTCAGGGCAGTGGAAACCCTGCACATACCTGGCAGGGCTTGCAGAGAGAATTAAAAGATAGTTTTTCTGGAGACGGAATTACCAAGCATGATGAACTTATTGACCAATTATTTAATCACGATGCTTGGCACTACAAATTAGACACTTATCCACCGATCCACGTGTTAGATACTCGCACTCAACGATGGAGAAGCGAGTCTAACCCTAACAAACCTTCTGGACTTATTGACTGGGAGGGCTTATGCGATTTGCAGCAACAAATTTTGAATAAAGATTCTGTTATCATGGTTTCAGCGGCCCCTGTATATGGCGTAAAGTTTATAGAGGCAATCCAAAAAGTATTTATTCAATTCGGCGGAGCCTTAATTGTCGATGCTGAAAACTGGATGGCACACAAAGGTACGGCCAGCGTAATGCTGAATATATTTAGACACATCAAAACACCGCCTAACTTCATTATTCTCTCAGGCGATGTGCATTACTCCTTTGTGTATGACGTTAGCTTGCGATTTAGACGCAATAGCCCGAAAATCACCCAGTTTACTTGTTCTGGTATTAGTAACCAATTTCCAGAAGGTTTAATCACCTGGTTTGAAAGGCTAAACCGATGGTTTTATGGTCATCGTTCTCCGCTCAACTTTTTGACGAAACGGCGAAATATGTCGATAAAAGAAAGGGAAGCGTCCAGCACGGGTAAAGACATAGTTAATGCAAGTAGTTTAGGTTTGCTCGAATTAGATGATAATGGTCACGAAAAAACATGTAAGTTGATTTTATCAGACGGCTCACAAGTAGAGTTTGAAAAGTAAATTGCATTACAAACACTATAGACTGTGTTGTGAAGCCTAAAAAATATGGGTCACAACTGAAAGCGTATCAGGTCAGCACGCATTAGTGCTCCTCATCAAAACAAAGAGGTAAACTCAATAAAATGACAGAACAACCGAATGTAGCGATTTTTTATGGCTCTACCACATGCTATACAGAAATGGCTGCAGAAAAGATAGAAGAATGCTTAAACCGACTATTGCAAACGAAAGTTGATGTTCACAATATCAAGGATTCTTCTTTGGAAAAATGCCAACGCTATGACGTGATTTTATTTGGTATTTCCACATGGGATTTTGGTGAATTACAAGAAGACTGGGAATCTACATGGGACGATATTTCGTCGCTTGACTTAACAGGTAAACACGTTGCTTTATTTGGTCTTGGCGATCAGTATGGCTACGCAGATTGGTTCCAAGACGCACTTGGAATGTTACACGATGAGCTGCTCCTCTTAGGTTGCAATATACATGGTTACTGGCCAAATCAAGGCTATGAATTTACGCATTCAAAAGCCTTAACCGCGGATGGTGAATTTTTTGTTGGATTGTCCTTAGACGATGAAAATCAGTACGAAGAAACAGATGAACGTATCCAACATTGGTGCAATCAATTAAAAGTCCAACTTAGAGACGAAAAAATCGTATTTGTTAATTAATTACTAAATAATTTTTACAAAAACCCCCTATTCATTTTCTGTATAAACGATATACTAGTACGACGAAATGATTAGAAGAGCTGTATATAATGAAGAGAAAAAAGCACACAGCCGCGGATGATGACGCGCAAATAGACATGACGCCGATGTTAGACATCGTTTTTATCATGCTGATATTTTTTATAGTGACGACCACCTTTTCTAACGAGAAAGGTTTGTCTGCCAACCGTCCAAAAGATAATCAGCAAACGAATCAACCGAGTAAAGCCTTGTCGATTCGTATCGACGACACTGGCCAAATTCAAATGGGTGGTCGTATTGTAGATATCAGACGAGTCATTGCTAATACTCAAACATACTTAGCAGAGAACAATACTGATACCGCTGCAATCCAAGCACATGAGAATACGGAACACGGTATTGTTGTAGATGTCATGGACCAAATTAAACAAGCTGGTATTGTGAATGTGTCTGTACTGGTCAAAAAGTCCTGAGTAAACTTATATAGGCAGACGTAATAAATATATGCCCTGACTTTTTAGTCGGGGCTTTTTTTGCGTCGGAACAACGGAGTAGTTTTGTTGCACCGCAGAAATGCAAGTCCGCTTCAATATTTAGCTAGGGTCGGTTGATCTTAGTTGACGAGGTCTTGGCAATGATGTGCTAACTAATTCAATCACTCTTCACTAAAGGTGTCCAGATACAGCCTTTCCACTTTGTCCCTCGCCCATTGAGTACGACGCAGAAACTTTAGAGTCGATTTGACTGAGGGATCCGATTTAAAACAATTAATATTAATCCTTTCCGCTAAGCCATCCCATCCATAATGCTCTTGTAATTTTTGTACAATATCTTGCAGCTTGATACCGTGCAAAGGGTTATTAGCTTGCTTATTATGACTTGGCTTGTCTTCAGACATGGCTGGCGACATTTATTGAACCTCTTGGTGACACTCATTTGACGATAATTTGTCGTGTTTTTTTATTTTAGTAGCTTTTTATTTTAGTAGCTTTTTGTTTTAGTAGCTTTTTGTTTCAGTAGCTTTTGCTGGGTTTCTTGAAAAAATTGCAGCTCAGGTCTAAAACCCAAGCCACATTTATTCATTTAAAACAAATCTTTTAGTTTTTCACGCGCTTTATCTTTCAGTTCATCTTTCTTCTTATCTACTTCTTCTTTTACCCTTTTCTTAGCTTCTTCTTCAAGACGTTTTTTCGCTTCTACTTTCGCTCGAGCAATTACATTATCGAGCATCGCTTTTGCGACTGCAGCACCTACTTGATCTGCTGGTATACCATTTGGTTTGCCAACTGAACCCGCATTAAACTCGGGTAACACAACTTCGTAATTTTTCTTTTCTAGCTCATAGTCACCCATGGGCAGATTTGTAAAATCTAAACGCAAAGTGACATCTTTCACTATAACATTTTCTACTATTACGAGCGGATTGGCTCCGGCTTCAGTTGGCTCAGGTTCACTTTTTGATTTAGGTAATGCAGCTTGGAGGTTATCTTTGAGAACAATCAAGTTGCCTTTCCCATTAGCATCGAATTCATACAGCACGTCTGGCTTTTTGAGTACCAAGGCTTGAACAGTGTAGGGTTCCTGTGAGATCTCACCAAGATCTAAAGTTATTTCATTCAAGGCAAACGCATTCTGAACAGAAAAACCCTCTGGGTTTGCTACATCTAATTGATTTATCGTAAGCCTTGCTTCTGTTAAGGACAAATCGACAGCACTGACACTTACTTGAGTACCAAGGAATTTGGTTCCCTGCTGTTCAATTTGAGCCTTAATAAGATCATTTGCATTCGAAAATAAAAACAACGCGCCGCCTGCAATTAATGCAAGCAACAAAACTATGGAAATAATTACTTTTTTCATGAATAGCAGCCTCGATAATTAGATATTAATGCTTGAATTAGCTTTTTTTGCGTTCTGATAGTTTCTTTTCTTAAAGGGTCCGTAGTGCGTAAACGTACGAACATGACATTTTTAAAAATAAGCCCTATATGTATGTAATAAAGGATACGGATATTCAAACTACAACACAAGCAAGCCTCGCTATAAAGACGAGACCTAACAATAATAAGTGATAGTAAATAAAAAAGACGGGACAAAATCGGGAGCCTCAACTCAATTATACAATTGAAAAAGACTACTTCACTTTACCTAATGTAAAATAAACTTGACCTATTATTTGTATAAATATATAGTTGTGAAAAGTAAAGCTTGTTTTACTTTAAGTAATAGGAACTAGACAAATGACAGAATCACCACAATCTCAAGACAACCTTGATTCACGTTTAAAAAAGAGTAATAAATCTATATTTATCTGGACAACTGCTTGGCTTTTAACTACTGCATCCTTAGCCTTCGGCCCAAAGTTAATTTGGGATTTTAATATGCTGATAAGTGGATTTGCCGTTTTACTTAACATTGCCTTTGGAATAAAAATGTTATTAGCCAACAAATCACTCTTTGACGGAATGGACGAACTACAACGAAAAATTCATTTTAATGCGATGGCCGTATCGCTTGGAGTTACGATGATCTTAGGATGCCTTTATGGCCTTTTAGAACCAGCCGGTATACTAGAGGAGACGCCTCCACCTTCTAATATCTTGTTTGTTATGGGCATTAGCTATCTTATAGCTGTGTTTGTGAATTTCAGGAAATATTTATGAAAAACCGTTTAAAAGTATTACGTGCTGAGCGCAATTGGACGCAAGCCGATCTTGCAAACGCGCTCGATGTCTCACGTCAAACGGTCAATGCAATAGAAAAAGGGAAGTTCGATCCGAGTCTGCCACTTGCCTTCAAGCTGTCTAGACTATTCGAGTTATCTATTGAGCAAATTTTTACCGATGACGAAAGTTAAGCGCTATTATACAAGTCATTGCGTTAGGCGGGTTACTCACAACTCGCTTTTGTTCAATTTATGTCGGCTATCTTTCCAAAGCGTATATAAAATTGACGACAAATTACTTAGGTTAAATATAGTACCAAAAATACTACCTACCGCTATGGCATAAGCAAGACCTAAGACTTCCGCTAAAATAAACCACTGTCGAATCTGCTTTGCTTTGCTCAAAACGATAGACCCTACTGTGAAAATCATGGACGAACTATAAGCAAGTAGAATGATCCATTCACTCTGAAGATAGAACCACTCGTAGATGAAAAAAGCAATGTTGGCGAGAACAAACAAGCCTAGAACTAATTTCCCTCGATAACGCATAGCAACAATGTTTCTAACACTGGCAAGGGCACAGCCAATACCTGCGGCGATGGCACCAAGCAGAAAAAAATGCGCACTCACAAAGGCTAAGGCCATTGACGATATGAGCCTGTAGCGATTGATATCTTGTTGCTTGTAACCAATAAAATTTAGTACAACGGCAACCGCACCAAGTACCTCAGCCATGTAGTTTGCATCTGTAAGCAAGTATTTACCTCAATGTTTTCATTTTTGCATTAAATGTATCAGCGCATGTTTGCGCAAAGCGGAGCGTATTATCCAAGATATGCTTTTTAATGCCAGACAAAAAGTGACATCTTTTACGTTCAAAGTTGTTTTAAGTGTCATTGTGAAAAAATGATCGCAATTAAAGGCGCTAAATAAATCTTATTTCAACACGGATCTAGGTTTAATAAATTTGCATATAAATAAGTTTAATAAACCTAGTCACTAATAGAGAGATGCCGAATTTGTTTACGCGATATAGTCTCTTGCTTCTTAGTTTGTTTTCATTTTCGTCTTTCTCTGCTTATCCAGAGGGGTGTGAAGACCCCGCATACATAAAATACATAGACGCTCGCGACGCTCAGTTTAATATAGAGAATCGTCGAACATATGCTGAAACAAAAGTAGTTTATGAAACGAGTGAACAATTGAGTACAAACCAATACAAGATAATCAGCGACTTGTCACGTCATCTGAAATATAGCGCTCAATTTGATCCCATCCCAATCGTAGAAGATAAAATCAATCGCTTGTTTGAATTAGCCGAACGCCTACCATCGGATGAGCGAATTGCCGCAAAAGCGTTTGACAACTTTAGTAATGAAAATCACTCAGTTGGTATAGCAAGAGCTTGGATTGCGTACCGTCAAAATAAATATGACGAAGCTTTCACTGAATTAATTGATTCGGTTGAGCTTAATAATTCCGCTCTTATGGCCTCATTTGGGCCTGATTTCGACTTTATTCGCCATATATACAGCGAAGGTCATGTAAAACCTGTACTACAGTATATTGAGAAAACAGAATCGTTTTGGGAGGGTCCTATGCCCGACAGCATGCGAAGAGCTTGGAGAGCAATGATTCAAGCCGACTGCCCCATTCAATTTCAAAGTATTGATAGAATGAAGGCAAGACAGCTTGGGCTTAAAGTAAGAGATTTAAGCAAGGAGTATGGGATCGATTAGCTTTCTTTTTGACGTGCAAACCAATCGTCATAAGTGATTAAAAAGCTCTCGTCCATGCAGTCAGCAGGATATGCATACAAACCAAATCGATTTCCTTCTTGGTGAGTCAGAATGACGGCATATTTTGGCACTTGCTTTAACTCGTTATGCATTGGGTCCCAAATCGGTACTTGGTATTTCCCTAGCTTTAAGATTGGCACATTAATGCCGTTGATTTCGGTGTAATTGTCAGGAACAGGATTTTTCAAAATTGCATATATACAGTGAAAAGGGATATTCACTTGCACCCCATCCCACCAAAAGCGCTCTACTTTTACTTTGTTAAATAAATTTTTGACTTCTTTAGGTATTGCAATGTTCATAATGCGTTTCCTTAAATAAGTGAGTCAGAATAAGAGCTCAGGTTAGGAGCAAAATTTCGCTCTATATTCGAAGTTTATTTTTCCTATCTATATGTATCCACCAATAACGTTTATTCCTTTAATTTCTTTTCCATCGCTAGTTTGCGAACGTTCGATTTTTCAACTTAATTTTCTTTTATTGCTGCCTATATCACATGTCTTTCTTTTTGCACTAAATCTGTGTTACTCACGCCAAGCTCAAATATGTCTTAAGCAAATGAGGCTTTTGGATCGTTTGTATAAAAACTTTTATAACATGTTCCCTCTCTATAACAAAGAACACTAGAAACTTGAGAGATTGATCATTTGTGCCGCAACGTGATTAGCGCTTATCGGCTTATATTTGGCAAGCCCACCAATCATTAAAGGACTAAGTAAACGCCCTAAACGAATCCCCATTTGTTCGGCAAAGCGCTTCTCATTTCGATTACCAAGCAACAATGATGGCCTTACGGCCGCTGCGTTCTCTAGTTGAGGCATGCTCAGTATGGAATTTTCGAGCTCCCCTTTTACTTTTAAATAAAAGTTTTTACTTTTAGCATCAGCGCCAACGGATGATACCCATACAAAACTCTTGGCTCTTTGAGCCCTTGCCAACTGAGCCGCAACGTGTATAAATTCGAAATCTACACGTCGGAAGTTTGCCTTAGACCCCGCCTTTTTCAAGGTTGTACCCAAACAACAATACACGTGATCGACGGTAAAGTAACCTTGGTAGTCTTGTAGATAGTCAAAATCTATCACTAAAGGTTCAATTTTTTGCATAGGATCATGATAATTATTCCTGCTCAATGGTGCTCTTACAAGACAGGTAACTTTGTCATATTTTTCGTTACTGCATAACTGATTAACCAAAGCTTTACCGACAAGCCCTGTCGCCCCAAGCACCGTTGCAGAGTATTTTTTGGTCATTGATTCCGCACTACCTTTCATTCTATAGTCACATAACATATCAACAAATCGTTAAGTATGAATAGGATTTTGTTACTTTTAACTCACGCATTGCGTGCTCAAATCTATACGCGCACTTCAAAGCAGTTGTGCTCAATGGGTTCACGTTTTATCTATTTCATTAAGGAATCACATGGATTATGTTGACATAAAGTCTGCCTTACATCGCATCAAAGGCTTGGTTCAAACAACACCCATTGTAGAATCTAAGGTACTTAATCACTGTCTTGGACACAAAATACTCTTTAAGGCTGAATGTTTACAAACGACTGGCGCCTTTAAATTAAGGGGGGCTACCAACTTTATTACGAAAATGAGGGAGGATGGCATTAAGTGCGACAAGATTGTCGCCAATTCTTCTGGAAATCATGCGCAAGCTGTTTCATATGCAGGGAGGAAATTTGACTACTCAGTCGATATTTATAGTGCAAAATCTATATCGGCAGTAAAAGCAGCGGCAACGCGCTCCTACGGAGCAACATTACATCTTTTTAATACACGAGTCGAAGCCGATAATGCTGTACAAAAAGCAGGCGATTCAACAAATACAATGTGGATCCCGCCGTACAACCATCCTGATATCATTGCAGGACAAGGCACTGCTGCTGTCGAAGCATTTCATCAACTAAGTGGCCAAGATATAAATGCTATTGTAGCACCATGTGGAGGAGGCGGTCTGCTCTCGGGGTGTCTCATTGCCACCAGAAAAACGTATCCTAAGGCCTCCGTCATCGGTGTTGAACCATTGAATGCGAACGACGCAGCAGAATCTCTTCGACAAGGAAAAATAGTCTCCCTAAAAGCTCCTGCTCAAACCCTGGCGGATGGCGCAGGTACACCAAGTGTTGGTGCACATACCTTTCCACTTCTGCAACAACTAGATGACTTCTACGAAGTCAACGAATCAAGTATTGTATATTGGACTCAGTGGCTACATCACTTATTGAAACTCCACATTGAGCCGACCTGTGCTATGAGTATGCAAGGTCTTGTAGAATGGTTAAGAACTAAAAAGACACATCAGACCGTACTAGTCATATTATCTGGTGGAAATATAAGCGCCGAATCAATGAGCAAGATATGGCAACACGACCAACTAAATGAACTTCCCACAATAACAAGAACTCAAGGATAAGTAATGCAGGCTTTAATAAAAAACATCACGCTGATTATCGGTTTTTCGTGTTCGTTTTCGGCTTTTGCCGACATAACCGTTTTCTATAATGCGAATGCCTATTCAGTAGACGAAAACACGAACGTAAGCAAATTTAGCTCATTTGCCATCAAAGATGATGTCATTGTTGCCGTCGGAAAAGCCGATGTTGATCTACTAGAAGCAAATCGACGAGTAGATCTTGATGGCAGAACGGTGCTCCCTGGACTGATTGATGCACACGGTCATATCTTAGGCTTAGGTGCAAACCTTTTGGAAGTGGACTTACGAACGGCTAAATCAGAACAAGAAGCGGCTCAGAGGGTACTCACCTATGTTGGGCAAAGCCGAAAAAACACAGATACTTGGGTTGTCGGCCGGGGCTGGAATCAGGTTTTGTGGCCGGGCAAGCAATTTCCGACCAAAGCGAGTTTGGACAAATTAATTCCTAATTCTCCCGTCGTGTTATCAAGGGTTGATGGCCATGCGGTTTGGGTAAATTCAAAAGCATTAGAAATTGCTGGTATTGACCGTAATACTGTCTCACCAGCAGGAGGCGAAATTGTCAAAGATAAAAATGGAGAGCCTACAGGCCTTTTGATCGATAACGCTGAGTATTTAGTTTCGCAAAAAATGCCCAAACCCAGTGAACAAGTTTATGAGGAACGACTAGATACTGCGATGCAGCATTTGACAAGCTTGGGTATAACCAGTGCCCATGACGCAGGTATCTCAAGATCCGTAAAAACGTTTTATCAAAACAAGGCGCAAAATGACGAGTTGATTGTGCGTATATATGCAATGTTATCTGCTACCGACCCCGAAATATTACCCATGCTTAAAGAGGGACATTATCGTGACAACGATGATCTCTTATATATACGCAGTGTAAAAGCCTACGGTGATGGCGCGCTTGGAAGCAGAGGCGCAGCATTAATCGAACCGTATTCAGATGATCCCGACAATAGAGGGCTTTTGGTGACTGCGGAAGAAAGGCTTCCATCGCTTTTTAACACTGTAATTGGTGCCAATTTTCAATTGAACTTTCATGCCATTGGAGATAGAGCAAATCGCCTAGCATTGCAGCAGTTCGCCAAAAGCTTTGAGATTTTTCCTGAAAATAATCAACGGCACAGAGTAGAACACGCTCAAGTAGTTGCTGTTGAAGATATTCCATTATTCAAAAAGCATGGGATCATTCCTTCAATGCAACCCACTCACGCCACCAGTGATATGAACATGGCAGAGGATCGAATAGGTAAAAAACGCCTAGAAGGCGCCTATGCATGGCAAACTTTTCTGGAACAAGGTTCAAAAATCGCATTCGGCTCTGATTTCCCTGTAGAGCTTGCAAATCCTTTTCACGGTTTACATGCAGCAGTAACCCGACAAAACGCGATGATGGAACCATCTGAAGGGTGGATACCAGAAGAAAAAGTCACACGTGCACAAGCTCTTAAAGGTTTTACAATAGACGCAGCATACGCGGCATTTCAAGAAGATTTGCTTGGTAGCATACAGGTAGGTAAAAAAGCAGATTTTATTGTCATTGATAAAGACTACTTTAAAGTTGATGAATCAGAAATCAGAGATATCAACGTTTATCAAAGCTATTTGAACGGAAAGAAAGTTTATGAGGCGCCGAAAGGCTGAAAAAACAAACGTAATAAAAAGTAACCTGGGCGGCGCAAAGTGAGTAGGCGCGCCGCATACTTTTGCGGCGAACTTAGGTAACTTGTTATGTTTAACTGCTACCAGAATCTTGATTGTTACTAGGTAAGTCATTACAAATAGCACAATGAATATTTTTACGATAAGTATAGTAACGCCAAACAGCAAAAATCGTTACCGAAACCAATGCCCATAATATACCGAATTCAATAGAATACTCGAGAGTTCGGTCTTTAAAATATTGAACACCACTTAGCAGAACAAAAATAATTGGTAGGGCTATTACATATTGAACGACCCATTTTCTTATTGGCATACATATCCTATTAACACTCTGAATTAAACGTAAATATAAGGGCTTATTATGATGCCCGCATTGTAACTGCAAGATAAGTACACTTCACAAAGCCTCCAAACATTCTTAATTTCAATAGCTTACTATTTGTTCGGTGACAATTTTTATGTATTTATGGTGCATACAGCGTAACACATCCTATCGTTTTCTGGGAAACTGATTGAACCATTAAAAGCTCAGATAGAGAAGGTACATAACATACTCCTAAAAGATATTGCAGAAGGCAGCAGAATGATAATAAAGCTAGATCTACTATGTTGACAATTGCTGCTTTCGGTAATGTCCGGGAGTGCAACCAACAAACTCCTTAAAGGCTCTTGTAAACGGTGCGGCGGAAGCAAAACCACTTTCAATCCCAACAACAAGTACGGACCAGTCACTTTTATCAGCTGCACTTAATATATTTTTAGCGCATTCAATGCGCATCTGGTTAACGTAGTGATTAAAGTTTTTGGCTTTGAAATGATTGAGCATAATGGCGCGGATACGATATTCGGGCACATCTAACTCGCGAGCAAAATCGGCAACGCGCAAACTCGGTTCCAGAAAGCGTTTTTCGTCAACCAACAGAGTATGGATCTGCTGAGCTAGAGCACTTTCTTCTTGAATGGATGGGACTGTATTCTTCGCTTTTTGATTAAGTTGATGTTGGCGAAATACAATTAGCCCATGTGAAGTGGTTAATATCAATATGTAAGCGAAGACTACTAGCCAGTCTCGACCTGAACCGTCGAATAAGTAATTAGGAAGTGCAACTGTGATTAACATAACGCTGACTATGCCCGTAATGAGCGATGACAGGTAAATTGTAGAAATTTTTCGCTGTGACGCTGTGCCACTCTGCAACACTCGGTATCCTTCCCAAAAGGCAAGAATGAGCATACCAGAAGACAATATAGTAATGGCTTCGGATAAAACGCTGGCTAGTGTAGGGAGCCAGTCTGTATGTATTAGCCACATCTTTTCAGTAAAGCGCAATAGATG
>CBFHTO010000029.1:0-48313 GCA_965658765.1 Glaciecola sp. | reverse complement strand
TCAAATTGAATGTCGCCATTAACCGCTGATACTGTAATGCTCTCTCCCGTCAATGTATTAGCACGAATATCGCCATTGACTGCTTCTAGTTCTATATTACCTTGCAAATCTCGCGCTTCTACTGTGCCATTGACAGTTGCAAGCTCAATATCGCCCGATAAGTTCGAACCACTAATCGTTCCGTTTACGACACTGGCTGTTGTGCTACCAGAAATCTCTGCGAATTCTGCGTTTCCATTTACTGATTCATAATTTACCTTCGCGCCAAATGGCACTCTTATCATTAATTCGTCCTCATCTATACCACCCGAAAACCAGCCTGAGGAGTTTCGCTTTTCTACTTCAACAATAATTTCTATCGTTTGCCCTCTGCGTTCAAAGGTAAAACTTTCAGTATCATCGCCTAGTTCACCGACCACACTCACTTGAGATTTATCCCATCCAACGATCTTTGCATTGCCAGATACATGCTCTATTTTTACCAAACTACTAGCAGGTGCCTCAATCACTTTGTCTATTTTTTGCTTAGCGAAGACCGTTACATGATGAGTAGCGATAATGGCTAAAATTGTAAGGGAACGAACTATTGTTGAAGGTTTCATGTTTTTTCCTTAAGTCTAAGTATTTTGCCAATATGGCGCGTGGACATCTTCCACTAGCTTTAACTGCTGTTCATATATTTTAGATAACATGTGCAACAGGACGGTATTATTTGGATCATCCTCCAGCGCATTTCGTATCGCACTAGCAGCTGAATTCAAATCGTTTAATTGTGCTTGCCAGTTATCCGTCAAGGCTGGCGTATTTTCAAATGTGACCAATAGTGAGTTGAGTTGCTTCTCGTGCACTTTGGTCATATTTGTTACCGTGTATGAACTTCCATTAGCTTGGTCATATTTAGTACTAAAAACTATTGCGACAAACGCACATAAAAAGAAACTTGCTGCAATTCCCCAGTAAGGAACAAAACCGATCTTTGCTTTATTACGTTTAATAGTATTTGCAGTCTGATTTTTTTTATGCTGATCAAGTTCGATATGTTGCTCAATTCCGCGCCATAAATCCTGCCTTGGCATTCTTTCTTTTGGTAGGTTTTTAATTTCTTCACAAAGTGATGTGTTTTTAGAGCTCATTCAGCCATTCCTCTATCATTGCCCTAGCCCGATGGAACTGGGTTTTACTTGTTCCAACTTTGATTTTTAGCATTTCAGCAACGTCTTCATGTCGATATCCTTCAAGACCATGCAATACAAATACGTGTCTCATTCTGTCAGGGAGCCTCGTAAGACAGCGCTCCAGCTCAGTAATATCAGCGGGCATGCTGTCAACTTTTTCGGTGTATGTGTTTATCTGACTTATGCTTATCTTTTGCCACCAAGACCTTTGCTTACGCAAATAACTTATTGCTACGTTACTGCTGACGCTGTGTAACCATGTTGAAAACAAACTATCGCCTTTATAAGTCTGAATCTTTCTCCAGACTTGAATAAATACTTCTTGAGTCGCGTCTTCGGCAGTCGATGTGTCACCAGATAAGCGAAAACAAAGCGCGTAAACTTTGCCAACATGGGCGAGGTATATGCGATGAAATGCCTCTCGATCACCGCTTTGAGCTGCCGCTATTTCGCTATTGGTGTAGTGGTTTGTCTGCAATGGCAAGCCCATAAAAGAAGTATTGTGAATATTGTGAAGTATTAGTCGCTCGGGTAAAGCAAAAGGTTGACACGAGATGTAAATTTATTTTGTATTAATTAAACAAATATAGATAATTTTAGTCGGACCTAATAGCACAAACTTATGACGAAAAAAGCGTATTTATGATTCATGCGTAATTATCCCGCTGGGATTTGAGCAACTAAGAACTACGGCATTAAATTTGCTTAAACACCTTAAACCATTGGTTTATTTGATAAGCAAAACATAATGTCACGACTTTGGAAATACACAGCTAACAATTGTTTAAAGCAAAATCGTTACACTGATTGTTAATCAAACTAAACATAAAGCGCTTGTTCAATCAGGTTAAGACCTACAACTTAAATGCTTTATACTTTTATTTGAAGCACGCATATCGTAGCGTTACTAATAGCAATGATACTAACAGGTGAGTGGCAGACAAATTCAACGGTAATTAATTGTACGCAAGAAGAAATAAGCAAGCGTCAATAAAACTTTCCCATTAAATAGGAAAAAAATGCATATAAATCTTCGGTCTGTGCGTAATGTAATAGTAATACTAATTATATTGCTACCGTCATAAACCTGACACGATGATAAAACAAAAATAAAAATTCGTTAAACTAACGACAGAGATCATACATTTAGCACACTGGCAGAAAATAAACCATGAAATGCCCCAAGAGATACTGAGCAAATCTGTTTTATTACAAGTAGGTGGAACACGAGCTATATGTATTAGGAGATAAGATGAGTAAAAGATTTAGATTTGCATTAGTAGTGTGTTCTATCGCAGTGGCTTCGTCTGCCATATCGATGGCAAACGGGAATTCTGGCTCGCCGTCGCCTAACAGCCTCGATGGGCAAGGGATTACTAAAACGCCTCAATTAGTGAGATTTACACTCAACCCTGATAAACGCTCAAGCAATCACATAATTAAATTCGAATATGAACCAGGCCTAGCGGAAATACCATACACATATATTATTGAGTTAGATTCGCCGTCTCTTGCATTTAACCCAACGACATCGCCACTTTTACTCGCGCGCAAAAATAAAGGCACATCACGATTAAATTCAATATCTCAATCCGGCTCTGATGTTTTAAATACAAGTATTAAACAGCTTCAAAATCAGCAAAGCGACTTTTTACAGCAAGCAAAGAGAATTGCACCTGATGTGAAAAAAGTTGCTGACTATCAATACGCACTTAATGGTATCGCGCTTCGTGTAACCCCCTCACAAGCGCAACAAATTGCTGAACTATCTGGTGTAAAAACAGTTAGGCGAGAAAAGCTTTATCATGTTCAAACTGACCGAGGACCAGATTTAATTGGTTCACCTAGCGTCTGGAACGGCTCGAATGGAATTGCGCAAACCCAAGGAGAAGGTATTGTCGTAGGTATCATTGACTCTGGTATTAATACCGATCATCCATCATTTGCAGAAATAAGTGGTGATGGATACCGACACACAAACCCTTTAGGTGATGGCGTGTTTCTAGGGGATTGTGCTGGCGCGTTTCCAGAGCTTTGTAATAACAAGTTAATTGGGGTCTATAGCTATGGCACAATTACAAACGACTATGATGATACAAGTATCTTCCCACCTAACCTGCCAAAAAACGGTGAAGATTATGGTGGACACGGGAGTCATGTTGCTTCTATTGCTGCGGGTAATATTTTGCAAAACGTGGCCGAAGTTCTGCCCGAAATTGGGCAAGAGCGCAGCAGCGGCGTCCCAACAGGCTTTGTATTTGACCGTTTGTCTGGCGTTGCGCCAAGAGCTAATATTATCAGTTATCAAGTATGCTACGGAGGGCGAAGCGATGCGGGTGACACCTATGCTGACTGTCCAGGGTCAGCTATTGCACAAGGGATCGACTCTGCAATCAGAGACAATGTTGATGTAATCAACTTTTCAATTAGTGGCGGCGGAAATCCTTGGAATGATAGCACTGAGCGAGCATTTTTAGCGGCGCATAACGTCGGTATATTTGTTGCCACTTCGGCTGGCAACTCAGGCCCTTTGGCAGAATCATCGGACAAAAACGCTCCTTGGTATACCAGTGTAGCTGCAAGCGAGCATGGTAGAGATAACGCTTTTGTTAAAGAGCTAAATGATTTCAGAGGTGGAAGCTCATCTCTCGCACCAATAAGTGGTCAAAGTAATAGTGGTTCTATTACTGCACCAATTGTTTATGCAGGTGATTTCACCAATCCCAATGACACTGTAGGTGAGCCAGAACAATGTCTAGAGCCCTTCCCCGCTAATACTTTCAATGGGGAAATTGTGGTCTGCGATCGTGGCTCTATTGCTCGTATTGAAAAAGCACAGAACGTGGCCGCTGGCGGTGCTGGTGGTTACGTTCTTGCAAATGTCGATGGCGGTGAAACCTTTTTGGCAAACGACGAATATGTTGTACCCGGTATTCACATCAATGCAGATGATGGAAATAGGCTAAGAACATGGCTTAATTCAGGTGTTAATCATCAAGCCACTATTACTCAGGGTGTTGCACAGCAAGTTATTGATCAAAGCAGAGTTGACGTTTTAGTCAACTTTTCAAGCCGCGGACCAAACACGACCAATAGTACCTTAACGCCTACAATGACGGCACCAGGTAACGATATTTATGCCGCAAATGCTGACGAACAAATAGGTCACGATGGTCACGAGCCTGCTGCTAGCGACTTTAGTTACCGTTCAGGAACGTCAATGTCTAGTCCACACGTCGCTGGAGCAGCCGCTTTACTTAGAGCTGCCCGACCCAACTGGGGACCTGATGAAATACGTTCAGCGCTTTCACTTACCACCACACAAGAAGTTAAAAAAGAGGACGGCGAGACTCAAGCCGACTTTTTTGATATGGGGGCTGGGCGAATCAGAGTCGATCAAGCCGTTAATTCTGGCCTTGTTATGTCTGAAACCAATAGTAATTATAATGATGCTAATCCTGCGATAAATGGCGAACCCCGAGCGCTTAACATTCCTTCGATCACCGACAACGACTGCGTTGGAACTTGCATTTGGTCAAGAACCTTTACTGCGACCCAAAATGCTACTTGGGAAGTAACAACAGATGATCTAGGACAAGGCTTAGATATAATAGCTACGCCGTCGGTATTTACTTTACTTGAGGGACAATCACAAACTATTGAGTTTGAAATCAATACCGCACGTGCTTCAAAAACTGAATATGCATTTGCCAACATAGTATTGAGTTCTCCTGGCTTGCCTGAGGCCACAGTGCCAGTGAGCATTAGAGCGTCTATTGGAGATATTCCCCAAGAAGCAGAAATAAATGGACGTCGTGATATAGATTCTATTTTATTTACCGAGATTGAAGCAATCGACATTGCAGACTTTAATTTAACTGCCTATAAGCCGGTCAAAGCAACGGTGCTAGAAGGTACAATATTCGAAGACACTGAAAATGACGCAATTTTAGATGATCTCACTGACGGAGTTGTAGTTACCGAACTTATTGTACCCGACAACTCTAAGCGATTAGTGGCTGAGATAACTCGTTCTTCAGCTGAAGATTTAGATTTATATATCATTTATGATGCAAATGATGATGGTTTCGCCTCGACTACCGAAATTATCGGAGAGAGTTTAAGTCCAGATGAGCTAGAGGAAGTCGCTCTTAATTACCCTAACCCAGGTCGTTACTTAATCATTGTCCAGAGTTTTACTGCAAGCGAGGCCGGTTCAGACGAGTTTGAATTGCGGTATGCAGTAGTAGACAGCACGCCAGCCGAAGAATCACTCAGAGTCATTGCGCCTTCGAGTGTTTCACGTTCAGAGCCATTTGATATGCGACTGATTTACGAGTTAGCGGACTCTGTATCTGGAGAAGATTATTATGCTGCCGTTGAAATGGGTACCAGTTCGGATTCAGATGACTTAGGCCTAATCACTGTTGATATAAATCGTCTCGATGATGATGTATTTATCGACGCTACACCAACGAGACTTGATGCGGGTGAAACTGTTCCGCTTACTCTTAATATTGCCGGCAATCTCAGTAATGAAAACAGAGTCTATTCTCTGTCGGTCCCTTTGCCTGTAGGCACTGAGTTTGCCAATTTTAGTACTACTAACAATGGTAGGCTGGTTAATAATGAGCTTCTATATACGGTAAATAAACCGGTAAATAATGCAAGTACCACAACCATTAACTTTGAGTTGCGTGTGTTAGATGGCGCTGAAGCGGGTCCGATAGAGATTTCAGCAAACAGCAGTCTTAGTAATCAAGTTTTTTCAGAACCGGAGTCGACTGAGACATTCTCTAAAATACAAGTTGAAGGAGCTCCATCGGTGTCTTTTAACGGCAACGCCACAGCGTCATTAACGGTCATTGAAACAAAATCGCTTGTAATTCCACTTAGCGTTTCAGAACCTAATAATGACCCTGTATCAATTGTTTGGACACAAACTTCAGGCCCTGCAGCCGCTGTACTTGAAGATGATGGTGTTTACTCGATCGTTGCGCCAAGCGTTGAAAGCGACACAAGCTTAGGGTATGACGTAAGAGTAAGCGATCCGAATAATCGCACTACAACGACCAGTATTGAGGTATTGGTTCTGAACAACCAATCGCCGGTCATTAATAGTATAGATGCACCCACAAGTGCAAATGGGGGGCAAAATATTACAATTTCAGTGTCTGCGACCGATCCTGAAAACGACGATCTGAGCATCCGAATTGACGGCGTGCTCGTGAACGGAAATAGCCGCGTAGTAACAACGCCAAGAACAGGCACGCAAGTTAGCTACACGGTAAGCGTAAGCGACGGTATAAGTGACGTGGTGAGCTCAGTCCAAGTTAACTTAACTCAAGCTCCGCCACCTTCTGAAGACAGTGGTGGTGGTTCGTTACCTTGGCTAGTGATTTTATTACTACCTATTGCCATTATAAGAAGAGTTTACCAAAAGGTTTAAGCTAGGATAGTTAATAAGCAATCATTTTTGTTTGCCACTAATAAAGCAAACAAATTTGATTGCTATCCTGTGGTAAGGATTTTTCTTTGGATATATCTTACTCGTAAAAACATAAGCACTGCAGCGACGCTCAAACCACTTATAAATCCTATCCAAAAGCCTGCAGCCGCCATCTTAGGCACAACTAAGTCACTTAAACCTAATACAATACCTACTGGAAAGCCAACCAACCAGTAAGAACAAAAACTGATCACAAACATTGCGGTTGTGTCTTTGTAACCACGTAGAGCGTTGGCTGACACAACTTGGATAGCATCAGAAACTTGAAACAATACCGCCAATAAAAGAAGACTGGCTGCGGCGCTTATGACGGTCTCTTCTTTGCTGTACAAGCTAGCAATTTCTTCATTAAACAATATCAATATACTTGAGGTAAAGATGACGGTTGTACCCGCTAGAAACATACCCGACCAATAAGCATTAAGAGATTGTGATGTTCGCCCCTCGCCTATCAAGTAGCCAATGCGAATTGCCACTGCAATGCCTATGCTCAATGGCAACATAAAAATAAGAGAAGATACATTCAAAGTAATTTGATGTGATGCAACCGTTTGTGCACCAAATGGCGCGAGCAATAGCGCAACGCAAGCGAAGAGTGAGACTTCAAATAGCAGAGTAAATGCAATCGGAATCCCCATTTTTACTAAAACCCACATTTGCGTTAAGTCAGGCGCTGAGAGCTTATTAAACAGATAATACAGCTTTAGACGTTTAGATAATAAAGCGTATAAGAATGTACTGAAAGCCATCGCAATCGTCACTAACATGGTAGCAAGTCCACAACCAGCGCCACCTAGCTGGGGCATCCCAAAATGTCCATTTATAAAAATGTAATTCGCCGGAATATTGATGATTAGGCCCGTAATCATAATGACCATGGTGGGAAGGGTTAAAGATAAGCCCTCACAATAATTTCTTAAGGTTTGATAAATCGCAAGCGCTGGAAAGGAATAAAAGATAAAGCGTGTGTAGTCGTATGTAAGTGCAGCTAGGTCAGAATCCATATCTACAAGATTAATGGCCCAAGGCATTGCCAAAAGCAGACATAAGGCTAAAGCTGATGCAATGAGCGTAATATACATCATTTGATAAACTTGATGAGGAACAGCTGAAGCGTTCTTTTCGCCGTGGAGACGACTCACAACAGGAGATAATGCCCAGCTTAATCCTTGAATGAAAATCATAATAGGCAAACATAAACCTACACCAACTGCGACAGCAGCCATGTCTAATGAGTTAAAGCGTCCAGCCATTATCGTATCTGAAACACCCATTAGGGTCTGTGTCACTTGGGCAATAAGAAGCGGCCAAGCAAGTTTGCTTAGCATTTTTAATTCTTCTAGAAATAACGAAAGTCGGCTTTTCGAGGAGTTTATATCTTCTATGACGAACGCCTTGTCTTTTGAGTTTTCGTTTTGTTTAAAGATAGACGCCCTTTCACTTTCTGTTGTTGTCCGTAATTATCTGTCCCGGATGATTTATTCTGGCTCTTGTTTTGCCGAGTTTTATGTATTTCTCTGTTTTTGTCTCGGTTAAAAACAATTTTATTTGGATTCTTAGATTTAGAGGATCGCAACGCTTGGTTTGATTCATTTGGTTTTGAATTGCTCAGCGTGTGCTCTTTTACAGAATCGCTTAATGCTCTATTCATTTCAAGCATTTCGCTTTTGCTTAAATGGCGATACTGACCTGGCTTTAAACCGGCTAAAGATATGTGCATTATTTGTTTTCTAATCAGTTTAGTTACTTCGTAAGAAAGGTGTTCGCACATGCGTCGAATTTGACGATTTAATCCTTGTTGTAGAACAATATCGAAACTACATTTACCAACTTGCTTAATATCGCATGGCAGAGTCACGGTATCTAAGATAGGCACACCGCTACTCATAGACCGCAGGAACTGACTCGTAATTGGCTTGTTAACAGTGACTCTGTATAACTTATTGTGAGCGTTTTCTGCACGCAGAATCTTATTTACAATATCGCCATCGTTCGTCAGTAAAATTAGCCCCTCAGAAGGTTTGTCTAAGCGTCCAATGGGAAATATCCTTTGCTTAAATCCTATAGCATCAATGATATTACCCTTAACTTTGCGCTCGGTAGTGCAAGTTATCCCGACCGGTTTATGATACGCCAGATAGACGCGGTCAGATTTATTCTCGTCTACTGCTGAGATACTTTGACCATTTACAGTGACCTTGTCGTGCTCCCCTACTTTTGTGCCAAGGCTTGGAACTTCTCCGTTGATTTTTACGCGGCCTTTTTCTATGAGAGCATCGGCTTCGCGTCTAGAGCAGAAACCAGTATCACTGATGTATTTATTAAGTCTTTTCAAGTGCACAAACCAAAGTAGTATGGAAAGAATCTGGCAAAACGAACATCTGAGTCTATAGTTAATTATAATATCGTAAATGTTGCGTTTTAAGTAGACAACCAGTAGTGACTCTAACGGCACTACTGTGTTCAATGAACATTAAGACCTATGATGCTGATGCTGATGCTAAAAGCATATGATTAAGCAAAATGTACCGCACATTTATTATGAATAAAATATTATGAACAAAAAGTTATTTGGAACAGATAGTTATTCTGAATAATTTTCTCAATAATACCTTTTCAACGCGCATTCTAGTGTTTCACTGGTTTGAACACAACAAATAAACACTTGGCAAGGAAAGCTCGAATATTAGAACTATATGAACAACGAATTTATTGATTATTTTTTAGCATTTTTTTACAGCTTCGTTGCGGTGTTTTATTTCATTCTCATCCGTTGGCGACAGTACTACTCGCCTAAAACGAAATTTATAAACATTGGGCAAACCTTCAACCTACATTGGATTAACCACATTACCTTTCGTATCTTTAGAGTAATGATTTGGTCTGTATGCGTAACTAGGCTCGTATTTCCTGATATTGACTTTTTTCTAGGTGAATTTACATTCATGCATACTGGCACGTATAGAGTGATTGGTGTCGCATTTTTATTAACTGGGTTCAACCTTGCTGTGGTCAGTAATATCAGCTTAAAACGCGCTTGGAGAAGTGGTGTTGATATCAAAAACACACCATATTTAGTGACTCAAGGCATATATGGAATATCTCGTAATCCTGCCTATATCGGTGTAGGAATGGCGCAACTTGGTTTCTTCTTCGCTCTACCCTCTATTTTCAGCCTCTGTTGCACACTTTTTGGACTTAACGCCCTTAGAATTCAAGTTAAACTCGAAGAAAAGCATTTAAGTGCAAAGATGCCAAGCGAATATAATGTGTATCGACAAAATGTTGCAAGATGGATGTAAAATCACTACTTTTTCAGTAGTGCTTTTATACCATTGGTTATGCCATCGAGGGTCAAAGGATACATTTTATTTTGCATCAACTGTTTGATAATTTGAATAGAGGCATGGTAATTCCAGTATGCTTCCGCTTGCGGGTTTAGCCAAATGCAATAGTCAAAGTGATTTAATACACGTTGCATCCATACGCTACCTGCTTCTTCATTCCAATGTTCTACACTGCCTCCGGGATATGTAATTTCATAAGGACCCATTGTGGCATCTCCAACAAACACTACTTTATAATCCGCACCGTATTTGTGAATAATAGAATATACATCAATGATAGAATCGTAACGGCGTTGGTTATCCTTCCATACCCCCTCATATATACAATTATGAAAATAAAAAAATTCAATGTGCTTAAACTCAGTATGTGCGGCTGAAAATAATTCTTCACATTGCTGAATGTATGGGTCCATCGAACCACCCACATCAAAAAACAATAACAGCTTTATTGCGTTATGACGCTCCGGTGCCATCTTTATATCAAGATAGCCTGCATTTCGCGCCGTAGAACTAATTGTGTTGCTGACGTCTAATTCTTCGCTCGAACCTGTTCTGGCAAATTTACGTAGGCGTCTTAAAGCAACCTTAATGTTTCGCGTGCCTAATTCGACATCATTAGATAAATTTTTAAATTGTCGCTTGTCCCATACCTTTACAGCAGAGAAATTCCGGTTTTTTTCTTGCCCAATTCGAACCCCTTCAGGATTATAACCATCTGCGCCAAATGGCGAAGTGCCACCAGTGCCAATCCATTTACTGCCGCCCTCGTGACGTTTCTTTTGTTCCTCTAGCCTTTCTTTGAGCGTTTTCATTAACTCGTCGAGCCCACCGAGACTTTTTACTTTCTCCTTTTCCTCATCAGAGAGCAGTTTTTCAATCGATTTTCTGAGCCATTCATCTGGAATACTTTCGTCAAAAAGATTAATCGCTTCAACGCCTTTAAAGTACTCTGCAAACGCGACATCAAAGTGGTCGAACTGGCTCTCATCTTTGACCAAAACAGCTCTGCTTATCGAATAGAACTCTTCCATGTCGGCATATACGATTTTTGACTTAAGCACATTCATCAGGTCGAGAAATTCAGTGATACTCGTCTTTACTTTGTGCTTTCTGAGTGTGTAAAAAAACTCGATTAACATTATTGACGACGCGCCATAAACATTAACTTCTCAAAAAGGTGGATATCTTGTTCATTCTTCAATAAGGCACCGTACAGTGGTGGTAGCGCATTTTTACTCTCTTTGTCTTGTAGTGCTTCGGGGGGGATATCATCGGCAAGCAATAGTTTTAGCCAATCAATTAACTCCGAGGTCGAGGGGCGTTTTTTGAGGCCACCAACATCGCGTATCTGGAAAAAAGATTTCAAAGCTTGGTCTAGTAAATCCTTTTTAATATTTGGGTAGTGGACCTTTACTATTTGCTCCATTTCGTGATGCTCTGGAAACTCAATGTAATGAAAAAAGCACCGTCTCAAAAAGGCATCGGGTAGCTCTTTTTCGTTGTTAGACGTAATAATAACGACTGGACGCTGCTTCGCGACAACTTGTTCTTGTGTCTCATATACAAAGAATTCCATTTTATCCAATTCGAGCAACAAATCGTTTGGGAACTCAATATCTGCCTTGTCTATTTCGTCAATCAATAACACAGGCCGTTTATCGGCGACAAAGGACTGCCAAAGTTTACCCTTGATTATATAGTTGTTTATGTCTTTTACGCGCTCATCACCAAGCTGAGAGTCTCTTAACCTTGATACGGCATCGTATTCATAAAGTCCCTGTTGAGCTTTAGTGGTCGACTTTATATGCCATTGTAATAAATCGGTATCAAGAGCTTGCGCAAGTTGTTCAGCAAGCATAGTTTTACCCGTTCCTGGCTCACCTTTGATCAACAAAGGCTTCTCCAATGTTATCGCAGCATTAACCGCCAACTGTAACTGTTTACTTGCGATATATTCTGACGTTCCCGTAAAACTCATAGCCGTCCTTATAAATTTCAAACCAGATGTAAATAAGATATAGCAAAAAAACAGTTTGTTTTTTCACAATAAAGCATAACCTTATCACTGTACGAATTTTACGTTAATCAAGACACTAAAGTTTATTAATAACAATCAGTAAATTTTAGTGATAGCAAAAATAATAAGGACCCACGCACATGAATGTATTTGAAGACAGCTCGTTAGCCATTGGCAATACTCCCTTAGTCAAGCTCAACAGAATTGTTTCGGGCAATGTATATGCGAAAATAGAATCGCGTAACCCAAGTTTTAGTGTGAAATGCCGAATCGGCGCAAACATGATTTGGGACGCGGAAAAAAGCGGTGCATTAACAAAAGATAAAGAAATAATCGAAGCAACAAGCGGCAATACTGGCATCGCTCTAGCATTTGTGGCCGCCTCTCGTGGCTACAAAATCACTCTGACTATGCCAAGTAGTATGTCACTTGAACGCAGAAAATTACTAAAAGCTTTAGGTGCAAACCTTGTACTTACCGAGCCGCCTAAAGGAATGAAAGGCGCGGTGGCAAAAGTTGAAGAACTTATGGCAGCAAATCCAGATAAATATGTTGCGATGAACCAGTTTGACAACCCTGCGAACCCAGAAATTCACGAGAAAACCACAGGTCCGGAGATTTGGGATGCTACCGACGGAAAAATAGATACTTTTATTGCAGGCGTTGGAACAGGTGGCACGCTTACTGGTACCTCTCGCTACTTAAAACAAACTAAAAATAAAGCCATCACAACAGTAGCAGTCGAGCCGGAAGACTCACCTGTAATCACCCAAGCTCTAGCGGGTGAAGAGCTAAAACCAGCACCACACAAAATTCAAGGAATTGGTGCAGGCTTTATTCCTGGTAATCTAGATTTAAGCCTTGTTGATGAAGTTGAGCGAGTAAGTAATGAAGATTGTATGACCATGGCTCGCCGTTTGATGAAAGAAGAAGGGATCCTAGCGGGTATTTCATCTGGTGCCGCGGTTGTAGCCGCAGAACGTTATGCAGCTAGACCGGAAAATAAAGACAAAGTCATTGTGGTGTTACTTGCTTCAGGCACCGAGCGTTACCTAAGTAGCCCTCTCTTCGCTGGTGAGTTTTCAGAATTAGAGGAAGTACAGTAAGAAAACGGAGCTTAATAATGTAAAGTGGAGAAATAAAGAAAAGGGTGCACGCGTGAGTACAAAGTAAGCACCCTTTTCTGTTCAATAACTGCCAAAAACTAATCACAATACTATACGTCTTAAGAATGTTCTTCTTCGATTAATTTCTGCGTTATTTTACTTTATACATCTCCATTAAAGCCTGATCTGTTGTAAAATTTGTCGTTGTATTAATAATAAAATTCGCATTGCCGATAAAACCGTACTATAGAGTAAAAAAGAGATGCCGTTTGTGTTTTGTTCTAATGTTACTCAAAATGACGATTTGCAGTATGCCAATAATGGATAAATGAAATGATGAAGTATTTATATATCTTAATTTGCCTAATGATGCTTGGTGCCTGTTCTAAACAAGGAGGCGAGGAAGTAAAAGCGGGTCGCTATGGGATGATGGGGGAGGATACTCCTCAATACGCGGCAGTAATATTTATGCGAGCCGTTTATAATGACCAAAACTTAGACCGTGCCATCGGCATGAGTACAGAGCGCTTTGGCCGCATTCTTAAAGGCTTTTACACAAACAAAAATGTTCAACGGCAAGTGTTCAATTTACGGTTGGATAAAATGACTGCAGAACCCGTGTCAGGCGGAACCCTTCTTTTCACTGAATTGCAAGAATCTGCCAACATCGAAATGAAGATTATTGGTCAGTATAACGGCAAAAAGATCGTAGAGTTAAAAACGCTTGAAATGGTAAATCTAAAGGGTGATTGGAAAGTGAAAAACGTCAGTAATACCATTCCGTAGACTAAGTACGATCTGACTATTCAGATCGTAAAAGCAAAGCTAGCCGTCAATTGAACAGCGCAATGATAAAGGGCGAACTGTTTGTTTTAGCAGTATTGACAACAATATCATCGCATTGCTACCTCTTATTGATGCCAACTAAAAACCAACAGCAACCCCCTCTCGACGCGGGTCGGCTCCTCCAATGAGTTTTCCGTTTTTAATCTCTACGCCATGCAATCCGCTATTTAGATCCCCAATTCGCACACTATGACCTAAGGCCTTTAATTGCTCAGATAGCGATTCTATCTCAGTACCTTTCTCTAAAGTCGTTCGGTCATTTCTATTAGTAATGCGAGGTAAATCAATTGCTTCCTGTATATTTAGCCCAAAGTCCAAAACATTGATCAGAGTATGAGCGACATAATTAATTATTCTACTGCCGCCGGGAGAGCCAACGACTAATTTTAAATTATTGTTTTCATCAAACACCATTGTTGGACTCATTGAGCTTCTTGGGCGCTTCCCAGCTTGTACTCGGTTCAATACTGGAAGGTCACCATCCATTGGGTTAATCGAAAAATCGGTGAGTTGATTATTGAGAAGAAAACCTTCGACCATAATTCCAGAACCAAACATAAACTCAATACTAGACGTCATAGATACTGCGTTGCCTTCCTTATCAACAATTGCAATGTGACTTGTACTCATTAATTCCATCGCATTGTCTTTTCCTACCACAACATTCGAGTAAGGTTTACCTGGCGTCGCAACCCGCATTGGTTCTACCAAACTGATTTGCTGAGACCTTTCTTTTAGGTAAGCTGGGCTAACGAGCGGAACAGGTGAAATATTCATATAATCGAGATCCGCTACGTATAAACTTCTGTCTGCAAAAGCGAGCGCACTTGCTTGTGCGAATAGGTGCGCAAATTCTAAGCTGTTTGCTCCGAAAGAACCCAAGTCAAAGCGTTCCAACGTTTTTAAGATCTGGTATACCGTTACGCCTCCAGAGCTTGGTGGCGCCATTCCACAAATTTTATACACACGATACTTGTTACACATAGCACTGCGCTTTATCGCTTTATAGTTAGCGAGATCATCAACACTTAAAACACTGGAATTCGTTATGACTGTCTGCACGGCGAGCGCTATCTTCTCAGCGATATCTCCTGTGTAGAATGCATCTGCGCCATTCTCAGCGATTTCGCTAAGAGTATTTGCTAACTGTATGTTTGTTTTAAGCTCGCCTTCTTTTACAGGGATACCATTTGGCTTGAAGTAATTCTTTGTTGAAATGAAATCATTTACACCGGGGTGTAAATCTAGCTCAATCAGTCGAGCTAAACGAGGCGATACAATAAATCCCTCACTTGCTTGCTTAATTGTATCTCTGAATAATTCTGACCAATTAAGCTTACCGAAATCCTGATGAGCCATTTCTAGAGCGCGCAGTACACCTGGTACACCAACTGACTTACCACCGACCACGGCCTCTCGCCAACTCATGGGTTCCCCATCTTTGACGAATAAATAAGGATTAACACCAGAAGGCGCAACCTCTCGACCGTCATAAGTATGAAGCTTTTTGTTCTTGTTATCCCAATACATGATAAATGCACCACCACCGATCCCAGACGATTGCGGCTCGACTAGCGTTAACATTGATTGTACTGCAATCGCTGCATCTATGGCGCTGCCGCCTTGCTCAATGATTCTTTTTCCAGCCCAAGAAGCATATGGGTTAGCCGCGGCAACCATGTATTGCGCTCCACTAACACTTTCTTTTTGCTCGAAGCCTGTTGCAGCTTCTGGCTCCCTGTCTTCCAGTAAAAACCTTTTAGCTGGCTTTTCTTTGGCGTCTTGGCCTTTTTCTTGGGCTGCTTCTTTTTGTAAAGAGTTACTTAGTTTTACACCAAATTTGGCCTCATTCTCGATGGCAAACGGGGATGCAATATGCCCTACGGTAAATAAAAGACATAAGGAAAAAAAGCGTAGGGCAGCCGGTTTGAATTTAAGATTGGATACACGATTACGAGCAGATGAGCGATGCATTCACTTCCCTATCAGTTGTATTGGAGAACAGATGGTTCACGATAAATTTGAATTTATGATTGTACCTAAATTTATCTAAAAACTTTATAGTCAATCGCTCTTTTTTCAATAAAAGCATTGAAAGCTTCTTTCGCAGCATCGCTGCGCATAGCTTCTATAAACACAGCTAGTTCATCATCAATATGAGCTTCGATTGCTTCTGCGTCTTGTTTGAGCAAACGTTTTGTTGCTTGTAAGGCCTTGGTCGGTTTTTGTGCCAGTTTATAGCTTAATGCCTTGACTGAATTTTCTAAGTCTTCTTCATGAATAGAACTTACAAATCCGCATTCTTGAGCTGTTTTCGCTGAAAATACTTCGCCTAACATTAATAGCTCTGCAGCTTTTAAATGCCCCCCCACTCTCGGCACAATATAACTAGAAGCGTATTCAGGCACTAAACCTAGATTAATAAATGGCATAGCAAATTTAGTATTTGAGTGACACAACACAAAATCACAATGCAATAGCATTGTCGAACCAATCCCAATTGCAAGCCCCTCGACTTGAGCAATTACTGGAATAGGAACATTCAACAAAGCTTTCATAAAGCGATAAGTTTCGTTAACCTCTCCGCCAGAGTTCACACTTTTGATAAATTCACCCACATCGTTACCTGCGGTAAAACAGGCTCCCTTCCCTTTTATAACGACCACTCTGGCTGAGCTAGATGCAGCGTTTTCTAGGGCAATCGCCATGTCTTTATACATACTGGGGATCAAAGCGTTTTTTTTGTCAACGCGGTCCATCGTTAGTGTGAGGACATTGTCTTCTAGTAATTCGTGTATCATATTCACCCTTGTTTTTTATGTATGTTATTTTGCTGAAAAGTACCTTTATCACTGATTAATGATAAAAATGCTGTGTGATAAACAATATATTGCTATTATTTTGTATCTGTAGTCTCCCTTGGAAAGTGCTTACATGCCGTTTTCACAATCACATTTTCCGACGAAACCAAAACAGTACTTTCCTTATTTAAGTCTCGCTGTAGTTTCGATTGTATTGCATTACTTCTTCCAAGTAATGCAAGATGGGCTTGGTTATGCAGATTTACTAACTTTGCATATAGACACATTTTCACTCACACGCACCTATTCAGTATTTACTGCCCACCTTTTACATACCAATGATTTTCATTTATGGATAAACATTTTTGGCATCTTGGTACTTTGGCTTTTACATGGTGAATATATGAACTGGAGTCAGTTTGCATTGCTTTATATTGCTATATGCTCATTCGTATCGCTAGGCCTTTTTGTATATTCTGATACGCTTATGTCCTATGTTGGCTTATCCGGTCTGTTACACGGTATTTTTGCATGGGGTGTAATTTTAGATATATCGAACAAAAGAAAAACCGCATACATCTTATTACTCGGCTTAGTTATTAAGTTGATTGATGAGCAATATTCAGGGCCTTCCGAACAACTAGCAGACATGATAAGTGCTAACGTTGCGATAAATGCACATCTCTATGGCGCTATTGCAGGGGGTATACTCGGCGCGCTAACAGTAAAAAATAAACTTATCAATCAAATCAAATAGCTAAATGCTTTATTTCATCATTAATGAAATGTACTAAGACGAGAAAATCAGGTCTAGCTAACTAATTACTTATAATGTTTCTTGCGGTCTTTAAATACTGACATTTAATGATTGAGGACGAGATGGAAGATTCAGGATTTTCTCTAATCGCTTTCTTCATACAAAATACGTGTGAAGGCCATACGACTTAACAGCGTATGGCGCTTTTTATAAGGGCATTTTTATATATGAGCTCTTATATTGCGATCTTTTTGCATCGGGCCCAGTCAGACCCGACTATTGTAAAAGAGATCTAGAGGGGGCTTATAGGTTCTCTTCCATTAATTTAAATATGCGTCTATATTCATCAAGCCATGAACTTGGTTGCACAAAACCGTGTGGCTCAACTGGATATATAGCGGTTTCAAAATCTTCTTTTTCTAACTCAATAAAACGCTGTACCAATCTCACGACGTCTACAAAAAATACATTGTTATCCACCATAGGCGCGTTAATTAACAGAGGCTTGCTTAAGCCCTCAGCAAAGTAAATCGGCGAGCTTCGCTCGTAAGCGATCGGATCCACATCCGGCGTATTTAGAATGTTAGAAGTGTAAGGCGTATTATAATGTGCCCAATCAGAAACTGGTCTCAATGCGGCGCCCGCCTGAAATAATTCAGGCTCATTGAACATCGACATAAAGGTTAAAAACCCTCCATATGAACCTCCGTATGTGCCAATTCGTTTTCTGTCGACATTGGCATTTTCAACCAGCCAATTTACACCATCTTTTAAGTCTTGCACCTCAGGTGTACCCATCTGACGGTATATTGCAGTCCTCCAATCGCGACCATAACCCGCTGATGCTCTATAATCCATATCCAGAACTACATAGCCCTTCGATACCAATAAACTGTGGAACATGAACTCACGGAAATAACCACTCCAACCTAAGTGAGCGTTTTGTAAGTAACCTGCACCATGGTTGAAAACGACCGCACGTTTCAATTTAGTATCGGTATTTTCAGGTAAGTAAACTCTTGAGTAAATTGGTTGCTCGGTATGGCTTGAAGGTATCGCAACAATCGATGGTACTGTCCAATTGATAGATAAAAATTCTTGGCTAACAGTGTTTGTTATACGGCTTGCCTTAGTTCCGTCATTAACATTTACACTATACAGTTCTGGTGGCATCGCTAAGCTAGAGTGGGTTAACAATAAACGGTCTTCTTTAGGGCTCAATACATAGTCTGTCATACCGTTTAGGTCAGTAATCGCTTCAGATTTTCCGTTGCTAGTATCAACTCTGTAGATTTCATAGATACCAGGATGTTTTTTATTGGCTTTGTAATATATGTATTGGTCATCAAGCGTTAAGCTTGGGTTGTCTACAATGTAACGACCTTTGGTCATCGCTTTTGGTTCTGCATCTAAGGATTTAGTGTACAGATGCGAATAACCTGACTCTTCGCTCAAATAAAACAATGTCTTTTCGTCATCGAACCAACCGAATTGGTTGTGTCGGTAATTAATCCAAGCCTTATCATGCAATCGATGTTGGACGGTAAACTTAGGATCGTTGACATCAACGGTTACTA
The DNA here is from genome assembly GCA_965658765.1 of Glaciecola sp. Lineage (GTDB taxonomy): Bacteria > Pseudomonadota > Gammaproteobacteria > Enterobacterales > Alteromonadaceae > Glaciecola. The sequence goes on along the minus strand of CBFHTO010000029.1, from coordinate 29,178 downwards.
TCCAGCGATCTTTGTTGTCCCAAGCTTCTAGCATAATTGCAACAACCGACTCAGAGTCATGCCACTTAATTGGGATTTGAGTTGCATACCAATTATAAAGTAAACCAATATCTCTCGGCAGGCGATTGTTAACGTACTTTTTACCCTTAGCTTCAGCGTTTTCTCGCTTCACATCGGCCAGCACGTCTTCGTTATATCCTGGTAGAGAGACGTAACTAAGCTCTTTTTTACTTTGCTGGGCTAGGTCCAAGAAAAAGATTTTATGAGACACAGGCTCGGCATCAGCCACGCGACGACGAACAGGCTGAGACGCAATTCTACCGGTTTCTTCAATATAATCGGGCATAATATCGCTGTCATCACGACTAGCGACATTTTCTCTGGTTGCAATCACTGCATACCGACCATTAGGAGATACACTTGCTAATACCGTAGTGTCGTTTTTATCAAAATAAAAAATTGGCGGATTTAATGCTTGATTCGCCTGCTCTAGGGCCTTAGCTCTATCAAACCTGTCTTGTCTGTTTTTGCGCTGAACTTGCACGTATTTGATCAAAGACTGTTGTTCTTCTGCAATATAGTCTGCAGGTGCTTCAAGCGCTTTTGGCTGTTCGGCAAATTTCCATTCGAATAACTGTTGTTGTTTGCCGCTTTTAATATCAACGGTATAAAACGCATTTCCTTTTTGGAAACTTAAGGCATTTTTTTGGTAGTAATGTAAATTTCTCGCTGCCGTGTTGTCTCTAGTTAGTTGAGTTACTTGAGCAGTTATTTTGTCTTGAACGAATACGTTACCCTCATAAATCCAAGCAACAAAATCATAATCTTTATCATTTATGAGGTTAGAGTGGTCATACATTGCGTAGTCAGAAAGAGCGACTTTTTCGCCATTGCCTTGGTTTTCTTGCGTGACATATAAGTCTTGGATAACTGAACCTGCTTGCTTTCTTTTGTAGACAAATTCGTTACCTAAAGGCGAAAATTTTGGTGAGGTAGGCTGTCTACCAAGCCAATCAGGGTCGGACATAATTTGTTTAAGAGTAAGCTCAGCCCTACCTTCAATATTCGGTATTGATGCTTTGCTGGCACTTGGTAATATCGTTTCAGTATTATACGATTTTGGTGCGTCAGACTTACGCTGTGGCTCTGCCACACCTCCGGTGGAACTGCATGCTAGCGAAAGGTGAGCACTCAGTAATAAGAAAAATAGTTTGTTTTGTTTCATACATGCCACTTATATTTGTTATGTTTTTATAACTGTACGGTTCAGCACCGCTTTTAGACTAGACCGCAATAATTATCACACACAAATGCGACAGTTACCGAATTAGCACGAAAACTTCTTTCTGATGCTGTTTAGTCTCTTAAAGCTACTATACTTTACATAGACTAAAGGTTATATTTGCCCATATTTTTATACTAATGTTTATATTTATTGCGCATTTTTAGGCAAATGTTCATATTGTGATTTTGATTTTGCTTCGTACTAATGCGATGAAAGCTAAAGGAGGTCGTTATGTTAGAGTTTTTTTCTGCCAGTACCCGAATGGCAAACCCAGAGCACGCAATTGATGAATGCGTTAATACCGCATTGGACAGTGCGACGGCACAATGTGACTTGATTATTGTCCATGCATCTATTGGACACGACTTACTGAAACTTAATAAGGCTGCTAGCTCTCGGTGTCCATATGCAACTGTTGTTAGTGGTTCTTGCGCTGGCATTGTTGGACGAGAAGGTGCTAGCGAGTCAATGAAAGATGTTGCAATAATGGCAGTGAAAGGCAATGAGTTTTCAGTAGCGAAACGTGATGAAGTTACTGGTTTAAATTCGTATGAAAAAGCAAGAGAACTTGGCCTTGATTTACATCAGAAGAATTCAAATATAAATATATTATTTGTTTTAGCTTCCGGTATCGACATAAGTAATGACCGAATAATTGAAGGGCTTGAGTCTGTATTCTCGGATGAAATAACCATTATCGGTGCAAGCACTTCCGACCGGATGAAAGGAATAACCAATCAACAAGCATTAAATGAACAAGTTAGCGAAAATAGTTTGATAGTTATTGGTTTCTCTGATCCAAGTTTGCAAGTTGAAACTCAAGCGACTCATGGTTTTGTTGCCGTTGATGACGCTATGACCGTTACTGAATCCAGAGATAATCGAATAGTCAAGCTAGATAACAAAAATGCATGGCAGACATATTTGGAAGCGTTGGGTTTACCTAGTTGTGCAACGACTGGCGATACAATCCCAATCGGGGCGCTTGCAGTCGAATTGCCTTACGACGATGCAGAGAATTACAGAAATCCACATATTTTAAGAGTTATAACGCACGTTGATAATGATGGCTCAATGGTGTTTCCTGTGAATTGCCCCGTCGGGACAAAAGTATGGTTGACCGAAAGAGATGAAGAGAAAATATTTAGTGACATGGATAAAATGACAGCGGAAATGGTGCAAAAACGACCAGACAAAAAACCTATTGCTGTTTTTCAAGCAGACTGCTTAGCAAGAGGTAGAGCTCTATTCAACCGAATTATGAAAGACGAGCTGGTACAAAGGATGCAATATCCATTTTGTGGCAATGGAGATATTCCTCCATGGCTCGGTATTTATGGCTTTGGAGAGTTTGCGAGATTAAATGGAAAAAACATTTTTCATAATTACACGACGTCTTTGGCCGTTTTGTATCGTCAGAACTAGTGATGGCCAACTAATAAAATGGTTCTATAGGTTGCTATGACAAATCATAAGCACGCATATAAACTGACACTCTATCAACAAGAGTTGATAGAGACACGCGATATGCTGGACCAGAAAGTAGAGCAACTAACTCTTATCCATAAATTTAACCAAAAGGCTATCCTGTTAAATCAAGAACAAGATGTCATTGATGCAGCTTTAGATGCAGCAGTCGATATTTTTGAAGTTGAGTTTGCGTGTTTTTGGTATGAGAACAGCAGTAAACTACAGGCAGATTCTATCAATTTATTTGGCCTTGACCTCGAGCCAGAAGAGCGAGAGAGGTTCTTTTGCGAACTTAAACATGGGCAAGACCAGCTCTCGAAAAATCGGCGCTATGATGCTAAGGACGCAAACCAATCCTTTAAGAATAAAATTATTTCAACCGGCTTATTAAGCAATAGTAAAGTGGTTTCAACAAAAAATAACTTTATGCTATTCATTGGCAATAGTATAGAAAATGCAGATATATATCCAAACTTGCGCAATGATGTAGTCGGTGCTTTAGACTTATTTGTCGCTCAGTTAGCGGCTGTTTTGGATAGTATTTCAGATAAGCAAAAAATCCATAGTTTATATAATGAATTATCGTCACTTCTAATCGGCAGTCCAGATTCTTTATTTGAACTAGATGAAAACGGAAAACAAATAAATGCGTGGGGAGGTAAATCTGAAACTGCAAAAATCACGGCTAGGCTAATTGAAGATGATAAAGACGATGTTATAAATAAAGGTATAAGGACAGCTGAGCTGTCAGACGGAGTAACCAACATCCAACTTTGTGATGATACCTGCGGCATTCCAACATGGATTGAATTATCAATAACCAAAAAAAAGTCTCACGATAATCAAAAATTTATAGTAAGCGCGCGAGACATAAGCGAACGAAAAGCCGTTGAGCAGAAATTAGAGGTTTTATCATCAGCAATTTCACAAAGCCCAGTTTCTATTATCATTACAGATTTAACCGGAAAAATAGAATTCGTCAACGTAGCGTTTGAAAGTATTTCTGGATATTTAATGGATGAGGTCATATCTACAAACGCAAGCTTTTTATATGAACGGAAACAGGAACGGGAACAAATAATTCGGGCGATCGAGGAGGTAACACTCGGAAAGTCTTGGAACGGCCAACTTGTAATTACTACCAAAAATCAACAAAAAGTTTGGGAGAAAGTACACGTATCGCCAGTTCATAATGAGCACAATGAAGTTCACCACTGCCTAATAATCAAAGAAGATATTACAATACAAAAAATTCAAGAAGATGAAATCACTCGACAGGCTCATTTTGATAGTCTAACAGCACTTCCAAATAGATTATCAGTTTTAAAAAGCCTAAATAAGTTAATCACTGATATATCAAATTCTGGCAACGCCAATATATCGCAAAATATTGCAATATTGTTCATTGATTTAGATAATTTTAAAAAAGTGAATGATGGCTTTGGGCATCAATTTGGTGACGCGGTGCTCATAGAATCGGGAAAGCGCTTAATCAATTGTGTTCGTGATATTGATTCAGTTGGGCGACTTGGAGGGGATGAGTTTTTAGTTAGCTTGAAAGGTCCTATTTCAATATCTGATACCAAAGAAATCGCAGAAAGAATTTTGCAGGCATTTAGAAGCACATTTTCTGTTAATGGAAAGCGTTTTTTGATAACACTAAGTATCGGGATTGCATTTTATCCTGATAATGGCCAGCTTGCACATGACTTAATGCGTAATGCTGACACCGCTATGTATCATGCTAAAAATAGGGGACGAAACAAGTTCGCTTTTTATTCACAAGAGATGAATCAGTGTATTTTGAGGGAGATTCAATTAGAAGAAATGATGCAAGACGCGCTAGATAATGAGGATATATATGCAGTATTTCAACCTCAATACTGTCTACGTGAAAATACAATTATTGGTGCCGAGGCACTGCTTCGTTGGCATGATTCTAAACTTGGTGATATCAAACCTTGCGAATTTATCCCGATAGCTGAGCAAAATGGTATGATTGTCAATATTGGGTATTTTATTATTGAGAAGTCAATTAAAGCGGCAAAATCATGGATAAATATAAAATCGGAGTTCCGCATCTCAATTAATCTTTCACCAAAACAATTTAACGACGAACAGCTCGTTAGTAAAATTACCAGTATTGCTAGATCACATAATTTCCCTTTACGAAATATCGTGTTTGAGATTACTGAAGGTGTTCTTTTAGTAGCCGATGAAAATACAAGACAAACCCTCAAGACCCTTCGCGCCTTAGGGATCGGCATCGCTATGGATGACTTTGGAACGGGGTATTCCTCATTAAGTTATTTGAGGAAGTACGACTTTGGTATTTTAAAAATAGACCAAAGCTTTATTTTCGATATGAATAAAAATAAAGCCGATTGCGCTCTTGTAATCGCCATAATAACAATGGCAAAAAGTCTTGGCATTTCGGTCGTAGCTGAAGGCGTTGAAACTGAAGAGCAAAAGCAACTGCTAGTAGATTATCAGTGTGATGAGGGTCAAGGTTTTCTCTTTTCTCGGCCACTGGCCGAGAAAGACTTTTCCGAACGGCTAGTAATAACTAATTCAGGTACAAGCACAAAACCTGATACATCAGCGTAGCTAACAAGCCGTTCATGTCATAAAACTTTGCGTTACTAAGATAAGCTCCCGTCTAGGCCCAACTAACCCCTGACTATCGCCTAATTTTTGCTTAGCGCTTGCTTAAATTATGGCTTAACAACAGTAAAGCTATTTGGACTTGCCTCAACTATTGTGCCATCACTATATGATACGCTACGTACGTCATTGCCAAAGTTATAAACTACGTATGTCATTTGTCCATCTTTATTAAAGGCAACGGCTGCTGGGTAATCAGCACTCAACTCGCCTGTACCCATTGCATATTCCCCTAGTACCTTAAATGTGTGTAACCAGTGATACGTATGAGCTTTACTTTCACCCGCTTCAGGATCGTAGGAATCGACGGTTTCATAATCTGCGATTGCCGCTTCTGCATCAGTCATAGACCAAATATTCCACCAAATATCGCGCCATTGGTCTGGTACTAATCCTGATGGTTTATTATTACTTGATTCAGTTAAGCCAAGAGAAACATAGTCATCAAGATAATCAGAATGAATACCAATATGGAAGTTCAGCGGATTCATGGGCAGACCCTGAATACCTAATATGTGAGCGAAAGCCCCACTGAAAAATGTCGAAAAGACAGCACCATCTCCCCAAATAATCGATGTTGTAATTTTTGAGTAGCCATCAGGAAAATTGTTTAAGCTTTGGTCATTGCTTCGATAACCATCTATGTTATTCCAATATTCCCAATAACTCGCTGCGGTAGAGGCGTGCAAGTAGATACCTCTTTCTGTTAATTCTGTATCTTCAGTGATAAGTCCAAATAGGATCATTGCACCATAGGCATTCGCAGCCTCTGACGTCGACTCATTATTATTACCTCTGACAAAATTTACGTTGCCAGATGCCCAAGAAAAGCCCGTCGCAGGATCAAAATGTCTAAGGTAAGGAAACATCGGATCATTTTCTCCACCTGCATAGTCTCGGATCAGCATTTTTACCATGCCTCCGTAGTTTTCGTCATCACACCAACTGCGTTCTATCCGACAAATTTCTGCGGCGGCGCGGACAAAATAACCATAGTGGAAGTGATGGTCATTAAGCTGTTGATGAGACGCAAAACTCTCTTCCATGCCAAGTAAAGTATTCCAGTTTTGGTCATACATAAAATACTTTTCAATATCCAAATTACCGTCAGTCTCAGCGGTAAACCAGTCTTCTAACTCAGCTTTTAACCACTCAAATAATTGTGATTTCCTACTTTCAAGGCCAAGTGCATCAGCAATTGCGATTAGTTCAGCGACTTTTCCATAGCTTTTGCCTGACCAATAAGTATCTCTAAGAGTATTCCATTGAGAGCTGGGCTGAGCTAAAAACTCGTCCATCAGAGCGACAACTTTGTCGGCATCTATGCTTTCGTCAAACGTGGGTAGACTGGGCAATACGCCGATATGAGGCAACTGATAAGCAAAGCTTGAATCATTTACAAATTTAGTCATTCCCCTTGCACTTCGCAGTTCAAACATTGGTGCTCCTAGGACAGAGTTAGCGTTTTTCCAATGTAAAGGGTTTAGACCCATGAGCGTAGATTGCGGCTGATCATCTTGGTTCAAATACTGATGATGAATTTCTACCGTATTTGTTCGGTGATCTACTGTGTAATCAATGTCTACTTTAGAAATGCGATTGCTTGCAAAGTTTTCGATCGTAGCAATCATATCGTTACTTGGTGTGTTTGACGGCATTAGCGCGATTGTGAACTTCGACGACGCGCTGCTTGCGCTTATAATGTTCGATTCAATATTGTCAAACGTAGTGTCCTGATCTCCGACCACTAAATAGTAATTATTATTCCCAGCAACATTGGTCCATAAGCCTAAACTCTTCGAAGATTGATAGAACGTGCCTTTTTCGCCTCCATCTGAACGAAGTGTTTTTAATTCTAATTGACCGTCTAATAGCTCGACAAAAACGTAGAGTGAACCGTGCACAAAGGTTGCCTGCATAACAGCTTGCCCACTCGACTGCCACTCTACTGTTACACTGCCATCACTGCTGTCAATTACAAAGGCTTGCATGTTGGCGTGATTGGAGTTTGCGATGGCTAATCCATCGAAAACTTCAGCGAAGGGATCGGGGATACGATAACCAAAATCATCACCATATACATTCAAGCCGTTATGAATCCCCATCATTCTGAAGCCAGCATTGCTTACTCTAGCTGTGATTGGGTCTGGCGTTATAAACGCAGCACTGTTCGGATCGCCAATGGTCATTTCACCGAGAAAAGAAACCGACCCCCACCAACGATGGCTGGCAAAAGGCCTTTCGCTGGCTTCACCACTTGTTTGAGGGAATATGGGCGTTGGCTCCCCCTGTGGTGTGCTTGTATTGGTATCGCAACCATCAATGGCTGGTTTAACCATGCCTGCATTGTAGATAAAATTACCAAAGTCAAAAACGCATTTGTAACTGGCTGGGTTAATCGTATCGCTTATACTACCAGCGCCGACTTGGGTAAGAACATAGTTGACTACAGGTGGAGGAGTACTAGGTGACTCGCCAGCTATCGATGAACTTCCTGTATAACTTTTTACAAACTGAATGTTATCTAACTGAAATATATTGCCATTATGAGAACTTGCCCAGATTACAATACCAGTATCGACTTTACTTAAGTCTAAGCCGTCCTGCTGAAGCTCGCTTAAGGGTATTGTGACTAAGTTCCAAGTATCGTCAACTTCGAAATTTAAAGTTTGATCACCAGATGTGCAAGGAAATACACAATCAAGTTTCATGGTATAAAGGCCGTTACCCGCAATGGTTTTAATGTCGAATTGTAATGCCCCGTTTTCATACTCTCGTATATCGAGTGGACTCGTTGATTTAATGAAAAAGCCTGCAAATTCTCCGGTATTAGAATGCTCAATTTCTAGTACTTGACCTCGCGTATCGTCATTCACCAAACGCCAACTGATACTCGGACAGGCTTCACCACCGTCGTTACTGCACTCAGCAAAATCGATTGCTGCATCAAACGCATTTAAGCCCCCATCGAACTGTGCGCTTGGTTCACCTTGTTTAAATACGCTGATGCTTTCGGACTCGTCATCGAGTTGTTCTACTATAATGGTTCTATTGGTCGTTGCTTGATTGCCCGCCGAATCTTCAACACTGTATGAAAGCACGTAGCTGCCTGGAACCGAAGTATTGACTGAACCATCAATAACTACGTTTAAATTGCCATCGACTGAGTCAACCGCGCTTGCTCCGGCTTCGATGTATTCTTCATCTTGATTAAGGGTAATTGAGGATTCACCGTTCAATGTGATGACAGGCGCAATAGTATCGGCAACAATGACTTGCCTCGTGGCAGTTGATTGATTGCCTGCAGAATCTATTGCTGTGTAAGTTAATGTGTAGGTTCCTGCCGCGTCCCCAACTTCCCCTTGAACAGTCACTGACACAGTACCATCGATATTGTCGTTGGCGCTTGCTCCGGGATCTGTATATGTGGTGCCCTGTTCATGATTTATTGGATTTGCACCAGATAAGCTTAATACAGGTGGTGTCGTATCCACCGGAGTGGTCGGAGCGGGTGTCTCGCTTCCACCACCACATGCACTTAATATGATACTAAAACAAGCAACACTGATTAACCTAGACATAACACCTCTTTAACAAACTATTTATATCGTCAGTTAACAATGTACTGCTCGCAACTACAAGCGCAACAAGCTCAAGCGGGTTATAACACGCTAAAGTGAGTTTTATTTAGACCTTAAAGGTGAATCTAACACGGTAGTTTGATCCAAAGAGCCAATAGAGCGCTAATCATTAAAGACAAAATGTAGTTTCACGATGACTACAAATATTAATTACTTGGATAGAAAAATGAAAAAACTTATCTGTATAGCCACTTTATTAGCAGCTAGCTCGGCAGCTAATGCTTCATGCCCAGATTTATTAAAACACATGAAGCGCAAGCTAAACTCTCAAGAAACCGTTAATATGTGTGAAGCTTATTCTGGAAAAGCAGTATTATTTGTGAATACTGCCAGTAAATGCGGATTTACACCTCAATTTGAAGGCTTAGAGGCGCTTTATGATAATTTTAAGGACGAGGGATTAGTCGTAGTGGGCTTTCCTTCCAATGATTTCGCTCAAGAATATTCAGACGAAAGCAAAACCGCAGAAGTATGTGAATTGACATATGGCGTCAACTTCCCAATGTTCGAACCCATATCCGTAAGAGGGGATGAAGCAGATCCACTCTATGCTCAACTTGCTCGCAAAACTGGCAAATCTCCAAAGTGGAACTTTAATAAGTACTTAATGAGCAAAGATGGTACTAGCGTCACGCATTACGGTAGTCGAGTTCGACCACAAGACGAAGATTTCATTAATGACGTTAAACAAGCCTTAACTAATGTGAGTACATCTACATCCAGTTCAGCCGGCGAGTAAACAAGCGGCCACTAAAAAGCTTACTTCAATAAAAAAACTACGATGGCTAACCGTAGTTCTTTTGTGCGTTTCTTTTATTGAGAGTTTCTTTTATTAAGAGTTTCTTTTATTGAGAGTTTCGTTTACGAAGAGTTTCGCTTATTGAGAATTAGATTCATTTGTCGTAAGCGTTTTCTTTTAATGCTTCAAGCGGAACGACTTTCAAAGCTTCCATATTAGTGGCTTCTAGCACAACCTTAGGTGCAATCCCTGCCTTGTACGCCTGCATCCACCTACTTGCGCATAAGCACCATTTATCACCATTTTTTAAGCCAAGAAAATCAAAGTTCTTAATTGGCGTTATCAAATCATTACCAAGCCAAGCTTGTTGTTCTAGAAACTCATCTGTGACTATGGCACATACTGAATGATTGCCAGTATCCATCGCTGGAACATGGCAATGACCATCCCGAAACACACCGGTTCCATCGCAACAAGTTTGTAAGGCATTGCCCAATACATTTAAAGATTTATTTTGATTCATTATTTTCCTCCGCCAAACCTAAACTCGTAAATTCCTATCCTAAAGCTATTTTTATTAAGCGATTTGCTCACTTAAGTTCACATTGAAAATTGTGAACTGACTCAGAGCCTAATAAAATTAAAAGTCTTCAAGTCCGTAGGAAAAAGGAAACAATGCTTTATCGTCATACTTATCTAAGGGTAAATCATCCACTGACTTTGGCCAAGAAAACGGTAATTTGCCTTTAGGTTTAAAGCCATCCTTTGAAAACAATAAATCTGCAACGCCCGCACCTTCAGAGCCTGGTAACCATGCTGCAATGAAAGCGTCACTTTTCTCCAGTTCGTCATTTACAATAAGTGTCCGTCCTGAAATCAAAACGGTAATGACTTGCTTTCCAAGTGCTCGACAAGATTCTATGTATTTTTTATGTGTTTCGGTTAAATCCAAGTCCAGTGTATCGCCTTTGAACTCAGCGTAAGGTTGTTCGCCTACAACAACAATCGCTTTATCTGCTGTCGTCTCTGCTGTACACCCTTTTTCAAAGAAGCTCGTTTGACTACTAAATTGTCTAATCCCATCCAAAATAGTCGTTGCACCGGCATAACTCTCGGTTTGTCCTTGCCAATGTATAGACCACCCACCACTTTGTAAGCCTGTGCTAATGGCGTGCTCTCCAACCACTGCTATCGCTTCATCACGCTTAAGTGGAAGAGCATCGTCCTTATTTTTTAGTAACACTAAACTTTCTCTTACGGCTTGTCTGGCAACTTCACGATGGGCTTCACTGCCAACATCAATACTAAACTCTCTTTTAGTAAATGGATCTTCGAATAAACCAAGGTTAAATTTCATAGTTAAAATTCGACGCACTGCATCGTTGATTCGGGTCATTGCTACAGTACCATCAAGCACTGAATCTGTAAGTTTAGTTATAAACTCCTCGTGATTCCCCGGTTGCATTGCAATATCAACACCTGCGTTGATTACTGTATGAGGCTCGCCAAATCGAATACCTCCATTCCAGTCGGTCAACACGACACCTTTGAACCCAAGTTCTCCTTTTAAAACATCTGTAACTAAATAGCGGTGCTGATGCATGTTGATGTTATTAACTGAATTAAAGCCAACCATAATAGCTGCGATGTTTTCTTCTACTGCTTTTTTATAAGGAGGTAACAAAGTTTCTCTTAAGAGTTTGTCAGATACCACCGCATTGCCACCCTCTCTGCCACCGGTTGTTGCTCCGTCAGCTATATAATGTTTTGCAGTTGCTGCAACTGTATGTCGAGCAGAAAGATCGCCCCCTTGATGACCATGAATTGATGCTTCAACAGCTTGAGTAGTTAATAATGCATCCTCGCTAAAGCCTTCATATACCCTACCCCAATGTTCATGAAAAGGCATTGCGATACATGGCGAGAATGTCCAGTTAAAGCCGGTACCCGCCATTTCTATTGCGGTAATTTCGGCGGCTCGTTTAATAAGAGGCATGTTTCGAGTCGCAGCCATACCTATGTTATGAGGGAATATTACCGCTCCTTCAAACGTATTTTGCCCGTGAACGGCATCCACTGCAGTCATTAGGGGAATACCTAATCTCGTCTGTAAAGCAAAATCCTGGAATTCGTCAAACTTATTTAGCCAATCGACTGTTCGAGGCCCTGGGATAGGACCTTCGGTGTGAATAACCGAACCGATACTAAAATCTTGAATAACTTGAGGAGAAACATTGTTGTGCCAAATTGATTGAGTCATTTGCCCTATCTTCTCTTGCAAAGTCATTTCAGCGATAAGCGCTTCGATCATTTGCTCTTTGGTAGAGTATTGGCAAAGATTGAATTCACTCGTTCCCCACTGGCATCGTGCTAAAGGAACAGAGGTAGTTTTATTAGAAATGTTTAAAGACGAGCAAGCAGACAAAAAAACTGCACTCGCAAGAATCAACTTTAACTTCATTGCTTTTCCTTACATTTTTCTTGACACTATACCCGCAAGAAAAAGCAAAAAATAGTCGAAGTTTTTACGCTATTGCAGTACCAACCTCTAACTTTTCGAACCACTCAAGAAAACGCTTTATATTATCACCTGTGAAAATTCGCCCATGCTGAGGACACATTTGTTCTATTTCTAATTTACTGACGCGTTCAACCCAGTCATTTTTAGCTCGGTTTGATGGCATCCAACGTCGGTGGAACATTTCCATGTGTTTGACATGCTCTTCAAAATCTTCGACAACCATCGCAGCATCTACAGGCTCAAGAGCCGCACCAATATCGCCACTCATTAGTATTTTTGCTTGAGGATCATACACGTTAAAATTGCCAGAGGAATGAAGATAGTGAGCAGGAATAAACTCAACTTCAACATTCTCAATTGATAGTGTTTCGCCTTTATCAGGTATGCCAGAAAAACTCATTGTTTCCATGCCAAAATGGCGTAAAAAACTTTCCCATATCCAAGGTGAGTATAAAGTTGCATTTGTAAGCGTTTGATCCCAGAGCCCAAGCGAAGAAATAATATCCGGATCTTGGTGTGAAGCAAATACATGCGATACTTGATCAATAGGCACTTCTTTCACCACAGCGGCAAGCATAGGCGCAAATAACTCTATACCGCCAGGATCCATCAATAATGCTTTGTTTCGAGTTTTGATTAAATATTGGTTAGTATCAATGACTTTTTCAGGCTTTTCAGAATCTCGTCCAAATACAAACCACTCATGAGTCGACGAACTGTATATTTTCTTTGTTAACACATTGCTACCTTTGATTGTCTTCTAGAACGTTGAAGTTTATCTACCAGTTTTAGCGACGCCTGCACATGCGACTCAATAGTATTCGCCGCATCCGCAATACTTAAAGCGTTATCTCTTAAAGTAAACGAATACTCTTTACCCGCTTGTGCAGCTTCAACTTGAGACATTGAAGCAAGCACTTTTGTTACATCAAGCTCACGCTTCAGAGACTCCAAGTCACTTTTTAAATTTTGTATCTGTATGGTAAATTCGTCGTCGAACTGCTTAGATTGATGATTCGCATTTTCTACCGCAACATCAATACTTTCTATAAATTTTGCCTCAGCTCCTTTTGTGCGCGCAAGTTTAAACTTAAGCACAGCTGATTGTGTGCGTGCAGCATTGGAGGCTAGACGACTCATCGAGATGGCTTTTTGATTAATTGAGTGAGAAGCACTTACCGTCTTGCGCGCTAATTCTTCCAAGAATACAGCCAAAGCACCAAAGCCTGCTGCATTACTGCCAGCTTTAACCGCTAGTACACCCGCGTTACTCGACGCAAGAGATATTCGCTTGGCGACAAGCATTGCCTCATGCAATTCTGAAGCGACGCACGCAGCAGTAATAAAATAATGCTCAGTTTGATACATAAATTATTGAGATTGAACGCTTTTGATAAAAAGAAACTTTTTCGATACTCTCATATTTTTCTCAACACATCTCTACTTAAGGGATACCAGAATATGATCTAGATCAAAAGTTAGGTTCATCTGTATGCCCTATCATTCATTTATAATAGTATCGGCACAGATAGATTAAACTACAGATAAATGCATAACGACATTTAAGTATCTATAGAAATTGTTGCACTATAGCCTATAACATATGACCGTTTACCACATGAACGTTTTACCACATGAGGTCGTCAGGCACGACATAATCTGCGTATGGGTCATCTTCTTCTACTGACTCGTCAGAATTGCTTTGACTTTCTATGATTAACTCAGGTTCTCGCTGTGCAATTTTTTCAGCCACAACATTGGGAATCAGTGCATATATCTCACCATATTTAACAATAGCTAGCACTCCAGCGAGAAGTTGCTTACGCATATACTCTTCAACATATATGTGTTTAATTAAAGTTCCATCAGTAAAATTATGTTTAATTTCACCCCTTGCATTATCCAACTTATTTGTTTCGATTAGCTGTTTTATTTGTGCTTTTATTTCTTTTGCTAATCTTTCTTCCTGTTGTTCTTTGTTTAGAGCCTTTGCACGTTCGGTCTGCTCCGCTTTGCTCTGAGACACACTTTCTTTTATTTCCTTTTTTAAGGTCCGAGATTTTTTTGAAGAAGATTTTGCTTTTTTCAACTTCTTTTCGGATACCAGGCCCGCTTTTAACATTTGCTCTTGTAAGCTTAATTTTGCCATGTATATGCTCTGATTCATTATTTTTACGCTATTTGAATGTTAACGGATAATCAAAGCGACATAAATAGACTGATACCAAAAACTGCAAGGACTAGGTTTATGAATCTGACTTGAATTGCCTCGAAGGTGTAATTTAAAAAAACAAGGACAGTGGAATGAATATCTTTTAGACAAATAAAAAAGCCCTATCTTTCGATAGGGCTATCAACACACTCAACTAGGAACACACTGAAGTAAGACTAATGTCTACACTTCATATATTATTAGTGTTCTAACATCAATTTTGGTTCAATAATTTTTTCATTAAATTTTCTCCAAGCGAATTCAGCGCTTTCTTCACCCATCGCTAAACCTTCTACGTATACAAATTCGATATCGTTAATACCAATAAAATTCAAAAATGTTTTAAGGTAAGATGACTGACTATCGGCCGGAGTACCCTCATATTTACCGCCGCGTACCGCTAACACAACCACTTTTTTACCCGTCAATAAACCTACTGGGCCATTTTCGGTGTATTGAAATGTCAGACCGGCACGGGCAATTCGATCAAAGAACGCTTTAAGCACTGATGGCATCCCAAAATTATACATTGGCACGGCGAGCACAATAATGTCAGATTGTTTCACCGACTTTATATAGTTCTCGGATAAACTGGCTAATTGTATTTGACGTTCGCTACGCTCTTCTGCTGGCGTATTCCATGCGAGGAACTCTTCTGCATTTAAATGGGGCAAGTTTTCTTGAGTTAAGTCGAGTGTTGTAATGTCGCTTTTTTCTTGACCAAGGGTTTTTCTCAAGGCCTCAACATAAAGTGAGGAAGCTCTGCTAGAGTTGCCGTTTTTGCCTTGCAAACTCGACTCAATTACAAGTACTTTTTTCATCATTTCGATCCTTAATTAAATTTTGAATACACGATCAGTATATTTATAATTAAATCGAAATAAATTGCTAAATTTAGGATTTTATATTCTATTTATTAGAAAGGTTAGCCTGTATTGACCAATGTGAATAAACATCGCAGCAGACTTTTTGAGTCTACAGATACATCAGTATTTGCTGAATACGCCTAAACTAATGCTAGAAACGCTTGTTCAAAATCATCAATAAGATCTTCTATGTCTTCAATCCCGACCGAAACACGAATTAAGGAATCTGAAATGCCCATTTTTTCGCGCTCTTGGGGGCCATTTTCATAAAAAATGGTAGTTGCAACAGGAAGCACAAGTGTTCGAGTGTCTCCTAAATGCGTTGCACATATTAAAAGATTCAGGTGATTAATGAATGCTCGTATATCAATCTCAGGAGCTAATTCAAAACTTAAAATTCCGCCATACCTACCATTAAATAAATCTTTTGCTCGTAGATGTTGAGGGTGAACTTTTAAGCCTGGGTAATGAATCGTGGTTACTTCAGGTCTAGACTGCAAGTATTCAGCTAATTTGACGGCATTATTGCAAGTCGCTTGAATACGCATATTTAAAGTCTCAAGCCCAACAGATATAGTATGAGCTGATTGAGGCGCTAAGGTGCCCCCGAGGTCGCGCAAACCCTTTTTCCTTAACTGCGTTAAACCCCATAGAGAAGGGTCTGAGCTTTTATATTGTTCAAGAATATTTGGATAGCTTTCCCAGTTAAAATTACCCATATCAACCGCTACGCCACCTAGCACGTTTCCGTGCCCAGCAACGTATTTGGTTAAGGACGATGCTACGATATTAACGCCAATACTCGCCGAATCAAGCATTGCTGAAGGAGTCATTGTGTTGTCTAAAATAAACAGTATGTCATGTTCTTTACACAACTGTCCGATGTTAGCAATATCGCTCACTTGGGTTACTGGATTAGCGATAGACTCACAAAAAACCATGCGAGTATTTTCCGTCAACGCGCCTTGGACTTCTGAGTGTTCAGTTACATCGACGTAAGTTACCTGAATTGAAAATTGACTTAAGGTATCCATAAAACTGCGTGTATTACCAAATAAAAATTGGCTACAAACAATGTGGTCACCGGCCTTTAATAGCGACAATAACACCGCACTAATGGCTGCCATCCCCGTAGTAAAAACAGTTGCATCTATCCCACCTTCTAATTCAGCAAGTATTTTTTGTAAGGCTACTGCAGAATTTGAAGAGCTTCTAGAATATACGTGACCGGCTTTTTTGCCCTGAAAGACCGCCTCTAAATCTGCCACATCACTAAACTCAAACAATACAGAATTGTTTGTAGATTCATGCACAGCGCCATTTGTCGGCGAATTCAATAGACGATCGGCATGAACCAATCTTGATGAGGGTCTTAATTTTTTCATAAAGCTTGTAACGATTCCGATTTTATAAGTATTTGGGGCAGCGTGATGCTTGATTCTACCACAGTCAAAAGAGGCTTTTGTTTGAACTTGAGAACATAACGCTCTATTGTATATACAAATTTATAATTACTGCTAGACCTATAGTCTTACTTATTGGCCATTATGTGCATTTTGTTTATCGCTGTAAATCAACATCCCGACTATCCGCTTATCATTGCGGCCAATCGCGACGAATTCCATAAACGTCCCACGCAGGCGAGTCATTTTTGGCATTCAAATTCACATGTTTTAGCAGGTAAAGACATTCAGGCGGGCGGCACTTGGATGGGGATTACAA
Source organism: Glaciecola sp. (assembly GCA_965658765.1). Classification (GTDB taxonomy): domain Bacteria; phylum Pseudomonadota; class Gammaproteobacteria; order Enterobacterales; family Alteromonadaceae; genus Glaciecola. The sequence goes on along the minus strand of CBFHTO010000029.1, from coordinate 12,058 downwards.
CGTCCGGTAGAGTAGCAGCGCTTACCAATATAAGAGCGCCCGGAGAAGACCGGCCTCTGGCAGTAACTAGAGGAGAGTTAGTCTCAAACTTTTTATTAGGTTCACAATCTAATAGAGAATATGCAACCTGGCTCGACGAAACCCATATGCACTACAATGGCTACAACTTACTTTTTGGAAACCTTACGAAATTGCAAGTTTTCAACAATTTCGAACGCAAAATTTATCAGTTAAACGACGGTGTCTATGGTCTATCAAATGCGAGTCTAAATAGCCCATGGCCTAAGTTAGATGCAGGCAAAAGCGCCTTAGCAAACTATTGCCGTAATGCGGGTATTTTAAAACACGAACATTTATTTGAATTACTTAAAAATGAGCAAGCCGCAAAAGATGAGGACTTACCGCAAACAGGTATTCCCTTTGAATGGGAAAAGAAACTATCGTCTATTTTTATAAAAAGCCAAGAATACGGCACACGTTCAAGTACTCTTTTGAAAATTGATAATCATAATGAAGTGTATTGGGAAGAACGGACTTTCGATACTGAAGCGAAAGAAATTGACCGCAAACAATTTAACTTTTTAATCGCCTCTGCACCAGAATAAAGAATAGCCTAGAGATTGTTTTGAGCGATAGCTGTTTAACGGTTTAATATGCACTTCATGATGACAATAGTGCTATCAAATCGGATCTCCAACCAGTTGACATTAATCATAATACGCTATTTTTTACTCGAAATTTTGTCTAATCTTGGCATAATGCGCTGGTAGTTAAACAACGAATCATTAATCTATTCTTTATTAAGGATGTACTCAACGTGTTTGAAACTTTGCCAGCGCTCGCACCAGATCCTATCTTAGGGCTTTCAGCCGCCTTTAAACAAGATACCAACCCGAATAAAATCGACCTAGGCGTAGGTGTCTACAAAGATGAAAATGGCAACACGCCGATTTTAAATTGCGTTGCGCAAGCGCAGAAGATTCTTTTAGAAAAAGAAACATCAAAGGTATACATTACGCCGCAAGGTAATCAAGGCTTTATCGACGGTATGCTTGAGCTACTTTTCTCAGCGGATTCGCAAGCACTGAGAGACAAACGAATCGCGGCTGTTCAAGCCCCGGGGGGGTGCGGTGCTTTAAGGATCCTAGGCGAATTATTAATGAGGGTTAATTCTAATACGAAGGTTTGGGTCAGTGATCCTACATGGGCAAACCACATACCATTATTGGGCGATGCGGGCCTTGAACTAAAAACCTATCCTTATTTCGATAAAGCCAGTGCATCAATTAAATTTGATGAAATGATGGATTGTTTGTCTCAGGTTGGTAAAGACGATGTTGTCTTGTTGCATGGTTGCTGCCACAACCCTACTGGTGCAGATCTTAGCCATGAACAATGGCAGGCTATCGCAGAGCTTGCAGCAAAAGTTGGTTTTCTACCTTTTATCGATACCGCATATCAAGGGTTTGGAGACGGGATTGAGGAAGATACCTACGGGCTTCGCTTACTAACAGATACCTTAGACGAAGTAATCGTTGCCGCGTCGTGCAGCAAAAATTTTGGTTTGTATAGAGAGCGTGTCGGATTAGCAGCTATCATCTGCAAAGATGACAAAACACGAGCCATTGCACAGTCTCAAATTCAGTCAGTTGCTAGAGCAATTTATTCAATGCCTCCATCTTATGGTGGTGCTTTAGTTGATATTATACTTGCAGACCCAGCATTAAAATCAACTTGGGTCAGCGAAGTAGATGAAATGAGAAACCGGATGACTGAACTTCGTAAAATGCTGGTAGACAACCTTCATCAGCAAGGAGTCGATAGGAATTTTGATTTCATCAATCAGCAAAAAGGCATGTTCTCATTCTTATGTATACCTCCTCAACAGGTGCAGACATTAAGGAGCGAGCATAGCGTTTATTTTGTCGATTCTAGTCGCGTTAATATAGCGGGTATTAACAAGAATAACGTCGAAGTACTTGCCAAAGCGATCGCAGAAACACTATAAATCGCAATCAGACATATAAAACTGGCATGAACAATAAGAAGTTTTAGCTCATGCCAGTTTATCTCTAGCGCTCGTTTCTGACTTTTGTTTTCCACTCTTTATGTGCGTGTAATATCTGTTTAACTTCTTCAATTGAGTCTGTTAGGTGCAGTAAATCAAGATCCTCTGGCGAAATCATCTTTTCGTTAATCATGCGGTCCTTTATCCAATCAAGTAAACCAGACCAAAATGACGAACCATATAGAACGATTGGCATTCTGTATATTTTATGTGTCTGTATCAATGTTAAAGCTTCAAACATTTCGTCGAGAGTGCCAAAACCACCGGGCATGCACACATAGCCGATAGAATATTTCACAAACATTACTTTTCGAACAAAGAAATATTTAAAAGATAAGGGTAAATTTTGATAAGGATTTGGTGTTTGTTCTCGTGGGAGACTGATGTTTAATCCGACCGAAAGACCATTTGCCTTATCGGCACCTCTATTTGCGGCTTCCATAGCACCAGGTCCGCCACCAGTAATGATTGAGAACCCATCTAAGGCTAACGATTCTGTGAGTGCAACGCAATCTTGATAATAGGGTGATGACTCGTCTGTGCGAGCAGAGCCAAACACGGAAACTCCGTGCTTAATGTCTGAGAGTTTGTCGAAACCTTCCGTAAATTCGGCCATAATACGAAACATGCGCCATGACTCATCGCCTTTTAAATCATCAATCATTTTATAAACCTTATTTAATGTTTATTTACATCATATACTTTTGTTAGTTAAAACCGTATCGTTTTAAAGCCTACGCATTTTAAAACACATCTCGCTTTAATTTTTAGTTGGTATTATCTCCATTAAAGTGATGGTTCTAATTCCCTTTACAATATATTATTTTAGATACTTAGTTTTGCCATATTCCATTATTGCGACCATTAAATGAATCAAAGAAAACCCTCTAAGAAAATACTCAAACTCCTCAACGATGCAATAAATCAACACAAAAATGGTGAAATTATTGGCGCTATCACCCTTTATAAAAAGGTTTTACGTACCTCTCCTGCAAACTCTGACGCTCTACACTATTTAGGCCTAGCTATTTATCAACAAGGCAATATAAAAGCGGCCATTAATTACATAGAAAAAGCTTTAGTTATATCCCCTAAATATCCAGAAGCAATGAATAATCTTGGAAACATTTACAAGGAAATGGGCGATACAAAAAAAGCACAGGCCTTATACGAGAAAGTCGTTAATTGCTTTCCTAATCATGTTGATGCCTTAGTCAATCTAGCAATAACAGAAAGAGAAAATAAACATATCTCCTCTGCACATGAGCATTTAAACAAAGCGCTTGAACTTCAACCTGAGCATGTTGAAGCCTTGCACAATATTGGGAATATTTACGTAGATAAAAAAGATTCTGAGGCGGCCTTACTTGCATACGAAAAAGCCCTAAAGCTCAGGCCATCAAGCCATGATTCTGCAAAGAGCCTAGCCCATATATATTATGAGAAAGGTGATAAAACGAAAGCAATAGAAATACTTAAAACTTTGTTAGAAAGAGCGCCGGATGACGCCATTGCACAACACTTACTTGCCAGTTTTGGTGGAATAGATACGCCTAAAAGAGCCTCAGACTCATTTGTAAAAGAAACTTTCGATAAATTCTCCAATAGTTTTGATATGGCACTTGATCGCCTACAATATAAAGCACCGAATTTGGTTGCCCAAAAACTTATTCACTGCAACTCAAACAAAAACCAGTCTCTTCGCGTACTCGATATCGGCTGTGGTACCGGCTTGTGTGGAGTACTAATACGTGATTTTACTAAAGAGTTGATTGGTGTTGACCTATCGCCAAATATGTTGGCAAAAGCGAAGGATAGACAAGTATATGATGCACTTATAGAAGCTGAGTTAACAAGCTATATGCTTCAGTGTAAACAACTATTTGACTTTATAATTTGTGTCGATACCTTCGTTTACTTCGGTGAATTAGCAGAGGCTTTCTCTGCTACTAATGAGCTTTTGGATGAACATGGCTATTTCATATTTACCTTAGAAAACCACGAACCCCAAAAACCATTAAAACAACATGGAAATAAAACCGACAACGATATTCTGAATCAAAATTTCATACTTCACACCCACGGCCGTTACAGCCATAAAAGGGAGTATGTAAGCCTGGCACTTAACAAAAGCGGTCTCAAACTGATCTCTATTGAAGATGTAACCCCTAGATATGAAAATGGGGAACCCGTTGAGGGCATATTAGTGGTAGCACAAAAGCCCTCTTTGGTTTTGTAGTAATTACTTCACATACATCAGCACAGCATTCCACCGTCAACAATAACTGTCGCTCCCGTGGTGTACGATGATGCGTCAGACACCAGATATAAAACTGTACCAGCCATTTCGTCTGGATCTGCTACTCGTCCAAGTGGAATCACTTTCAAAGCATGTTTTAAAATTTGATCGTTGGTAGTTAACGCAGATGCAAATTTGGTATCGGTTAAGCCCGGTAATAAAGCATTTACGCGAATATTTAAACTGCCGCATTCTTTTGCGAACGATTTGGTCATACTAATGACTGCAGCTTTTGTAATCGAATATATACCCTGCATATCACCCGGACTTACACCGTTAACAGAGGCAGTATTGAGGATCACACCGCCACCCTGCTCTCGCATTATCTTGCCAGCCTCAATAGACATAAAGAAATAGCCTCTTATATTTACGTCTACTGTTTTTTGATATGCGGCCAAATCTGTGTCGAGAATATGACCGAAATAAGGATTTGCCGCCGCATTATTCACCAAAATATCAATACGTCCATGTGTATCTTTAATATGTGAAAAAATGGCGTCTATTTGAGTCATTTCTCCAACATGACAAGCAAATGCGCTTGCTTTACCGCCCTCTTTGACAATGCTGTCAGCAACTGCTTGGCAAGCATCTATTTTGCGGCTCGACACAATTACATGAGCCCCTTTTGATGCCAACAATCTCGCAATAGATTCACCTATGCCTCGGCTAGCACCAGTTACGAGTGCCACTTTACCTGTTAAATCGAATAAATCTTTCATGATTTCTACTCTTATAATTTTGTGTGAGAAAAATTAGGTGCTAAGCCAACATACCGCCATCTAGAGTAAAAGCATGGCCATTCATAAAGCTGCTTTCATCGCTCGATAACCACGCAATCGCTTTTGACACTTCTTCAACTTTACCTAAACGTTTCATTGGGCTTGCTTTAACGATTGCGTTTTGAGCTCGTTCATCTAGTTTTGCCAGAGTATTTTGCACCATAGGAGTATCAATAAAGCTAGGACAAACCGCATTAAATCGCATATTGTATTTTGCGTATTCGACCGCGGCAGATTTTGTTAGCCCCATTACGCCATGTTTTGACGCACTGTAAGCAGAAATCGCTGGAGATGAACGCAAACCTGCCACCGACGCCACATTGATTACGTGACCGCCACCACTTTTTAGCATTACCCCAAGCGATGCTCTCATACAATGCCAAACGCCTTTTAAGTTAACCGCGATATTTCTGTCAAAATCATCATCGCTTAGTTCATGCATTGGCGCTGGCGCGTGGTCAATGCCAGCATTGTTGATGACCACATCTAAGCCACCTAAGTGATTAAGTGCAAATTCAAATAATGCTCTTACTTGATCGCCATCACTTACGTCAACCACATGAAACTCAACAAAATATCCTTGTTCTGTCAGCTCACTTGCTAATCTTTTACCCGCTTCTTCAGATAAATCCGCGATGACAACTTTTGCGCCTCTAGCTGATAACTCCCGCGCACTTGACGCACCAATGCCTGATGCTCCACCAGTGATTAAAATCCGTTTACCTTTTACATTCGCAACTGCATATTCAGAAAGGTTCATGACGCCTCTCCCACTTTTAATATGAGTTTGCCAAAATTCTCGCCCTTAAATAGCATCATCAGTGTGTCGGGGAAGGTTTCAATACCGTCAACAAGGTGGTTTTTAACTTTGAGATCGCCCGACTTAATCCATGATGCGATGTCTTTCATAGCACTTGGGTATTCTTTCACATTATCAAATACGACAATGCCCTCCATCTTTGCCCTATTTACCAACAGCGAGAGGTAATTAGATGGGCCTTTAACAGGGGTAGTGTTATTGTATTGACTAATCGCACCACATATCACAATACGTGCTTTAAAGTTAATTTGCGTTAACACATCATCGAGGATGTCGCCGCCGACATTATCAAAGAATACATCCACACCTTTAGGGCAAGTTTGTTTCAGCGCTTTTTTAACATTCTCATTCTTATAATCTATAGCTGCATCAAAGCCCAACTCATTAACTAGGAACTCACACTTGTCTTTGCCTCCGGCTATACCAACTACCCTACATCCTTTAATACGCGCTATTTGGCCAACCAATCCGCCTACAGCACCGGCGGCTCCCGAGACCACGACGGTTTCGCCAGCCTTTGGTTCGCCAGATTTAAGTAAACCAAAATAACCTGTCATACCCGGCATACCAAGGACGCCCAAATAATAAGGCAATGGAGCAAGCTCGGGGTCCACTTTATGAAGCCCAGTGCCATCACTCACGGCGTATTGTTGAACGCCACTATAACCACAAACATAATCACCAGCAGAAAACTTTGGGTGCTGACTTTCTAAAACCAAACCAACCGTTCCAGCACGCATGACATCACCAATCTGAACTGGCTCAATGTAAGATTTTGCGTCGTTTAACCAACCTCGCATCGCAGGGTCAAGCGATACATACTCTACTTTTATTAGCAGTTGCCCATCACCTATGGATGGCATATCTGATTGAGAAAACTCCCATGTATCGGAAGTAGGCTCGCCAAAAGGTCTTTGTTTAAGTAGCCACTGTTTATTTTTTATTGTCATTCTAGTCTCCTTAAAACCAGTTATTTTGCATGTCAGTGCATATAGGGTTGTCAGAAAGTAAAATCTGAATATCTCTTTGTATGCACGGTAATTCCCAATCTATGAAGTATCTTGCGGCTTGAATTTTGCCACGATAATAATTATTCAAGTCGTCAGTCGAGCATGTTGCTAATAGCTGCTCGGCTTTGATCGCCTGCTTTATCCAAATCCAACTCACCACGATCGTTGCAAACACGTTCATAAGTGCTTGCGCATTGCCGGTTAAGGTAATCGCTTTATCAGATTGCAAAGACTGACTCAGGTGAACCAATACATTGTGTAAATTTTCAATATATGGAGAGAGCAGCGCTGCCATAATTTTGGCCTGCTTCGTGTTAGCCGATTGCAAGTCATTAGTGATTTCTTGTTTGAGTATTTCTAGTCCGAGGCCATTTTTCTGCCACAATTTCCTAAAGCTCAAGTCAAGCGCTTGAATACCATTAGTCCCCTCGTGTATTGGGTTCAAGCGATTATCTCGCCAAAATTGTTCGGCTAAATATTCTCGTGTGTAGCCAGAGCCACCAAGCACTTGAATACCCAAGTCATTTGCCCTAGGACCATATTCAGATGGCCATGCCTTGAATACTGGTGTAAGAAGATCGAGCAGCTCACTCAGGCCGTTTTTGGTTTCTTGGTCGCTTTCAGTATTTATGCGGTCAATTAAATTAGAACCATACAAACACAGCGCCATGCCGCCTTCTGTGTATGCTTTTTGTGCAAGCAACATGCGTTTTACATCACCATGATTGATAATATCTGCCGGCGGGTCTTGGGGACTATTATTCGGTGCTATGCGACCTTGAGGTCTATTTTTGGCATAGTCCAGGCTGTATTGAAAGCCCCGATAGCCAATCATTGCGGCGCCAAATCCTACGCCAATTCTCGCTTCATTCATCATCATGAACATATATCGAAGCCCAAAGTGCTCTTCACCGACTAAATATCCATGACAATCATCGTTTTCGCCAAAGTTCAATGCGGTGGAAGTTGTCCCTCTATAACCAAGTTTGTGCAGTAAACCAGCAAGATGCACATCGTTGCGCTCAGAGCTTCTTCCTTCACTGTCTAGCCTGAATTTAGGAACAATAAATAATGAGATGCCCTTTACACCAGGCGGCCCTCCTGGCACTTTTGCTAGCACTAAATGCACAATGTTATCGGAAAGCTCATGTTCACCCCCTGATATATATATTTTGCTGCCTTTTATCCGATATGTTCCATCTTCTTTTTTGACGGCTGTTGTGCGTATATCTGCAAGCGAAGAACCCGCATGTGGTTCAGTTAGCGCCATCGTGCCAGTGAAATCACCGCTAAGCATCTTTGGCATAAATGCATCTTTCAAATCATCGGATGCAAAATGCGAAATAACGTTGATTGCCGCAGAGGTTAAAAATGGATAAGCGGTTGTAGATGGGTTTGCCGCCATAAAATAACCCGATAATGCCGTCATTACAGTTTCGGGTAACTGCATACCGCCGTCTTCAAATGAATATCGTCCAGCTATAAAACCTGACTTTCTAAATGCATCAAATGCAGTTTTAACGTCGCTAATCATTGAAACCGTTTTGCCATCAAACTGCGGCTCATTTTTATCGGCAATATGGTTATGCGGCAAGAATAATTCTGTGGCCATCCTCTTTGACGTATCAAGGACTGCATCGAAAGTTTCTCGACTATGCTCACTGAATTTTTCATGCCTACAAAGTGAATCGACGTTTAGAACGTCATACAACAAAAACGGTAATTCAAAATCATTAATTAAGGTATCACTAGACATAGCTTCGTCCTTTCAATTCACATAAAAATTAACACTTTAGTAACAAGACCTACTATAAATCAAAACGCCATCTTGATTTATTGTCATTTATGACATTTAATATGCGAAATAAGACAGATATTAATTCTTTGAATAGATCATTATTGAGTCGAAGATATGCCCTATTTCAAACAGCACAACATTGTGATCCTTGGCTTTGATGGTGTTTTAGCAAGCGCGCTTACCGGCGCTTTAGACTTATTTTCATTCTCCGGCGTAAGCTTTCAGCGTTTTGTAAATCAACAGATTGAACCGAGGTTTAAAGTGAGTATTGCTTCGCTGTATGGGAGCAGTTTTATTTGTAGTAATCAGCTAAAAATACATGCGCATATCGATATAGCGGATGTTCAAAACTGCGATATTTTATTAGTACCCACCATTGGTGATTCGATAGACAAGGTTTTGTTGCAAAGTAGACCCCTATATAGTCACATAAAACGCTTAGCAAAAAACAATAGTGACATTGCTAGCAACTGTTCTGGTGCATTCCTGTTAGCTGAATGTGGCCTGCTCGACCAAAGAACTGCAACTACTCATTGGGGTTATGCTGAACGCTTTAAAAGAGACTATCCCAAGGTATTGCTAAACCCTGATATGCTAGTTAGCCAATCAGATAATGTATTTTGTGCTGCTGGCGGAAGTGCATTTTATGATCTGGGCCTACTATTGATTGAACGCTACTGTGGTATAGATATCGCCAACCAGGTTGCAAAAACACAAGTTATTGATTCAAGACGTTCTAAGCAAAATATGTACGTGAATGCGAAACTGCATCGGCAACACAAAGATCAGTTGGTTATTAGCACTCAGGAATATATTGAACAAAATTTTGACTCACCTATTAATATCAACCGCCTAGCAGGCTTGATGAATGTAACAGAACGGACACTGAACAGACGATTTCAAAAGGCCGTGTCTATGAGACCAAGCGAATACATTCAGGCAATCCGTATAGAACGAGCAAAAAGTCTGCTCGAATCTAGTTCAATTCAATTAAAATCACTAGCGAACAAAGTTGGTTACGCAGACAGCGCGTCGTTTTCTCGTTTGTTCAAACGAGAAACTGGGCTGACACCTAAAGAGTATTACCATAAATTTGCGCGATCAAACTGGGTAATTTAAAGAGTTTTCTGCTATAATCTTGCGCGTCTTTTATACCACTCATTGCTTCACAGTGAGAACCACCCAACACACATTATTGGAAGAATACTCTATGACACTTTTTAAGCAGTCGTTGCTTACTATTTCTGTTGCTAGCATACTTACCGGAACGGCTTTTGCACAATCGTCAAATAACTCAGATGAAGAATCAAAAGGCTTAGAAACTATTACAGTAACCGCTCAAAAGCGCACACAATCCATTCAAGAAGTACCAATTTCTATCGCAACCCTAAGTGGTGAAAAGTTCGAAAGTATTTTCTCGGGCGGTGAAGATATACTCGCGCTCGCCGTTCGTGTACCAGGTCTTTACGCAGAATCATCAAATGGTCGAGTTGCTCCTCGTTTTTATATCAGAGGACTGGGTAACACCGATTTTGACCTCGCGGCCTCACAACCAGTATCCATTATTATGGATGAGGTAGTGATGGAAAACGTAGTTTTGAAAAGCTTTCCACTATTTGATATTCAACAAGTAGAAGTCATTAGAGGACCACAAGGTACCCTTTTTGGGCGTAATACCACTGCGGGCATTATCAAATTTGACACAGTCAAGCCGACTGAAGACTTTGATGCATATGTCAAAGCTTCTTACGGCAGTTATGAATCGTTTAACGTTGAAGCCGCAATAGGTGGTGGCTTAGCAGAAGATTTAGCCGGTCGCTTTTCTGTCTTATCACAAAGCAGAGCTGATTATATCGATAACTTAGCTTCGCCAGCCGCAAAAGATATTGGCGGGTATGAGGAATTAGCATGGCGTGGCCAGCTACTTTACACGCCAAGCGATGAGTTAGATATTTTGTTTCAAATGCAAGGTCGCGATCTTGATGGAACCGCTTCGGTTTTTAGAGCAAATATATTTAATAAGGGTTCAAATGAGCTCAACGGAAACTATGACCGTGAAGAAGTAATTTATGACGGTAACTTAAACGGAAACGGTTTTGACAACAATCCCCAAGAATACGAGGGGTTCGGCTCGACTTTAAAGGTTGATTATGATTTTGGTGATATTACCCTAACATCTATCACTTCTTATCAGGAAGCAGAAGGCTATAGCCTTGGAGATATAGATGGCGGGTTTGGCAGCGCGGCTGACTTTACGCCTGAACCGCAGCCTGGTTTCATACCGTTTGATGCAGTTACACAAGACAATCTAAATGACTTAGAACAAATCACTCAAGAAATACGTTTTGCTAGTGATACCAACGACGCTTTCTCTTGGCAGGCTGGTGCATTTTTCTTTGATTCTTCTTTCAGCGTAACGACGACTGATGGCTTCTTTGGGGCAACCGAAGTTTTCCATGACAACGAGACTTGGGCTCTATTCGGTCAAGGTACTTATGATGTAAATGATAAGCTAACCGTAACCGCTGGTGTGCGATATACGCACGATGAAAAATCACTAACTGTCGGTGGTCAAAATGTAAATGGGTTTGCTCTTGTAATTGGTGCAGCGACCGTTCAGGACTACGTACCAGTAAATGTTGATGATGGTCAAATGAGCTTTGAGTTGAGCGCAAATTATCAATTAACAGATGACATGAGTGTGTTCGCTCGCTATGCAAATGGCTTTAGAGCTCAGAGTATTCAAGGCCGCGATATCGCATTTGAAGGCTTACCTTCAGTCGCGGACGCAGAAACTATCAATTCATTTGAAGCAGGGATCAAAGCTGATTTGCTAGATGATACGCTTCGCATAAATATGGCTGCTTTTTATTACACAGTTGATGATCTTCAACTATCTGCTATTGGTGGTGCTAATAACGGAAATTCACTATTGAATGCCGAAGAAGGTGAAGCGGGTGGCTTTGAAATAGATGCTCAGTATTTGGTCAACGATAATCTAGTCGTAACAGCGGGCTACAGTCTTAACAAGACTTCAATAAATGATGCTAATCTACTCGTTGCGCCTTGTGGTTCAGATTGTACAGTACTTGACCGTCAAACCATTGCTGGACTCGCCTATGCAAACAATAACCCTTTCCCTAACGCACCAGAAAGCATTCTTACTTTCACCGCGCGATACAGTGTACCAGTTGGCAACGATGGTGAATTGTTTGCCTATACGGATTGGGCATTACAAGGTGATACTAACTTATTCTTATATGAATCAAGAGAGTTTAGAACCG
>CBFHTO010000028.1:50253-50532 GCA_965658765.1 Glaciecola sp. | reverse complement strand
AACGCTGCGATTAAAAAGGCTTATAAAGGCGAGAGAAAAATCGAATGGATGGAAGTGTACGCGGGTGAAAAATCCACCCAAGTATATGGAAGTGAAGTATGGTTACCGGACGAAACCTTAGAGCTTATTAAAGAATATAAAGTCGCAATAAAAGGTCCACTAACCACGCCTGTCGGTGGCGGTATACGTTCATTAAACGTTGCGCTCAGACAGGAATTAGATTTGTATGTGTGCTTACGGCCGGTTCGTTACTATGAAGGTACACCAAGTCCTTTGAAA
>CBFHTO010000028.1:0-50243 GCA_965658765.1 Glaciecola sp. | reverse complement strand
CGAATTAACTGACATGGTTATTTTTAGAGAAAATTCTGAAGATATTTACGCTGGTATCGAATACCAAGCAGGTTCAGAAGCGTCAAACAAAGTTATTGATTTTCTGAAAACTCAAATGGGCGCCACTAAGATCAGATTTGATACCGATTGTGGAATAGGAATCAAACCGACATCAAAACAAGGTACATACCGTTTAGTTCGCAATGCCCTGCAATATTGTATAGACAATGATCGTGAATCTCTTACTTTGGTTCATAAAGGCAACATCATGAAATTCACTGAAGGGGCCTTTAAGGATTGGGGTTATCAAGTTGCACGCGAAGAATTTGGTGCGCAGCTCATAGATGGTGGCCCATGGTGTTCATTCAAGAATCCCAAAACTGGTAAAGAAATTATCGTAAAAGATGTCATTGCCGATGCTTTCTTGCAGCAAATATTGTTGCGTCCTGCTGAATACGACGTGATTGCAACTATGAACCTTAACGGTGACTATGTTTCTGATGCATTAGCGGCACAGGTTGGAGGGATCGGTATTGCACCTGGCGCAAATTTAGGTGACGGGGTAGCGATATTTGAGGCGACTCATGGGACAGCGCCAAAATATGCTGGCCAAGATAAGGTAAATCCGGGTTCGGTTATTTTGTCAGCAGAAATGATGCTACGGCACATGGGCTGGACAGAAGCCGCAGACCTAATTGTAACTGCAATGCAAGGGGCTATTAGTGCGAAGACCGTAACTTACGACTTTGAAAGGCTTATGGACGATGCCACTTTGGTAAGTTGCTCCGGTTTTGGCGAAGCTTTAATTGATAACATGAATTAAGACCGCTTCATTGTAGAATCGGTTTTTACACAAAAAAAAGCAGACGATAGTCTGCTTTTTTATTGATAACAACTCAGTACAACATACCAAGGATTACAATACGAAGTTTAGCGGGTTGGCTCTTCTTCGTCTGCTAAACCTATGTTTTCAGCGTGTAAACCTTTAGGACCTTGTTGAACTTCATATGTCACGGTTTGGCCGGCCTTCAATGATCGATAACCGTCCATTTGGATCGTGGAGTAATGCGCGAATATATCGTCGCCGCCATCTTCAGGTACAATAAACCCGAAGCCTTTAGCGTTATTAAACCACTTGACTCTACCAACTGCCATTGTTCACTTCCTATTCCTTGAAAACCAAATATCTGTCTCCATTATTGGATCTACATGGTGTATCATCAATAATAGAGCCAATGGTCATTTGTCACTTGATTAACAATTGACCTAAGCCTAGAGTAGTGAGTTAAAGCGTCGAATGTCAAGAGGTATACGTGTGAATCGATTAATTTACATCAGTATTTATACTAAATTACTACGCGATTGACCCTAGTCACCAATTTAATACTATTATATAAGCATGACTAAACAAAATATCATAAATATTGACTACGAGAAGCAACTCGAAAAACAACGCCAGAAAACTCAGCCACCACCAATGTATAAGGTGATGCTGAACAATGACGATTACACTCCCATGGATTTTGTTGTAGAAGTGTTGGTAAAGTTCTTTTCCTTCGACACTGAAAAGGCAAATCAGTTAATGTTAACCGTGCATTACCATGGAAAAGCAGTTTGTGGCATATATTCTGCAGAGATTGCAGAAACGAAAGTAATGCAAGTTAACCAATACTCCCGTAAACATCAGCATCCTCTGATGTGTACCATGGAGCCAGCGCAGTAAGGGGAATTTATGTTAAATAAAGATTTAGAACAAACGCTCAATGAAGCTTTTGTTTTTGCGCGTCAGCAACGTCATGAATTTATGACGGTAGAACATTTACTGTTAATGTTGCTTGATAATCCAGCAGCAAGCGAAGCGCTGAAAGCCTGTGGTGCCAAGGTTGAGTTGCTGCGAAACGAACTAACAGAGTTTGTTAATGAAACCACACCATTAATTACTGAAGAACAAGCTGCAGAGCGGGAAACTCAGCCAACGCTTGGCTTCCAGCGTGTCCTACAAAGAGCGGTGTTCCATGTTCAATCGTCCGGTAAGGGCGAAGTAACCGGAGCAAACGTGCTGGTAGCAATTTTTAGTGAGCAAGAATCTCAGGCCGTCTACATTTTGAAAAAAGCCGATGTAACTCGTTTAGACGTCGTAAATTACATCAGCCACGGTGTTAGTAAAAACGAAGACGATGATGCACCTAGCGATGAAATTACAGAAGAGGCGAGTGAAGGTGAAGAAAATCAATCAATGCTCGCCAAATATGCAAGCAACTTAAACGTTGCCGCAAAAGAGGGCAAGATCGATCCTCTCATCGGAAGAGACTCTGAGTTAGAGCGCAGCATTCAAATTTTATGTAGACGTAGAAAAAACAACCCTCTTTTGGTCGGTGAAGCAGGTGTTGGTAAGACTGCAATAGCCGAGGGCCTCGCGTTTCGTATTGTCGCTGGTGAAGTGCCTGAGGTCATTGCTGAATCAACCATTTATTCACTAGACCTTGGAGGCTTGCTAGCCGGGACGAAGTACAGGGGCGATTTTGAAAAGCGCCTCAAAGGTATTTTGAAGGAACTTAGCAAGGACAAAAATGCGATTTTGTTTATTGATGAGATTCACACCATCATCGGCGCCGGCGCTGCCTCTGGCGGTGTTATGGATGCGTCCAACTTGCTCAAGCCTAAACTGAGTAGTGGTGAGCTCCGCTGTGTGGGTTCGACTACCTATCAAGAGTATCAAGGTATATTTGAAAAAGACCGCGCTTTGGCGCGTCGCTTCCAAAAAATTGACGTTGTTGAGCCAAGTGTTAGCGATACGACCAAAATTCTTATGGGATTAAAGTCTCGATACGAAGAACATCACAGTGTGAGATTTACTCAAAAGGCCTTACAGGCAGCTGCCGAGCTTTCTGCTAAGTACATTAACGAGCGTCAGTTACCGGATAAGGCTATTGACGTAATTGATGAAGCTGGCGCATCGCAAAGACTGTTGCCTCAGTCGAAACGTAAGAAAACGATCAACGTGGGTGATATTGAGCAAATTATTGCGAAGATTGCACGAATTCCAGAACAATCTGTCAGCGCATCTGACAAGGATGTTCTTAAAAATCTTGGTCGAAACCTAAAAATGGTGGTCTTTGGGCAAGATGAGGCAATTGAGAAGATGTCGACAGCCATTCAACTGTCGCGGTCTGGCTTAGGAAACGATGCCAAACCGATTGGTAACTTTTTGTTTGCAGGCCCTACTGGTGTTGGCAAGACAGAGGTGACTCAACAATTGGCCAAAATAATGGGTGTTGAGCTTATCCGGTTTGATATGTCTGAATATATGGAACGGCACGCGGTAAGTAGGCTGATCGGGGCGCCTCCTGGTTATGTAGGATATGATCAAGGTGGACTATTAACCGATGCAGTTATAAAACATCCATACTCTGTTGTCTTATTAGATGAGATGGAAAAGGCGCACAGTGATATTTACAACATTCTTTTGCAGGTAATGGACCATGGAACATTGACTGATAACAATGGAAGAAAAGTTGATTTCAGGAATGTGGTACTTGTTATGACTACAAACGCAGGCGTTCAGGCGACAGTCAAAACATCGATAGGCTTTAAACAGCAAGATAACAGCCATGATGCGATGTCCGAAATAAATAAAACGTTTACTCCTGAGTTTAGGAACCGATTAGATAGTATTGTTTGGTTCAATCACCTTGATGAAGAAGTTATTATGCAAGTAGTAGACAAGTTCATCATTGAACTTCAGGCGCAGTTAGACGCCAAAGGTGTCTCCTTGGAAGTAAATACTAAGGCTCGTAAATACCTTGCTGAAAAAGGCTACGACAAGTCTATGGGAGCTCGACCAATGGCGCGTCTAATTCAAGAAGAATTGAAGCGTGAGTTAGCTTCAGAACTATTGTTTGGCAAGCTATCAAAAGGTGGAGAAGTTAAAGTTGGTCTTAAAGCAGGGAAGTTACACTTTGACTACATTAGCCTTCAAAGCCAAGCGAGTGAAGAAGCTCAAGGCTAGGTCAATTCTGTATCGTTGCTGATGTGATATCACTGTAAACGATGCTTTAATGACATCAAATGCCCCCAACTGATTGTGTTTCATAATTGTTTGGGGGCTTTTTATATTCAAACCGGCGCATTTTATAAAAATGCCGAGGTACTACGAAAGAATTCAGACGAAGTACGAACAGGTCAAATTAGGATGTTTTGCGGTTTTAAGCTTGCGGGAATGTGTTAACGAGCTCTATAAATGATACGGCCCTTGCTTAAATCATAAGGGGTCATTTCTACAGTCACTTTGTCGCCCGTAAGAATTCTGATGTAATTTTTACGCATTTTTCCTGAAATATGAGCCGTCACCACGTGTCCGTTCTCTAACTCAACTCTAAACATGGTATTTGGAAGGGTATCTAAAACCGTTCCTTCCATTTCAATACAATCTTCTTTTGCCATCTATGTGGATAACCTCAGTTCGTTTTAATGTAGGTGTTCTTCTTTGCCGCGCGAACCATACGCGAAAACTATAAAATAGTAAAGTTTTTCGTTCTTATTTAGTTGGTTCTTATTTAGTATAAAGAACCCATTTATCATCATTCAATCTTTGGTGAGGGTAAAACTTATTTTTATAATTCATTTTGTTGCACTCATCAATTTGATAACCCAGATATAAATAGGGAAGTTGAAGCTTTTTACATATTTTTATTTGTTCTAAAATAAAATATGTACCCAAAGATCTTGCCGCGAGCTCAGGGTCAAAAAAAGTATACAATGCGGAAAGCCCTCCAGCTACTTGGTCGGTAACTGCTACACCAACCAGCTCACCGTTTATTCGGCCTTCTAAAAATTGAATGTTTTGCCATCTACAATGTATAAAATCACGATATTGTTCATAGGATGGAGGATACATGCTGCCATCGTAATGACATGCATTTATGTATTTTTCGTATAAAGGATAGTAATCGTCGCGCTCTTCATCGACAATTGACAATTCAAGGTCTGAATTTTTTTTCAACACCCGTTTTTGGCTTTTACTACATGAAAAGCTTCCACACACAATTCTAAGAGACTCGCAGGCATTGCATGATTTACAATTTGGCCGATAAAGCTGCTCTCCACTACGCCTAAATCCTACTTGTATTAGTGTTGAATACAAATCGCCTAGGGTTTGTTCTGGCTCCATGCATACAAGAAGTTGCTCTTCTCTATTCGGTAGGTAATTGCATTTGAAGGCCTGAGTAACCCCAAACTTCATACATCCAGCACCAAAGCTTGTGTTTTCCAACAATCTATCCAGCGTTGATTAAGCGTGATTTGACGTAAAAATTCGGCTCGACTCATTTCTATACACCCTAATGATTCCAGATGAGGGTTCACAAGTTGGCAATCAATCATATTCATGCCGTTGCGAAGCATATGTTGGGAAAGTGCGTAAAATGCGACTTTGCTTGCATCTGTTTGTTCATGGAACATTGATTCGCCACAAAAAATGCCGTTGACTACAACGCCATATAAGCCACCTTTAAGTTCATTTTGATGATCATAAACCTCAACAGAATGAGCATAACCTGCTTCATGCAGTGCTTGATAGGCCTCGATCATTTCTTGAGTGATCCAAGTGCCAGATGTGCTTTCTTCGCTCCCTCTCATATCTTTCCTTGGTACGGTAGCACATTTATTTATCACTGAGTCAAATTGTTGATTTAAAGTGCAATGATAACCAAATTTGCGAATACTTCTTTTAAGTGAGCGATTGGCTTTACAATTAGTTGCGTAGATAACACCACGAGGGTCGGGAGACCACCATAAAATGGGTTCATTTTCGCTGTACCAAGGAAAAATGCCATTCTTATAAGCGGCAATAAGCCGATTAACACTAAGGTCCCCCCCAAATGCTAATAGCCCATTTGGGCTATCCAAGGCGAAGTCAACAGAGGGAAATGACAATGAATGGTTAAGTTTAAATAACTCTATCATATTTGTGATTGTTTCATTGCCAAATACTTCCTCGTAAAATTGGCGTTATTGTTTTAATGCATCTAGGTATTTCTCAGCGTCAAGAGCTGCCATGCAACCAGTACCTGCAGAGGTGATCGCTTGCCTGTATACGTGGTCACTTACGTCCCCGGCTGCGTAAACCCCTTCCACACTCGTTTGGGTAGCATTTCCATGTAAACCGCTATTCACAACAATATAGCCGTCTTTCATTTCCAGTTCGCCTTCAAAGATACCTGTGTTAGGCGAGTGACCGATTGCAATGAACACACCCATTGCTTCCAATTCACTGATGTCCCCGCTTTTGGTATCTTTCATTTTTATACCCGTTACACCCATATCGTCACCAACGACTTCTTCTAAAGTTTTATTTAAATGCAGTGTTACATTTCCGTTCTCTGCTTTATCCAATAATCGTTGAGCTAGAATTTTCTCGGAACGAAATGAATCCCTTCTATGAATGACATGTACTTCGCTAGCGATGTTTGACAGGTAGAGTGCCTCTTCTACGGCGGTATTACCGCCACCCACTACAACCACTTTTTGATTGCGATAAAAAAAGCCATCACAGGTTGCACAAGCACTAACACCTTTACCCATAAAGGCTTGTTCGCTTTCTAAACCTAGATACTTTGCTGATGCTCCAGTACATATGATTAAGGCGTCGCAAGTGTAGGTATTACTCTCGCCGACGAGAGTAAAAGGACGGCTGCCGAGCTTGGTTTCAACGATATGATCAAATACTATTTCGGTTTCAAATTTTTCAGCATGCTGTTGCATGCGAACCATTAAATCGGGTCCCGTTAGGTCATTCGCGTCTCCGGGCCAATTTTCAACTTCAGTTGTGGTTGTAAGCTGACCGCCTTGCTGACTGCCGGTAATTAGTACTGGGTTCAAATTTGCGCGAGCAGCATAAACAGCCGCTGTATAACCAGCAGGCCCTGAACCTAAAATTAGTAAGGGCACATGTCTTGATTCCGACATTTAATTCTCCAAATTACGTGTATAAATGATTTTGATTAATGAATTATGCGGTCAGTGAGTAAATTTTCAATCTAAATTAACAAACGATTTTATTCTAATATTTAATTCATCAAGCGGGCGTGAATAGAATGTTACAATTAGCTATCTAATTTTATAACAATAAAGAACCATACCTATGTTATTATCGTTCTATAGGCTGTGATAATTAAACTTATTTTTTTATAGAATCAAGAACGCTAAGTAAGGTGCTGTTTATTAGACTCAGGCGTAAATCAGTGAAATCTTTGAACTCTTACTGATTGCATCTTTGCGATTCTAATGTAGAGCGTGAACCAGGTCTTTTTAAGTTTGTACAAAATAATATCTTTATTGATTTGAAGCCGGTTTAGAGGGATACAGATATGTATAATCAAATACCAAGCTATTTAAAATCAGGTCAGGAATACATGAAGCTTTGGCCAATGCAAAAGCAACTGTACCCCTTGTTTCCAGAGTGTCGCGTAATTTCTGCTACTAAACTGGGGATAAAGATAATGCCTGCTATAGCAGTGTTTGTATTATTTATGCAAACTCAATTGCTGGGTATGGAGTTTCTTCCTCAGGCAATAACCTTTGCCCTTTTCTTTATCAGTTTGCCTTTTCAGGGGATCTTATGGCTAGGATTTCGTTCTGAACAGGAATTACCACCAGCAATTCATAGTTGGTACAAAGACATTCAAAACAAAATGAAGTCGCATGGTGTTGATATGCGCGCTCTCTCGATGTCTAACACAAGCGCCAAGCCTACGTTTAGACATTTGGCTTTACTACTTAGAAGCGCCTTTAAAGAACTCGACAAAGCTTTTACAAAAAGCTTATTTTAACAGCCAAGAAAATCATAAGTTTAAATGCATTCGGTTTTCAGGATTGGTAAATTAACTGGTCCGATAAATAATATAGTCTAATAGTTCATTAAAAAACGCTCTCATTTCTGGAAAATCGTTTAATATTTTTTTTGCGCAATGGTAATGTTCAAACATGATCTTTATGGCTGTTTCCTCGCCACTCTGAGTAAGGAAATTTACTCGTCGGTGCTTCAGATCTGCCCCGAGAGGTTTACCAAGCGCCTTTTCATTACCAGACGCGTCTAAAAGATCATCTCTAATTTGAAAAATCATGCCCATGTGCTTAGCCAGTCTTTTGAGTTGTTTTATATGGATCTCATTTTGTTCCGCCAAAATTGCAGGAATTACTAGTGCAGCTTCAATGGCAAGTCCTGTTTTGTTTTGACATATTTTTTCAAGCGTCTCAAAGGATAAGGCTTGTCCTGAAGTTTTTAGGTCAAGTAGTTGTCCCTCGCAAATCGCTTGAGTAACACTTGCTGAATAACTCAAACTCTTAAGAACGGCTTTAGGCGGGTGGTCTTTTATATTACTTTGTAATTCAACAGCGCGCATCATCAGATATACAGAGCTTAACTCTGCCGTCGCGACGTCGTACTTTTTATGGATGGTTTCTTTGCCTCTTCTGGTATCCGCGTTATCTTGAGAGGGCAGATCGTCTAATATTAATGATGCAGAGTGCATATATTCTAGCAACTGAATCACCGCGGTTATTTGGTCTGGGCAAAACCCGTATAAATCTTGCGATATAACAGTAGCCATCACCGCTCTTATTCGCTTACCGCCTGCACCTACACAGTAATTAGCGACATCATGTAATCTTCCATTCAAAAAAAGAGGATTTTCATGAATATGGAGCAGTTTATTGATATGTGCTTGAGTATCTAGGTAACGAGACTTGAAGCTAGCAGATAAGTGATTTCTATTTTCTAACTTGGTGGAGACTTCTTTACTAATTAATTTGTCAAACCAAATATGAGAATCATAATCACACACTAGTTGTTCCAGTGTTTTGTTCAACTCTGCATTAGGCGTTAGCAGTAAGTCGCGTCTAAGTTTTCCATATGTCTCAATACCCTTTGATTGCAAAACCGAACGGTGCGCATTTAAACTTCGTTCTAAAAACAATCGCTTAATTTTGGGATCGTTGCGGTATACAACATAAATTAGGTAATAAACGACTGCCCAGTAATATAAATAGGGTGTTTTAGAGGAACTATCATTTGTTTTCTTCAAATACCAAGTGTACGGCGTGAGATTATCAGCGGCTAAGTCTTCGTCAATATCTTTTATATCGTCATTTAATTGGTTATAAATACCAAAACAGAAGGTCCGGTGCTCTACGTCATCATCTTTTTTCTCTGCGATAAGGTCATGACTCACTTGCCGAGATGCAGATGACTTGATGATAACGGTTGTAAGAAGGCTGTGTAGCTTATATTTGTCGGCATCTAACAAAGACCTCTCTCGATCAATAGATTGCGCCTCTGAAAACACCCAAGCACGCTTAAAGAAAGTACTTGATTGAGAGGGGCTAAGCGTTGATTTAATATACTCAAAGGCCCATTTTAACTCTTTATAGATAATCTCTATCGATGCACTTTTGTTCTGAAATTCAGGGAAGGGGCACACTTGTCTGTTCGCAAGAGTCTTACGCAAGCAACGCGTGAACAATTCCTTGTCATGCTCATTAAATACTTCTGCGCTATCTAACAAATCATCAACGAATGGATAGGTTAGACCATAAGCATAGCCGAGGCGAATGACCTTTTCTAAACTCGACTTATCTCGTTTTTGAGTTTCATTAGCAGTTATCATGTGGTTCATCATTACACCTGCTACGACTTTTACTAGCTTTCGCACTCCATCTCTGCAGAAGTCATGTTCTTCAAAAACCTGTTGTAGCGATGAAAGTTTAAGCATTAGCCAGTAATAGCTAGATTGTAGGTCTGCTTGTTCTAGCAAAGGAGCAAACAATAAATCGTTATATGATGAACTATCATTAAATGCGCCAGATTCCACTTTATTAATGATCGATGAAACTGAGGTTCGGACCAGTTTTTGTGATTTTCGAGTACTGATGTCCATTCCTAAATCGCGCATAAACAAATAGGAAATCGCATCTGTTAGATAAGCATCAAGTTCCCTTTTAGCAGAAAGCTTTTCCAAAAAACCCCAAGTGTCTATGCTGCCATTTTGTAAAGCATGCGTTAACGGATTTTTAACACGATTCTGTTTCGCTGAATATTCCTTAAATTCTTTTAAGTCTTTAGACAAGCGTGTGAATGTTTGAGGATCATTACTCAACGCACTGATTTCTTTTAGATACCAAGCAGCCTTTTTTTCGGCTTGCTGATAATCAACTTGATATGCTTGCGTCTTGTCGACTGCATGGTCAGGCTTAAGCGCCTCTTTTACTCTCTGTTTGGCATCTATATTCAATGAACCCCCACTTCTGCTTGACACTTTTTTCGGTTACTTACTGGTGTACAGCAAATCTTATGCCTAAAGCAAATGCTATATTTATCAGATAAATACACACATATAATATAGCACTTTGTGTATATTTCGCTAAATTTTGATTTTTTTGACCTTTTACTCAAAAGTGGTTTCGCGCCTTGTCTGTTTGCGAGCTAAAGTAATGATAAGCAGTTGAATACATGGATTAACTGCCAATATTTTCTTGAAAGCGCAGGGATAAACGAAATACACAAGCGAGTGCTCATTACTTACACAAAAATCAATACACTCACACGCACAGACATATAACATGATGTTAATGTCGTCATTAGGAAGCTGCTCATTCATAAAATCTTTGTGTTTGGATATTTGTGGCTTCAACATTTGCTCTGATTGCAGACTACTACAGAGATATTTTATCTGCTGTTTACATGGCAAAAGAATTCAAAGATAGAGGATTTTATTTGTCACTTTAGGTAACTGAGAACTCATGGCGTAATAATGGCATTTCACAGTGCTTGCACACATATTTCTGCTTGCCTTTGACTACTTTATTATGGCGAATGAGCGTAAGTTGGTGCTCCTGACAAGCACATCTATAAGTGAAGGATGCTTGAGCTACCGAGCTAGTGTCAAAAGGGTGGTTAACTAAAGCAGGTAGGTCAAATATTTCATTCATGATGAATTGCCATTCTTTTCCATGAGGTTTGACTTTCATGCGATATTGTTTATACACCATCAAATGAGCCAGTTCATGCGGTATCACATGTTTTTCAAATGCCACTTGGTTTTCTCTTAGTAAGACTGGATTCAGCCTAATAAGATGTTTTTGAAGCCAAGCGCTTCCCGCTATTTTACCCCGTTGCTTAAATTCCAAATTAGGCATTTCAAAATGCATATCAGGAATGTTTGTTGAGTACCACTGACACGCCGTTTGGTAGTGCTTAACTAGTGCTACAGTCGCTCTGTCTTGAGCATCTTGATATTTCATAATGCGATTTGAATGTGAAACCTGAAAACAAAATAGCCCTCAAAGATGAAGGCTATTTTAATTATTTAAATAAAAACCTAAGGTCTGTTTCAGACCCTAATCTTTATTTTACCATATTACACTCAAGGCAAAGCACATAAGTTGACATAGGGTCATTCAACTCAGCAAAGACTCCTACTTCTTTGTTTACTTTTTCTGCCATTTGTAGCAAGGGGCTAGGCTCGTAGTTTAGATTAAGGCCTTTGAAAAGCACACTCGCATTGTTTAACAGGTTAGCCCAAACTTGTTCCTCTTCAGTGAGTTGTCTGCGAATGTAGGTTTCTTTGTAATTTTCTAACTCGGCAAGTTCAGCAGCTGCGTTTACCGCATCTTCAAGATTACCGAGCTCATCAACCAGACCAATTTCTAGCGCTTGCGTGCCGACCCAAACGCGACCCTGTGCAATATTATCAACTTCTTCTAAGGTCATGCCGCGTTCTTCAGCAACAAGTGAAATAAAGTCTTTATAGGTTCGCTCAACACTCATTTGATACAAGTCTTTGTACCCTGAAGGCAGAGCTCTGTTAAGGGAAATACCATCAAGTTCATTCGTGCTGACACCGTCAGAATGAACCCCAACATAGTCAAATGCATTTTCGAATGTCATAAACGTGCCAAAAACCCCTATTGAACCAGTAATTGTGCTTGGTTCAGCGTAAATTTTGTCTGCACTAACTGATATCCAGTAACCACCGGATGCAGCAACCGTGCTCATTGAGGCAACAATTGGCTTACCAGCTTGCTTGATTAATTCAACTTCTTGACGAATAACTTCAGATGCGAATGCAGAACCACCTCCAGAATCGACCTGTAAAACAACCGCTTTCACATTGTCGTCAAGACGCGCTTTTCTTAGTAACTTAGCAGTACTATCGCCACCAATTGCCCCTGGATCTTGCTTTCCATCGAGGATTGTACCTTTAGCCACTACAATGGCTACTTTGTCTTCCCCTGTGTCGAGCGGTGGCATTGCAGGCTTAATTAATTTTAGGTACTGATTGTAGGAGACGCTGTTGTACGTGTCGTCCTCTTCGCCTTGGCCAAGTAAGTCAATCATTTCAGCCTTAAAATCGTTTCTGGTTCTTAAACCATCAACCCATTTATTTGTCAGTGCGTATTGGCCAAAATCACCGTCTACCGCTTCGAACTTTGCGAGCAAAGAGTCGAAGGTTTCATCGAAGTTGTCTTGTTCAAATTCACGGGCATTTGAAACATCCTCTTTGAACATGCTCCATAACTCGTTTAGCCAAGCTTGATTAGCGAGTTTAGCTTCATCTGACATGTCATTTCTAAGGAATGGCTCTACCGCCGATTTGAAGGTACCAACGCGGAAAATATGCGTACTTACTTTGAGCTTTTCCAATGCCTCTTTGAAATAAACACCGTAAGAGGCATAGCCTTCCATCAAAACACTACCCATGGGGTGCAAGTAGACATTATCTGCGTGCGAGGCCAATGCATATTGTGAGCGACTGTAAGTATCGCCAATCGCATATACAGGTTTACCAGATTTTTTAAATTCAGTTAGAGCATCGCCAACTTTACGAAGTTTATCTGTACCACCGCCACCAAAGCGATTTAGTTTAAGAACTAAGGCTTTGATTCGATTATCTTCAGCAGCATTTTCGATAACACTAACCAAATCGTTTAACAGAATTTCAGGGTTTTCTGGGCCTTGACCTAAGGCTTCTGAAACAAATCGCTCAGCCGGGTCAACCCATGTTTTCTCTATTACTAAGTTGCCTTGCAAATTTAGCACTAAAGCACTGTTTTGATTTACGGTAGGGCGCTTACTACCAGAATTTGAGATACCTACGACTATGGCTATCACAAGGACTACAAAAATAATGTTGAATACCAAGCGTCTGCTGAAATTCAATGCATTCCATATGCCTACGAACAGCGCTTTTGTCCAACTGCGTTTCTCTGACATGTACATGTACCTTTTCAATTATAACAATCTGCTCCCAGTGTACCCCTTCAAATTTAATTTCCACAACTTGTAATTGTAAAAATATGTAACAGTTGTGGAAACTTTCACGCTCACATTAAGTTAGCCACTTCTTATCATATAATATGCTACGTAATTTTGACGGAACTTTTAGCACCAAAATTCTCCAAACACAGTAATATACTCAAGACTTAGCATAAGGAGTGAAACATGGAAGCTTTAGATTTATTATTAAACAGACGGTCTCAACCTCGGCTACAGGACCCGCCACCAAAGGGCGATGAGCTTGAAAATATCCTACAAGCGGGCCTCGCTGCCCCCGACCATAAGAGTTTAACTCCATGGGAGTTTGTTGTTTGCACGGGTAATGGTTTGAATAAGTTAGGAGAGATTTTCAAACAAGCTGCAATTGAAAATAGTGCTGACCAAAGTGTTGTAGAAAGAGCACCAACCTTGCCCTTGAGAGCCCCCATGATCATTGTGGCAATATGCAGATATAAAGAACACGAAAAAGTACCTTGGGTAGAGCAAGTAGCATCTACATCATGTAGCGTTCAGGCGATGCAAATGGCAGCGTTAGCGCAAGGCTTTCAAGGTGTTTGGAGAACGGGCTGGTATGCAAAGGATAAATTTGTAAAACAAGCCTTCGATTGCGCAGAAAAAGACGAAATTGTTGGGTTTCTATACTTAGGCACAACACCACTTAGTGCGATGAGACGTCCAAAGCGGGATTCTGCCGTTTATACACAGCATTGGTCATAAAGCATCGTAGCGATAAACCTTCCTTGATTATCGCTACGGTTTTTAGGTTTTTCAGTCGCTTTCAATCGTAAATCTTAAGCCTGCATGAATCGTTAGACGTTCTATTAAATCATTACCAAGCGCTGGCGCGGTGGTGTAAAACCCACCTTGAGTTTCTGTTAGTTTACCGGCGAGGCAAATAGCACTTTCACTTATCATTCGGCAAGTCGATCCGTATCCTGGATCTAATGATCCTGCCACACTTGCGCTGTAGCGAGTGCCAGCTTGGCTTATGCCTGTGAATAAAACATCATAACAACCAGCTTCACGTTCTTCTTTTGAAGGCCCTTCACCAGGTTTAGGTGCATCGTCACTTGCAAGGGATTTGTCTGCTGCGACGTGTTTTGCAAGGGCTTCACCCTTATCACCCGGCCCGGTCAGAATCATCTCATCATATTTAAAATCCTGCCCGTATGCATAATTCATAAGATAATTAGAGCGATGAATATTTTTAGTATTGATTGCCGCCATTATAAATGGAGCACTCCAAGAACCTAGTTCTTCATCAAAGTATGGCTTGTCGCCTTTTGGCTGTTCGGCTAACTGCTCTGAACCTGCCAGCGAATAAGGGTTGATTAAGGCATTCATGACCGAAGGGTCTTTTTTCGCTGCAATCATTGTGGCCTTGAGGCTAGCAGCTGTCCCTCCTGAAAAACTGCCTTGCATTTTACGAACACGACCTTTTACATACGATAGAGGCTTGGCATCTCGTTTGACTACATGTTGTTGCAGGAACATCAAACCCAAATCGAAAGGAATGGAATCAAATCCGCAAGAAAAAACCACAACAGCACCGGATGCATTGGCCAATGCTTGATATTTGTTGATCATCTGGTGCATCCAAGCCGGTTCACCGCATAAATCAACGTAGCCCTTACCATTTTCCACACAGGCGGCAAGTAGTTTTTCACCGTATAATTGATAAGGCCCTACTGTCGTCAGTACCACTTTTGTTTGCCTGACTAAATCATTCAAACTTTTTTCGTCGTCGCTGTCGGCTACAATTAAATCGACCGTTGGTGAAATTTTCATTTCGTCGCGAACTTGTTCTAGTTTCTGTTGGCTACGTCCTGACATTGCCCATTTTACTTCTTCGCTGCTTTGACCATACTCATGCTCTAAATATTCAGCGACTAAACGCCCCGTAAAACCCGTGGCTCCGAACACAATTACGTCATATTTTGCTTCGCTCATGATATGTTTTGTCCTTTATTTTTATGTGAGTTGTGTGCACAAATCTACAATACAACAGCTTACTAAAAGCCGTAATTGTTTTGATTTATGGAACTATATCACTGGGATGATACGACGCCTTAAATGGCGCCGTATGATTAAGAAAGAGCGTTATGTAGAAAATGCTGTGTGTTTAAGTATTGCTTAGCTTACCGTGATAATTTTGCAAACGTTGGTTGCACCAACCGTTTCCATTTGGTCACCATATGTAAGGATAAACTGATCGCCAACGTTCAAAAGGCCATTATCTCTTAAGGCGTTCACCACGTCTTTGGTTAAGAATCCGGGTTCGCTGCCTATTGAGTTAAAATATACAGGTTTTACCCCACGATAAAGCGCCATTGCATTGAGTGTAGCGGTGTGCCTTGACATTGCAATGATTGGCAATGAAGTTGTAATTCTTGACATTAATTTTGGCGTGTTGCCACTTTCTGTTAATCCGACGATGGCTTTTATGCTAGGCAGATGGTTAGCTGCAAACATAGCAGCCATGGAGGTTGTTTCACTTACGCCATCAAAAAATTCGCCTTGGCGGTGTTTCGATATTTTAACGCTCGGATGGGTTTCTGCGCCTTCGCACACTCTCGCCATTGCTGCGACGGTCTCGGTGGGATATTTACCGGCCGCAGTTTCCGCAGACAACATAACTGCATCAGTCCCGTCAAGAACAGCATTGGCAACGTCCATTACCTCTGCTCGCGTAGGCATTGGACTTTCGATCATCGATTCCATCATTTGTGTAGCAGTGATTACTATTCGATTCAACTGTCTTGAACGTGCAATTAACTTCTTTTGTACGCCAACTAACTCTGCGTCGCCAATTTCAACGCCTAAATCTCCCCTAGCGACCATAACTGCGTCTGAGGCTTTTATAATGTCGTCAATGGCTTCGTCTGACGCGACTGTTTCTGCTCGTTCAACTTTTGCGCATATTTTAGCATGACAGCCCGCTTTTTCAGCCAAGCTTCTCGCATAGTCTAAGTCTGCGCCACTTCGAGGGAAGGAGACCGCTAAATAATCGACTCCCATCTTTGCTGCCGTAACTATGTCTTGTTTATCTTTTTCGGTAAGTGCTTCTGCTGATAGACCGCCACCAAGACGGTTGATACCCTTATTATTTGAAAGCTTACCTGCTACAGTTACCGTAGTGTGTATCTTTCTCCCTTCAATTGATTCAACTTTCAATTGAATTCGTCCGTCATCCAATAACAGAATGTCACCATTAAATACGTCGTCAGGGAGTTGTTTATAATCGATACCAACAACGTCTTCTGTTCCGTCCTGTTTATCTAGTTCAGCATCTAAGGTAAAGGCTTGGCCCATAGATAACATCACAAAGTCGTTCTTAAATCGAGATATGCGAATTTTAGGACCTTGAAGGTCGCCTAAAATACCCACATAGGTTCCAAGCTCCTCAGCGACCTGTCTTACTCGTTCTGCTCTCTCAATATGGTCAGCAGCACTCCCATGAGAAAAGTTCATCCTCACTACATTAGCACCAGCTTTGACAATGGCCTTGATGCTATCAACTGTATCTGTCGATGGGCCCAAGGTAGCGAGTATCTTTGTTCGGCGGGACATATAAAACTCTCTTTACGTTATGGTTAGTTAAGATAAATACAGTTAAGGGATGCTTGTCGCATTATAACTGTGAAGGCTTAATATTCGTTGTTTCTGGTTTATCTATTATTCATTTTATAAGTAGTTAACGGTATAACACTCAATCCACTAGTGGGAGAGCTTTCAAGTTAAGTGCGCATACTCTACGATGCATCAGGTTTATTAAAGCGTGAACCCCTAAGCGTATCTTTCACTTTTTTGAGATTCTCTCTAAATTTATTTCCGCGTCTCAAAGTAAAGCCTGTTGCAAGTACGTCGATCAAAGTTAATTGAGCAATTCTAGAGGCCATCGGCATATAAAGGTCGGTATCTTCCGGTACAGATAATGATAAGACGTAAGTACATTCTTTTGCCAAAGGACTGTTTGCAGTGGTTATGCCTATCACAGTAGCGTCGTTGTTACGCGCTATTTGCGCAACATCCACTAAGCTTTTTGTTCGGCCCGTGTGTGAAATAAAAATTATAACGTCGCCTTCTTTGCTGTTCATACAACTCATGCGTTGCATCAACACATCCTCAAAATAAACAACAGGCACGTTGAAGCGAAAGAATTTGTTTACCGCATCGTGAGCCACTGAAGATGAAGCCCCTAAACCGAAAAATGAAATCTTATCTGCTTGCGTCAGCAAGTCGACGACTCTATTCACCATTGATATATCGATTGATTGTCTAGCGACCTCTAGCGCAGCCATCGTCGACTCAAATATTTTATTAGTGTATTCCGTTGGTCCATCAAACTCGTCTACGTGGCGATTGACGTAAGGAGTTCCGTTGGCAAGGCTTTGTGCCAAGTGCAACTTAAAGTCAGGATACCCTTTAGTATCTAAGCGGCGGCAGAAACGATTAACCGTCGGCTCGCTTACATTAGATAATTTAGCAAGTGTAGCAATACTAGAATGAATGGCCGATTGAGGATTGGATAAAATAATTTCAGCGACTTTCTTCTCAGATTTACTGAATTCATCCATGTCTTGCGATATCTTTTCTAAAATATTCATTTTTGGTTTCTTAATTCTAATTACTACAAGCTTTCCGGTAACTTAATGAAATGTTGAATGCAATTTTTGTAACTAAATGACAAAAAGAATTAAAATATGTAAGTAACATTAATATTAAGTTGTTAAATTAAGTATATTAAAAATTTAATACAATGCCTAATTATATTTTAATTTCTTATTATTTCTTTGTTTTTACTGCGCTTTAAGCATTTTTTTGATGTTTTTTTATGTTAATGGACTGTTTTTTTTCTTTTTGTTTGTCATGAAAATAATTTGTAATTTTACTACATTTGTAGTTTACTAGGATTACATTTTGACAAATTAGCCTGCAGCGCCATCGCGTTTGCATTTTTTGAGGCAGTTATGGTTTCAGAAACAAAAATAGAACCCATCGATTTCGTATTATTCGGTACCTTAGGTGACTTAGCTCGCCGCAAATTATTGCCCTCCCTATATAAACTCGACAAAGCTCATTTGCTTCACGAAAGCACCAAAATCATTGGCGTCGCTCGACAAGAGCACTCAAATGAGGATTTTATTGCGATCGTCAAAGAGAACTTCGATGCATTCTTAGGCGATGAGATTTGCCCTGAGACATGGGACCGATTCATTTCAAGACTTGATTACGCCACTGTGAACATGGTTGAAGAAAAAGACTATGAAAAGCTGTGTCCTTTGGTCGACAAAGAGCGAGTAATGGTATGTTATTTCGCCACACCACCTTCGATATTTGGTGATATTTGCAGGGGAATGAACTCAGCCGAGATCATTGACGAGAGTGTGAGAGTCGTTCTAGAAAAACCGATAGGGCATGACCTTGAATCGTCGAAAGTGATAAATGATCAGGTTGCGGCTTATTTTACAGAGAAACAAATTTATCGAATCGACCATTACTTAGGTAAAGAAACGGTACTGAACTTGATTGCATTGCGCTTTGCTAACTCGATATTTGCGACGAATTGGGATCATAACTGTATTGACCATGTGCAAATCAGTGTTGCTGAGTCTGTTGGTATAGAAGGGCGTTGGGGCTATTTTGATGACGCAGGCCAAATGCGTGACATGGTGCAAAACCACTTACTACAAATACTGTCTCTGATTGCCATGGAGCCGCCTGCAACACTTGATGCTGACAGTATCCGTGATGAAAAGCTAAAAGTACTAAAAGCATTGCGGCCTATTAATTCTTCAAACATCGCTGAGAAAACCGTAAGAGGTCAATATACTTCGGGCTTTGTCGCAGGAAAAGAAGTCCCTGGGTATTTAGAAGAAGACGACGCAAATGAACGCAGCAAGACCGAAAGTTTTGTGGCAATAAAGGCTGAAATTGATAACTGGCGTTGGGCAGGTGTGCCGTTTTTCTTAAGAACAGGCAAAAGAATGCCAACTAAAGTTAGTGAAATTGTAATTTATTTTAAGCGTCAACCTCATAACCTATTTACCGATAGCTTCCCTAACTTGCCACCTAATAAATTGGTGATCAGACTACAGCCAGAAGAAGGGGTTGAGGTTACAGTAATGAACAAGGTACCGGGCTTAACCAGCTCTGGTTCAATGGATTTGCAAAAAAGCAAACTCGACTTGAGTTTCTCTGAAGAGTTCTCAGAGACTCGAATTGCTGATGCATACGAAAAACTACTGTTAGAAGTCATGATAGGCAATCAGGCTTTGTTTGTTCGTCGAGACGAGGTCGAACAAGCATGGCATTGGGCTGATTCGATTATTAATGCATGGCAGTCAAACAGTGAAGGCCCTGAACCATATCAAGCGGGCACATGGGGGCCTGTTAGCTCGATTGGACTGCTTGCAAGAGAAGAGCGTAGTTGGTACGAGAGCAAAATAAAGAAGAGGAAGTAGCAACATGTCATTAGTGAGAGAAGAATATGATTCGAGAGCGGCATTGAATGAAAGTTTTGCTGCCACTATTGAGTCTATTTTGTGTAAAGCGATTGAAAAAAATGGCGAAGCTTCGATTGCTTTTAGCGGTGGCTCTACACCTAAACCTCTGTTTGAAACCTTGTCAAAAAGCAATATCGACTGGGATAAGGTTACAGTAACACTTGTTGACGATAGGTGGTTAGATGCCACCCACAAAGACAGTAATGAGAACTTAATTAAGTCTCACCTTTTAGTTGGTAAGGCTGCTGCAGCGAGGTTTATCAGTTTAAAAACTGAGGACGCTTCTGCCTTTGATGCAGAACAAGCAGTCAGTCAACGTTTTGATGCGATAAGCAAAGCGTTTGACATTGTAATTTTAGGAATGGGTGAAGATGGCCATACAGCATCCTTGTTCCCTTGCTGCGAACAGATAGATGAAGGTTTAAACTTGAGCCGAGCAGCAAGCGCTATTGCGACTAAGCCCACCACAGCTCCATATGAGCGAATGTCTATGAGCTTAAAAACGATCTTAAATGCGGAATATTGCTTTTTGCATTTAACGGGACAAAGTAAAAAAGACGTATTAGACGACGCGCTAGAAAACGGCACAGAGCAAAGTAAGCCTATAAAAGCGGTTATTGACAATAGACAAGTAACACTAATGTGGGCAGCGTAAGACACCACAATGCTATATCAGGCTTAGTGAAATATACGAAATATAGGACACGATATGAATTCTATTATCCAAGAAGTGACGCAGCGTATTATTGAGCGAAGTAAACTCTCTCGCCAATCTTACTTAGAAAAAATCGATAAAGCGCGTCGACAAGGGCCACACAGAGGCGCATTAAGCTGTGGCAATATTGCTCATGGTTTTGCGGCTTGTTCGAAAGAAGATAAATCTGACCTACGCTCTATGACAAAAGCGAATATAGCGATTGTGTCGTCGTATAACGATATGCTTAGTGCACATCAACCTTACGAAAATTATCCTCAACAATTGAAACAGGCGATCAGCGACGTTGGCAGTGTTGCACAATTTGCTGGCGGTGTTCCAGCAATGTGTGATGGTGTTACGCAAGGCAACCCTGGCATGGAGCTCAGCTTGATGAGCCGAGACAATATAGCGATGGGAGCTGCCATTGCGCTATCTCATAACATGTTTGACGGTGCCTTAATGCTTGGTATATGCGATAAAATCGTACCGGGTTTATTACTTGGCAGCTTAAGCTTTGGACATTTGCCAACCGTATTTGTGCCTGCTGGTCCAATGCCATCGGGCCTACCAAACAAAGAAAAAGCGAGAGTGCGACAAGCATTTGCTGAAGGAAAAGTGGGTAGAGATGCTTTACTAGAGGCTGAGTCTCAAAGTTACCATTCTGCTGGTACATGCACATTTTATGGAACTGCTAACAGTAATCAACTCGTGGTCGAAATGATGGGCTTGCACCTTCCAGGCTCTTCTTTCGTCAATCCGGGTACTGAATTGCGTGATGCGCTAACACAAGCAGCCGCTAGGCAAGTCACACGATTAACAGACCTAGGTGATAACTACATGCCAATTGGCCATATCGTTGATGCGAAATCGATGGTCAACGGCTTAGTAGGACTCTTAGCAACTGGTGGTTCAACTAATCATACGATGCATTTAGTTGCGGTAGCACGCGCAGCGGGTTTGATAGTCACTTGGGATGACTTTGCTGATTTGTCAAAAGCTACGCCTCTTATCACTCGTATCTATCCAAATGGTTCAGCGGATATAAATCACTTTACCGCAGCAGGTGGTATGTCATTACTGATCAAGCAGCTGTTAGATAAAGGCTTGTTGCATAACGATGTGAACACAATTTGTGGGCACGGTCTGGAGCTTTATACTAAAGAGCCAAGACTAAAAGATGGAGAACTTACTTGGGAAGATGGTGCAGATACATCTTTCGACAAAGAAGTCTTAGCTGATGTCAACTCACCATTTAAAGCCGATGGCGGTTTGTCTGTACTACAAGGTAATCTAGGTAGAGCGGTAATTAAGACCTCAGCATTACGTGATCCAATCTGTAAAATTAAAGCGCCGGCCGTTGTGTTTGAAGATCAGTACGCGCTTGATGAAGCCTTCCAATCAGGAGACTTAAACAAAGATTGCATAGTGGTTGTTCGTTTCCAGGGGCCAGCAGCTATCGGTATGCCTGAGTTGCATCGACTTACGCCACCTTTAGGAGTGCTACAAGACCGTGGCTATCAAGTTGCTTTGGTGACAGACGGCAGAATGAGTGGCGCCTCAGGCAAAGTACCTGCCGCTATTCATTTGACGCCAGAAGCATACAAAGGCGGTTTGATTGGCAAAGTACAAAATGGCGATATCATTGAAATTGATACAGCTACTGGCGAGATGGTATTACATGTGGATGAAAGTGAACTCGCTAGCAGAGCACAAGCAAGTATTGATTTGACAGACAGTCACCAAGGCATGGGCCGAGAGTTATTTGCAGGCATGCGTTCAACCCTAACTGGCGCAGAAGAGGGAGCCTGCTCATTGTTCGTTGAACAAGATAAGTTGGACACAGGAGCGCTCTAATGGGACCTAAGTTTGTGGCCGATGTAGGTGGTACTAATATCCGTCTAGCTCTGATTGAAAACGGTCGTATATCGGTTATTCAAAAATATTTATGTGCTGACTTCCCGAGTATTGCCGATGCGATTCTGCACTTTCAGGCCCAAACAATAGAAGGCAGCTTCAGTGCTGCTTGTATTGCTATCGCGTGCCCTGTAAACGACGATGTCGTGACTATGACGAATCATACATGGTCATTTTCGAAGTCGGAACTGCAGAGCACCCTCGGCTTAGAATACCTATACGTTATAAATGACTTTACGGCGGTTGCTCATTCATTGCCAACCTTAAACCACAATCAAGTTGAACAAGTTGGTTCTGGTCATGCTCAAGAGCATGGGAATATTGCGGTATTTGGTCCCGGTACAGGACTGGGGGTAGAGCATTTGACTTGGACAGGTGAAGGCTGGCAAACCTTAGACGGTGAGGGCGGCCACGTTGATTTCGCCCCTTGTGATGAAAAAGACATTATTATTTGGCAGTATTTGAAGAATAAACTCGGCAGGGTAAGTGCTGAAGAGGTGTTATCTGGTCGAGGAATTGTCAATATTTATAACGCGCTTTGTCAGTACGATGGCGTACACCCTATGCTCACCAGCCCGTCTGATATTACGAAGTCTGGACTAGATAAATCAGACCAGCACGCGGAACAAGCGATTCATCAATTTTGTAAAGTGATGGG
Source organism: Glaciecola sp. (assembly GCA_965658765.1). Lineage (GTDB taxonomy): Bacteria > Pseudomonadota > Gammaproteobacteria > Enterobacterales > Alteromonadaceae > Glaciecola. The sequence goes on along the minus strand of CBFHTO010000028.1, from coordinate 27,135 downwards.
CAGTTTCGCAGGTAATCTCGCGCTAAACCTATGTGCGACAGGTGGCGTGTTTATCGGCGGTGGGATTACAAGTAAATTAGGTGATTTCTTCGCCAATAGCGAGTTTAGAGAGCGCTTCGAATCCAAAGGCGATTTTGCCCACTATGTAAAGCCGATCCCTACTTATATTATTAAAGAACCCGACCATGGATTGCTTGGCGCGCTTGCTTTCCTTAGTCAACACACTCAGAGAATTTATGATGAAGAATAATTGGACTATTTCCTCCGCGGATATATTCAAACAAGGGCCTGTTGTCCCTGTATTGGTAATTGATCAACTAGAAGACGCCATACCCATTGCCGAAGCTCTATTAGAGGGTGGTATAAGCGTATTAGAAGTAACGCTTCGAACAGATGCAGCGGTTGATATCATTGCTAAAATTGCTCAAGAATTACCCGAAGCTTATATAGGTGCAGGCACTGTAACTAATAGACAGCAATTAGCGGATGTTACGGCCGCCGGCGCAAAATTTGCAATCAGCCCAGGCTTAACTGCTGACTTGTTGCAAGCAGGGAAGGAAGGGACAATCCCGCTTATTCCTGGAATATCAAATATATCCGATTTAATGAAGGCAAATGATGCCGGTTATGACCATCTTAAGTTTTTCCCTGCAGAAGCTGCAGGCGGCGTCAAAACCTTAAAATCGATTGGTGGGCCGTTTCCAAATACTGTATTTTGTCCAACAGGCGGAATTGGACCAAACAACTATCAAGAGTATTTAGCCTTGCCTAATGTTCGTTGTGTGGGTGGCTCTTGGCTGTGTCCACAAGAGGTAATAGAAAATAAAACATGGCAAGTGATTACCGACCTAGCACTAAAAGTAACGCAAACTCGATAATCCGAATAGGTATAGCCTTACTGTCTATGTAAACCGCCCATAAGCGCACATTAAACCAAAATGAAAAAGGTTTAATGAGCTCCGTGGGGCATAGGTACTTTTACAAAGGCAGTAAAATACAGCGTTCTACTTATTCATCTAATATATGACTTGTTTAATACTATGCGACTGAGAAGGAGATAAAGATAGGCGTTCTGTATCAGCTGCCTCGACGCATATCATTCGCATATAGCCACTATCTGGCAGGTCAGTAAGCTGATGGCTCCTTCTCTTCCAAGGATTCCAAATAACAAGTTCGCTGTGCCCTGATTGTTCGATACGCTGTATGCCATCGCGTTCAAAAGCGCCAATAATTTCTACGCGGTGGCATTGTTTTTCGGTATCGTTGATTTGATGGATCCTGTCGACCTCATCTGTGATGGTGTAATTTTCGGGGCATGGGTTTTCACAGCTTTTGTCCACTTTGTCTGCATAAGTGCCACTGATCCCTTTTAATTGAATTTGTGTGACGTCATCTACGGCAAAATACGTATGAATAGCCTGACTAACCTTTTGAATTTGCTCACTTCGGTTCTCTGTCATTAATTCAATGCTAAGGTGGTTTTCGATGGTGACAACAAGTGTGAGTTCTAATTCGTTTTCATAGCCATACATACCGAGCGTATCTGGCTTTAATGTGAGCACGGTTTTAACGACTTCATCATTATTTATTTGTTCATCAATACGTTCAATAGACCAAGTTTGATTGCGCACAAAGCCATGGCTTGGCGCATCTTTGAACTCGTCATGACCGCTGAACCAAGGCCAACAAATGGGTGCTCCACCGCGTATAGGAGTCATATTATCAAAAATAGCATTCGGGCTGAGATACAGCCTCTCTCGTTTATCAACGAAGGGCACAAAAGACAAAACTTGACCGCCAAATAAGCTTATTAGAGCCCTTGCGTATTTATTTTTTACTACTATACATTCACCATAGGCTTTGTCCTCTACGGTAATAGATACATAATTTGAATAATCGATTGAACTCATATAAACCTTGCCTTGATAATAAGGGGGAGGGAAAATTGAAATTTTGCAGCGTAACTATAACAAATAAAACTTTAACAAAAAAAACTATAACAAACGAAACCATAAAAAAACGCAGACCATTTAGTGATCTGCGTTTATAGAATTAATCGACTTTCGAATGGAAATTACGTTTTAGTTCGATACGTGCTCAACTAGATCAAGTACTCGATGTGAATATCCCATTTCATTGTCATACCATGCAACTAATTTAACAAAGGTATCAGTCAATGCTATGCCTGCAGTAGCGTCAAAAATAGATGAATGACTGTCACTCACAAAATCGTTGGAAACCACTGCATCTTCTGTATATCCCAAAACGCCTGCCATATCACCATTGGCAGCATTTTTCATTGCTGCACAAATGTCGTCATATGAAGCAGGCTTTTCTAGATTGACTGTAAGATCCACAACGGATACATCTGCAGTAGGTACGCGAAGAGCCATGCCTGTAAGTTTTCCATTCAATGCTGGAATAACTTTTCCGACTGCTTTTGCAGCGCCGGTTGATGACGGAATGATATTCTGTAACGCTCCGCGTCCGCCACGCCAATCTTTCAATGACGGGCCGTCTACGGTTTTTTGAGTGGCTGTCGTGGCATGTACGGTTGTCATGAGTCCGTCTTTTATGCCAAATTGATCATTCAGAACTTTAGCCATAGGCGCTAGGCAGTTTGTTGTGCAAGAAGCGTTCGAGACGATGGCTTGACCTGCATATTCCTCGTGGTTTACACCCATTACAAACATAGGCGTAGCGTCTTTACTCGGAGCAGACATTACGACCTTTTTCGCGCCCGCGTCAATGTGTTTTTGAGCACTGTCTTGAGTTAAAAATAAACCCGTCGCCTCAACAACTACATCAACGTCAACGTCTGACCAAGCCAACTGTGATGGGTCTTTTTCACTGCTAACGCGTATGGCTTTTCCGTTTACCAATAATACTCCGTCTTTTACTTCAACATCGCCATCGAAACGGCCATGAGTCGAATCGTATTTTAGCATGTAAGCGATGTAATCTATGTCTAGTAAGTCATTTACCGCTACCACTTCGATGTCATTTCGCTGTGTTGCAGCGCGCAGAACAAGTCGACCGATTCTGCCAAAACCATTGATTCCTACTTTTATTGTCATACTGCCCTCTCGTGGATAGTGTTTAGTGGCACCCGTTTGGAACAACAATGTTAATGCCAACTTATGATTTGAATAATATTGTAAGTTAATTACGAAAATTATGCACATATATTTGCTAAAAATCAAAATTTTATTACTATGTGTAGTTTAATTACAGAATTTGTTAATAATTCGTCACTTGCAATCGTATTCAATGAAAGTTTTTATCACTTTCATTAATAATGGCTTGAGAATTGAAGCTAGGCATCAAATTTTAAAAGCAAGTTCTTAGGCATTTAACCTCGCAAGAAGAATTGCGACGGTTTCGAAAATTGTTTTGTGCAGGAACATTTATATGACACAACTGATAGACTATCTTATACAAGAAAGAGGCATTGGCGCTACATTTGTAGACGCTTGGGGAAAACCCGCCACAATCGAACTAGAAAATCAAAAGCGCATGCTGAGTTCCATGGGCTACGACCTTAGCGACGACGTAACGCTTGCTTCTCAAATTGAGGATGAGGCTAAAGACTATTGGACTCGCTACATCGATCCGGTATTGGTTGTTCGCCAATCTTCGTCTATTTCGTTTAATGTCCGCTTGCCAATAACTGAGGCGGCTAAGTCTCATAATATTCAAATAAAATATGAAGACGGTAGCCAAGCTTCATTAAAGTTTATACCCGTTGATCAGTCTCTACTTGCGGTGCAAGACATAGATGATGTTGAATGGCATCAGTATCAAATAGAATTGCCTACTCAACAACAACTAGGCTACCACTCCGTACGTCTGTGCTTTGGGCGCAAGATACTCGCATCATGCCGCTTAATAGTTGCCCCACATCGCTGTTACCAGCCTAGCTATATAGAGCAAGGAAATAAAGTATGGGGCTTGAGTGTGCAATTATATTGTCTGCGCTCTTCACGAAATTGGGGAATAGGTGATTTTACTGATCTAATCCAATTGATAGATGAAGCCTCTGCCTTGGGTGCTGACTTTATCGGACTTAATCCTATTCATCAGCTATATCCGATGCTGCCTGAGGCTTGCAGTCCATATGGCCCCAGTTCAAGGAAATGGCTCAACTATTTATATATTGATGTTGAAAAGGTCCCAGGATACGAAAGCGAGGGAGTCTCGAAATATATCGAAGAACACGATCTTCCTAATAAGCTAAAAGCGCTTCGCGACGAAGACTGGGTTAACTATGAGGGCGTTGCCGAGCTGAAGCTTGAAACATTAGGTCATGCTTTTGAAGCTTTTAAATCATCCAGTAAATCTCGGACCAATAAATCAAAACATGAAGATGAGCAAAGTCAAGAAATAAAGCAGCGGCTTGTTGAATTTAAAGCATTTGTGAAAAATGGCGGAAAGAGCTTACGTTCACAAGCTATTTTTGAGGCCTTGCAAGAATACTTAAAACAAAAAGGTGAAGAATTCTGGGGGTGGCCAGTCTTTCCTGCTGAATATAAAGATTTCGAATCTTCAGAAGTTAAGGCGTTTGAGAAAAAGTACAAAGGCCGAGTAGAGTTTTATATGTTTCTGCAATGGCAGGCTGAACGGCAATACACATTAGCTAGTGAACACGCACAAAGCTCACAAATGGAAATTGGTCTATATCGTGATTTAGCTGTGGGAGTGAGTGAGGGTGGGGCCGAGATTTGGTCGAATCAAGACTTATATTGTACGGATGTTAGCGTGGGCGCACCACCTGATATACTTGGCCCATTGGGGCAAAAGTGGGGGCTTCCGCCAATGGACCCTTATGAGCTTATAAATCAACAGTACCAACCGATCATCGATTTATTTAGTGCAAATATGAAAGCGTCAGGTGCCCTGAGAATCGACCATGTGATGGCACTACTGAGGTTATGGTGGGTTCAGAAAGATGACGACGCAAGCAATGGAGCATACGTCAACTATCCGGTCGAAGACTTACTTGGTATCTTAGCGCTTGAGAGTGTTAGAAATAAAAGCCTAGTTATAGGGGAAGACTTAGGAACTGTGCCAGATAGCATTCGCGAGATGTTACAGAATAATGGCGTTTATTCTTATCGCTTGTTTTTCTTTGAACAGGCTGAAGACGGCGGCTTTTATTCACCGGCTCACTATCCTGAGCAGTCAATGGCAACTTTATCTACGCATGATATGCCGACGCTCAGTGGTTATTGGCACTGTGATGATCTCGCACTTGGTAAAGAGTTAGGTTTATATCCTGATCCAGATGTGTTGGCAAACTTGTACAATGATCGCCATATCAATAAACAGCACATTTTGAATTCTTTGCACGGACATCATTCAATCAGTGAGAATATCAGCCGAGATGTACATTATGTTGGCATGTCGACCGAGCTAAATTATGGTCTGCAAACACACATGGCTGCAGGGTCTAGTGCCTTATTGAGTTTACAGCTTGAGGACTGGTTAGAGATGGAAAAACCAGTCAATATCCCAGGGACTTTTGAGGAGTACCCAAACTGGAAACGCAAACTTAGTCATGAGATTAGTGATATATTCGCACAACAAAAAGTTCAGCAACTAGCGCGTGATATTCATCAGTGCAGAAAGACTGCTAGTAAGTCATAAAACAATTGTTAACTTTATTTACGTCATTTATAGGAATATTTCATAATGCAGTTTGAGCAAACATTAGCCCATATGACTTGCGCGCATCCCTTCTCAAGTCTCTCTTGGTCGGGAGACGATACGCAGCAAACGCTGAATGTGTGGTGTCCTTTTGCTCGCTCCATTGTACTTAGAACATTAGATACAAAAGAGTTAATTGGCAGTGCATCGAATGCTCAAATGGGTATGTTTGAGGTTCATCTGAGTACTGCAGCTTCAAGCCGAATTTATGAAGTGTGCGCTGATACAGAGCACGGCGAATACGTGTATATTGACCCTTACCAATTCAAAGATGAGGCATATCAGAGCGTTCATTTTATCGACCATTCTCCCAACAATCTGTATAAACAAGCGGGGGCTCATTTGCATTGTTCTGCGTCAGGCGTGGAGGGAGTGCGCTTTGCCGTGTTTGCTCCAAACGCGTCTGCGGTTTCGGTAATTGGAGATTTTAATCATTGGAACAAAATAAGCCATCCTCTACAAAGAACAGATATGGGCTACTGGGTTTTGTTTGTGCCAGGTATAAAATCTGGATGCGAATATAAATTTGCACTAAAAGATCAACACGGACACGATTTGCCAGATAAGTCTGACCCACTTGGATATTATCAACGTGCTTATCCTTCACACGCATCGGTCGTTTTCGATCATGACGCTTATGAATGGCAGAGTAAGAGTAAGTTTCTCAACGAGTCACCTTATAATGCTCCCATGAGTATTTATGAGGTGCAGCTGGGTTCATGGAAGCGCCCAAACCAAGAAGCAAGAGACCAGGGCATTAGATATTTGTCATATCGAGAGCTTGCTTTAGATCTTGTCAATTATGTCAAAGAGATGGGGTACACTCATATAGAAGTATTACCGGTTTCTGAATACCCGTTTGACGGTTCATGGGGGTATCAGCCTGTTGGTTTGTTTGCACCTACGAGTCGCTTTGGTGATCCAAATGATTTCAAATACTTTGTTGACCAATGTCACTTGAATGATATTGGTGTGATAATTGATTGGGTGCCTGCGCACTTTCCAGAGGACCCTCATGGTCTTGCTAAGTTTGATGGAACTTGTGTATATGAATATGACGATCCTAAAAAAGGTTGGCACCCGGATTGGAACTCGTGCATTTATGACTTTGGGAACGATACTGTTCGCCAGTTTCTGGTTGCGAATGCTCTTTTTTGGTTTGATAAATACCGCATTGATGGTATCCGAGTCGATGCAGTTGCGTCGATGCTGTACCTGGACTATTCGAGAAACGAAGGTGAGTGGATCCCTAACGTAGATGGCGGTAATCACAACTATGAAGCTATTAGTCTGCTCCAATGGATGAATACCGAAGTTTACAAACAATTTCCAAACGCGATCACTATTGCTGAAGAATCTACGTCATTCGCTGGCGTTTCGAAGCCAGTGAACAGCGGCGGGCTAGGATTTGGCTTTAAGTGGAACATGGGTTGGATGCATGATTCTCTGCATTACATTGCAAAAGATCCCGCATATCGACGTCATCATCATGGCGAGCTTACTTTTTCAATGGTCTACGCCTACGACGAAAATTTTGTCTTGCCCATCTCTCATGATGAGGTCGTTCACGGCAAAGGCTCTATGCTACAAAAAATGCCGGGGGATGAATGGCAGCGCTTTGCAAACTTACGAGCATATTACGGTTTTATGTTTGCACATCCAGGTAAGAAATTACAATTTATGGGAAATGAATTTGCCCAATCTAATGAGTGGAATCATGATTCAGCTTTGAATTGGGCACTAATAGAGCATGCTCCTCATGCGGGAATTCAGCGTTTGTACAAGGACTTAAACTTTTTGTACAAAAACATGCAAGCGCTTAATCAGTTAGATCATGAGGCATCGGGTTTTCAGTGGATTGATTTACACAATAGTGAACAGTCTGTTTTAAGCTTCGCCAGATATTCGAAAGAGCGAGCGCAAGTAATTGTGTGCTTATGCAACTTTACGCCAGTAGTGCATCATGGTTTTGAGTTTGGCGTGCCTGCGCATGGAAAATATAAAGTCATTCTAAATACGGATGACACTGTTTATGGGGGAAGTGGAGTTAGCCCTATCGAACCGACCAGCTCTGATGGTTCTGACACAAGTAGTATAAGCTCGATAAAGCCTGGTTTGCACTCTATGCCGGCAAAGATAAGCGTAAGCTTACCCCCCCTCGCAACGGTGATGTTGCTTTTGGAAGAATAATGTCACATTCAGACAGTACACGCGATAGCCACAATCTTCAGACTGATAGTTTTACCCTAAAAGAGGGTTTTCCTCAGCCTTTTGGCGCTTCCTTATTAAAGGGAGATTTGTCTAATTCAAATAGTGCATGCAATTTTGCGATTTATGCACCTGATGCTAAAAGTGTATATGTTTGCCTGTACGATTCTGACGAAAGATTTCTCGCGCAAATTAAATTAATTCAAAGAGTTGGTGCTTGTTGGTGCGGTCTAATTCAAGGTGTAAGCGAAGCGCATTTATATGGTATCCGAACAGAGCTGAAACAAGAAGAAGTAACGGACAGTGCTCTAAATTCTGCTAAGTTACTGATCGACCCTTACGCTAAATCTTTAAACCGGCCATTAAATTATTCAGAAGAGCTATATTTAAATAGTTCGGACAGCATGGTTCCTAAGGCACATATTTTGTCGCTTGGCAGTGAAAAACGAACACCGTTTAAAGTAAGGGATCGACAGCGAGTAATTTATGAAGCTCATGTGAAGGGACTAAGTGCATTACACCCTAAGGTTCCTATTGAACAGCGAGGAACATATTTAGGGGCGTGTCATCCTTCAATCATAAAGCATCTTAAGGACTTAGGCATAAGTAGTGTGCAGTTTTTACCACTTCAGAGCTTTATGCCAGAGCCTTTTATTGTAGCAAAAGGTTTGACCAACTATTGGGGATACAATCCAATAAACTATTTTGCTCCAGAGCCTAGATATGCTCAAAACGATGCTTTGATTGAGTGTAAGCAAATGATTAAAACCTTTACCGATGAGGGTTTTGAAGTCATTTTAGATGTGGTTTACAACCATACATGTGAAAGTGGTGAGGACGGTCCAGTATTATCTTTAAAAGGTTTATGTGGCTCTCAAGCTTATATATTTGAGTCACCGGGCGGCAGTGCTTCAAAACAATATGCTAACTATTCGGGTTGTGGTAACACACTAAAAATGGCTGATAGTTTTGTGCAAAACTTAGTCATGGATTCATTGCGGTATTGGGTAACTGAGATGGGCGTCAGTGGTTTCCGTTTTGATTTAGCTACAGTGTTAGGGCGTGATGCTAGTGGATTTAAACCCAGTGCAAGTTTTTTCAATATATTGAAGCAAGACCCGGTTTTGAAAAATGCCGTTTTAATTTCTGAACCTTGGGACATTGGTCCAAACGGATATCAACTTGGTCAATATCCTAGCCCATGGTTAGAAGTGAATGACAAATATCGAGATGTATTACGCGGATTTTGGCGTTCTGACAAAGGGCTAAAAGGGGAGTTCGCAACTAGACTGCTCGGTTCTCGAGATATTTTTCATAAAGACAAACGCCCAATGCATACAAGTGTGAATCATGTCACTTATCACGATGGCTTCACTCTACACGACTTAGTGACTTATGCCGAAAAACACAACCTAGCCAACCTCGAAGATAACCGAGACGGACACAATCATAATTTGAGTGCAAATTATGGTGTTGAAGGTGAGACGACAGATAAAACGATTAGCTCTTTGCGAGAACAGCAGAAACGTAATTTGTTTAGTACACTTATATTAAGCCAGGGAACGCCACATATTTTAGGTGGTGATGAACTGAGTCGTTCTCAAAAGGGCAATAATAATGCGTATTGCCAAGACAACGTATTGAATTGGTTTGAATGGCAACTAGATGAGAAACAGAACAGCTTTTTAAACTTTGCGAAATATGTTGTTAACCTTCGCCAGTCTCATCCGGTTTTGCAGCAGATGAATTTCGCTGATGATATTTATGACAGCAAAGTGAACATAGTCAAAGCACAATGGTATCGTCGAAATGGAACGCATAAAACAGATATGGATTGGGTAAACGATGAGCATCATTGTTTTGCCTTGCATATTGAAGCGCTTAACAAGCAGGCTCAAGGAACAGCTGTTGAGCATTGGTGCTTTTGCTTTAACAGTAAGGCCGAAGACAAAAGCTTTTCGCTAGATATACTTGCTGATGCTGATTCGTGGAAATGTTTAGTTGATACTTCTGAGTGCGATGTAGATAAGTATTCTGAAATCAATATAGCACCTGATTTTGTTATGCCATCTCGTAGCATGAGACTTTATTATCGGGCTGATACGCAATAGTAAATTATCACTGGCCTTAAAAACTCTTTTGGGTCAGCTTATTATTTGATGCTATGATCGCCGAGGATTAACAAGGTGAGTGTAGTTTACATGCTGTCAAAAAATGCATCTGTAATGTGCGACGTGGGTTTTATAGGTTTAGGTGTAATGGGTAAAAACTTAGCCCTGAACTTAGCCGATAACGGATACAAAGTGGCTTGTTTCGATTTAGATCAGGAAAAAGTAGAACAAGCTCTATTGCAAGATGAATCTGAAAACCCAAACGGCGATTCACGTCTTATCGGTTGTCGTTCTTATACTGAACTCCTTGCTCAAGTAAAGGCTCCCCATACAATTATACTTTCCGTTCCAGCAGGTGAACCAGTTGATCATGTTTGTCAGCATTTAATTGATGCAGGGATCGCTGCCGATGACATTGTGGTCGATACGGGGAACAGCTTGTGGACCGATTCAGTTGAGCGAGAAGCTTTATACAAAGGTAAGTTTATTTTTTTCTCAACCGCAATATCGGGAGGAGAAGTAGGAGCGCGCTTCGGTCCATCATTGATGCCTTCTGGAGATCCTTATGCATGGACACGCATAGAGCCTCTTTGGAATGCAGTTGCCGCCAAAGTAGACCCCATTACTGGTAAACCCATAGAGAATTATCAAATTGGTAAACCTGTTAAAACTGGAGAGCCATGTACGACTTACATTGGTCCGGTGGGCGCTGGGCATTATGTAAAAATGGTGCATAACGGTATTGAGTATGCGGATATGCAACTCATTTGTGAGGTGTACCATGTTATGCGCCAGACATTACAAATGTCAGCCGCTGAAATATCAGTAGTATTTTTTGAATGGAACACTGGTATTTTAGATTCCTATCTCATGCAGATTAGTGCGGAAGTACTAGCTCAAACTGATCCTGTTACAGGAAAAGCTTTGGTTGATCTTATCCTTGATAAAGCAGGACAAAAAGGGACCGGTTTGTGGACGGCTGTAAGTGCTTTGCAAGTTGGAAGCCCTGCACAAACGATTACTCAAGCGGTATTTGCTCGGAGTTTGTCTTCTTTTAAAGATGAACGTGTAAAGGCCAGTCAAATATTGGCGTCTCCAGATATAAGTGAGCTTAATTTGGACAAAAACGCTGTGATACAAGAGCTTCATGATGCACTGTATTGCGCGAAAATTTGCGCTTATGCGCAAGGCTTTCAACTTATGTCTATTGCTGCAACCGAACATGGCTGGGATCTCGACTTTGCTGAAATTGCAAAAATTTGGCGTGCAGGATGCATTATTAGAGCAGTATTTTTGCAGTCAATTACCGACGCCTATGAACAAAATGAACATTTAGCAAATTTGCTGTTAGCACCATATTTTGTAGACCAAATAGCCAAGTATCAAGGTAACTGGAGAAAAGCGGTTGCTTCAGCAGCACTTGCAGGTGTACCTACACCCGCCTTAAGCTCTGCTTTGAATTATTATGACAGTTATCGCTGTGCGGTATTGCCTGCGAATTTATTGCAAGGACAGCGCGACTACTTTGGTGCACATACCTATTCTCGGATTGATCAGCCTGAGGGTCATAAGTTTCATATGACTTGGGGTTTAGAATCACGTCAACAACTTAGAACCAAAAAATAAATTGGGTCGTAGCAGAATATATAAATCAAGCAAACAGAGATTGATATATGAGTAAAAGCAGGGATGATAGCGAGCAAGACTATAAGACCAAGCTCTCTTCTGAAGCATATAGAGTAGCACGCGAGGGCGGTACTGAAAGGCCTTTTACAGGTAAATATCTGCATAACAAAGATAGTGGTGAGTACCATTGTATATGTTGTGGAACAAAGTTATTTAGCAGTGCCGCTAAGTTTGATTCAGGCTGTGGTTGGCCCTCTTTTTACGAGCAGTCAGACGACAATGTCGTTTACAGAGAAGACAATAGCTTAGGCATGCATAGAATTGAAATTTTATGTAAGAACTGCGATGCGCATTTGGGACATGTTTTTGACGACGGTCCACTACCGACAGGTAAGCGTTATTGCGTAAATTCAGTTTCCTTAGACTTTAGCGCAGGCAAAGATTAAGGTCTGTTGTATTTTGCTGCAAAATCATACAGCAAAGTACAACAAACCCAACTAAACTCTCTCATTTAAAGACATTAGTCGCAATTTGAGCTTATTAAGGTGTAATTTAGTTACACCTTTTTTTGTGCACAAACGGTTTGTATACCTTAATAGTCTTAAGATAATTAAGGTTTTTCTTAAAGTTCTATTATTTGTTGAATAATTAACAACAAAACATCAAAGCTTTTGGTTATTACCGTGATAATTGTAAATTTATACCAATTTGGCTTATTTCAAAACATTCAATAAAATGCGCGCGACTCAACCATTAGCATGTCATTTATAGTAGATAAGGTGAAGATGAATGAATCAGCAGTATGAACAGGAATTACAATCAAGTTGGCAAGAGCGACAAGAATATGCGGAGCGTATGCTGCCAATCGTAGGTAGTTTGTATCGCAACAAAGCGATTGAGATATCCGTGTACGGACGCACGCTGCTAAACGCAAGCGTCATCGACTTAATCAAAGCTCATCGAACCGTACGTTTATTTGAAGGAGTAAAGCTTCGTCTTCGCGAAAGCTTCCCAGTACTAGAAGTCATCAGCAAAATGAATTTGGCACCTTGTCAGGTTGATATTGGTAAATTGGCCTACGAGTTCAATTACGGTTCAGCTAAAGATCAAACTGATTTAGAAGCGTTTGTTGCTGAGCAACTTAGCGCGGTAAACGATGGTCAAGATGACCAAGAAGCCAGCGATGTAGTGCTTTATGGCTTTGGACGCATCGGTCGCTTATTGGCAAGGCTAATGATTGAACGCCAAGGCAAAGCGAATAAGCTTCGTTTGAAAGCTATTGTAGTTAGAGGCGGAAAAGAAGGCGACCTTGAGAAGCGAGCGAGTCTTCTAAGAAGAGATTCTGTACATGGTCCGTTCAATGGCAGTATCACAATCGACAAAGAGCGTAATGCAATCAAAGCTAACGGCTCTTTTATTCAAGTAATCTATGCAAATCACCCAAGTGAAATCGATTATACTCAATACGGTATCAACAATGCCATTATCATTGATAATACTGGTATGTGGAGAGACCGCGATGGCTTATCTCAGCATTTAAGTGCAACTGGGGCTAAAAAGGTTATCTTGACTGCGCCTGGAAAGGGCGATATCAAAAACATCGTACACGGCGTGAATGACGGCGATATTGACGCTGCCGATGACGTATTGTCTGCTGCAAGTTGTACAACAAACGCTATCACGCCTGTACTTAAAGCACTCGACGAGCAATATGGCATAGTTAATGGTCATGTAGAAACGGTTCATTCATTCACTAACGACCAACACCTCATTGATAATTATCACAAAGCAGATCGTCGCGGCAGGGCAGCTTCACTTAACATGGTGATTACCGAAACGGGCGCAGCGAAGGCCGTGTCGAAAGCTTATCCAAAACTCGAGGGTAAATTAACAGGCAATGCGATTCGCGTACCAACACCAAATGTGTCAATGGCAATCTTAAATTTGAATCTTGAAAAAGAAACTGACAGAGAAAGCTTAAATGCATTCTTACGTGATACTTCCTTGTTCTCAAATTTACAACATCAAATTGATTACACAGCTTCCACGGAAATAGTCTCGACAGACTTAGTGGGCGCAAGAGCTGCATCTATTGTTGACTCGCAAGCAACCATTGTGGCCGGAAATAGAGCGACTCTGTATGTTTGGTATGACAACGAGTTTGGTTATAGCTGTCAAGTAATGAGGTGTGTTACAGATATGGCAGGATTGACGGTACCTACCTTACCGCTAGCGTAAACAAAGTCTATTCTCGTTAAAATCTTGAACATTAATTTGAACAAGATTTACCGAAAAATAAGAACCCCCGAAAGTTAATCATAAGCTTCGGGGGTTTTTTATTAAATGATGTTTTGCAATCTAGGATTGTTTGCTACCATGAAGGCACAAACATAATAATAATGCGTTCATGAGTAAGAAACTTCTTTATGAAAATAACCAGTAATTTCGACAGCGGTAATATCGAAGTATTATCTATTAAATCACCATCAGACATCACACTTTCAATCAAAAAAGATAATCTATCTGATTATTATCAATGGTTTCATTTTAAACTGCACTCGAGTCCATTTTTAGAGCATAAAATCACTATTATTGATCTCGCAAAATCCGCGTATCCTGACGGTTGGAAAGGATACAGCGCTTTAGCCTCATATGATCGAGAAACTTGGTTTAGGGTTGATACAGCGTTTGATGGGGAGCAGTTAGTCATCAATTTTACACCCGAGTATGACAGCGTTTATTTTGCGTATTTTATTCCTTATAGCTACGAACGACACCTTGACCTTATTGCCAGCGCCCAAATGAGCTTTGACTGTCGTCATGAATTACTTGGCGAGACCATTGATGGCAGAGAGATGAATCTGCTTGTTATCGGCGATGAAAACAATGAGAAAGGTAAAAATAAAATCTGGATAACAGCACGACAGCATCCGGGCGAAACTATGGCAGAATGGTTTGTAGAAGGATTATTAGACCGTTTGTTAGATGACGAAGACGGTGTTGCACGAGATTTACTCCAATCCAATGTCTTTTACATTGTACCGAATATGAACCCCGATGGGGCAGCAAGAGGGCACCTTCGAACAAATGCCGTCGGTATTAATCTTAATCGAGAATGGGCAAAACCGAGTATAGACAATAGTCCCGAGGTATTTTATGTTTATCAAAAGATGCGAGAAACCGGCGTAGATATGTTTCTTGATGTACACGGGGACGAGGCTTTACCTTATAATTTTGTTGCAGGCGGAGAAGGTAATCCTAACTACAATGATAGGATAAAGAGTTTAGAAGAACAGTTTAAATCGGCATTGTTAGCTGTTACACCTGAGTTTCAAGATGTATTTGGTTATGATAAAGACGAGCCAGGTAAAGCAAACCTTACCGTCGCCAGTAATGCAGTAGGCAATACATATCAGTGTTTAGCGTATACATTGGAGATGCCCTTTAAAGATAACGAAAATTTGCCGGATCCAAGCTTCGGATGGTCTATCCAAAGGTGCAAGCAATTAGGTTCAGACAGTCTAATCGCAATAAGATCAGTTGCTGCAGCGTTGAAGTTGTAGATTTAAAAATATTTGGTAAACAAAACCAGTGCTGTAAACTTCTATAATAATAAGAAAGATTGGTTAAATGCTTTACTAACTTAACAAGCTCATAACGCGAATACCCAAGACAACAAAAATGCGATTGCGTGCATCAATTTTATAAAGCGCTTTTATCGCTTATACAATAATTAAAATAAGGAATAATAATTTTGGACGCTTTACTCGATTTTTTTAACTTAATAGATAGCTTTCTTGGCAGTGCAGCTTGGTTTCCTTATGTCCTGCTCGGTGTAGGCGCTTTTTTCACCGTATATCTTAAATTTCCACAGGTGAGATACTTCAAGCACGCATGCAAGGTTGTAAGCGGGAAGCTCGATAAAGGAGATGAGCCAGGTGATACAACCCATTTTCAATCCTTGACCACAGCCTTATCGGGAACGGTTGGGACAGGCAATATCAGCGGTGTTGCCTTGGCAATATTTTTAGGTGGTCCTGCGGCCTTGTTTTGGATGTGGGCTACTGCGTTTTTTGGTATGACTACCAAGTTTGTAGAAGTGACCTTATCGCACAAGTATCGAGAGAAAACACCTGATGGCACCATGGCGGGTGGGCCGATGTACTATATGGACAAGCGACTAAACATGAAATGGTTAGCGGTCGCCTTTGCCGTCGCTACTGTTATCAGTTCGTTTGGCACAGGTAATTTGCCACAGAGCAATGGTATTGCTACTTCTATAGAAGCTACTTTTGGTTTTGAACCTGCCATTGTCGGCGGTGTTCTAGCAGTATTACTCGGACTTGTTATTATTGGTGGTATAAAACGTATCGCTGCAGTAACGTCAAAAATTGTCCCGTTTATGGCGCTTGTTTATATTGTCGGTGCGTTTGCCGTTATTTTTGCCAATGTAGAGAACATAGGCCCTGCATTTGCGTCTATCATTTCTGACGCGTTTACTGGTTCAGCTGCCGCTGGTGGGTTTTTAGGAGCCACTTTTGCTTATGCATTTAACCGTGGGGTAAACAGAGGCTTATTCTCTAACGAAGCAGGACAAGGTTCTGCGCCTATTGCGCATGCTGCGGCAAAGACCAAAGAGCCTGTTTCTGAGGGTATGGTGTCTATTCTTGAGCCGTTCATTGATACCATTATTATTTGTACCATCACCGGATTAGTGATTTTGTCGTCCGGCGTCTGGAATAAAAAGCATGAAAATATTTTTGACCGTTCGGATATGCTGTTTATCGAAGGCTCATATGATCAAGCGAATATAGAAGATTCTACGAATGTATTTAAATATCTAAATGATTTGGAAGGAAGTTCAGTTGAACCGTTTAACGGCGAGATAGCAGTGGTTAATGGCGTCGCGGTGAGCACAGGATATACTTTGATAAATGCGCGCTCATTTGCCGAAGAGGTGACTTATCACGCAGGTTCACTGGATGACAGATTCACTGGAACGCTTGTTATCAAAAATGGAGATATTGAGCGTGATAACATTATTGTCCATGGTAAGTCACTTATTCACTCGGCCACTCTAACTACAATTGCGTTTACAAAAGGCTTTTTTGGAAACTTTGGGCAATACATTGTGTCGGTTGGCTTATTATTATTCGCATTTTCTACTGCTATTGCGTGGTCTTACTATGGTGATCGGGCAATGACCTACTTACTTGGCCCATCGTCAGTCATGCCGTATCGCGTAATTTATGTTGCGGGCTTCTTTTGGGCCGCTATTTCCGACACTACACTTGTTTGGGCCTTGTCTGCGGTTGCGATCGTTGTAATGACCTTGCCTAACCTGTTTGGTATTCTAATGCTGAGAAAAGAAATGAAAGATTCGGTGAATGAATACTGGCAGAAGGTGAACAAATAAATTGCTAATGCGTTGAGTTATATCGCAAGTATAATATTTGTCTATGATTATAGTGCCCAAACCATAATGGCTTGGGCACTAATTATTTTAGAAAAGCAATTCTTTGATCATTTTAGAAAGTGATACTGTTCTAAATAAAATAATAAGCCAAAAGCCTAACCCGAGTAACATAGGAGTATTTATGGCAATCATTAGTTGTCCAGCCTGTTCAAAACCTATTTCTGATAAGGCGAAATCTTGTTCGCACTGCAAATACGAGTTTGGTAGTGCCTCTGCAGAGGATATTCAAAGGAAACTATCACTTAAACGTTATAAGAAATTGCAGAAGTTACAGAATCAGTCAATGCTCGCTATTTTATTATTTATTGTAGGTTGTTATTTTGTTTTCCTTGGCGATTTTCCTAATAACGAAAATGGATTGTTGATGTACAATGCTTCAATATTTGTGACAACCTTAGGATTTATTTGGTATGCAATCAATAGAGTGCGTATCACCTTGGCGAAAAGAGCCTAGCGAAAGAAAGATTTGTATATGTATTAGTTGGTTATTTGTTAGATACATAGGCGTATATAGTCAATGTTAAACGAAGTTAACTACATATTTGAACGAGGGTTTTAAATAGCTTCAGGACAAAGTTTTTGTTTTGTTCTTTGGAAGCTCATCCTGCGTATTATTAGCCTTTAATACCTAGTGGTTTGTGGGTATTTGTTGCGAGAAATAATGGAAGAAACATGCAGATAGAACAATTGATGGCAATGATGAACGATACAATCTATGAGAAGTTTGTCCAAGCGATTGAAACGGGTAAATGGTTAGATGGTAAGCCGCTGTCTGAGGAACAAAAAGAGACCGTGATGCAAGCTATCCTTGTTTATCAATCTAAAGTAAAAGCTTCTGAAGAGCACATGACAGTAGGCGAAAATGGTGAAATCGTGCATAAATCCAAGCGGGAATTAAGGCAAGAGTTTCAAGAATCAAACACAAAACATCAAAATATAGCGCGGTTTAAACAGGATGATTTTTAAAAAGCTATTCACGCCGGCTCATGCTCATAGTGACCCGACAAAGCGACGTCAGGCAATTAATAAACTTAACCCAGACAATGAGCAAGACAAACGCATTTTGCACGAGCTTGCATTTAATGACTCAGACAACGATGTCACCTTAGCTGCGCTAGAGCGTATTGCATCATTTTCGTTGTGGTTTAAAATATCGGAAACGCATCATAGTCAAAAAGTAAGGCAATCCGCGAGTGAGCATGTTCAAGCATGCTTATTGGATGAAGCCTTGCTCAGTCAATCTGAATTTAATACCTTTATTAGGGAGTGTTCAAACAAGCCTCTTTTAGAACAAATTCTTTTTAATAATTCGCGTTTGCAAAGAGATGAAAGTCTCTGTTTACTCGTATTATCAAAGCTGGATAAAGAACAGACAACTCGTCGGTTTTATGAACATAATCCAAGTACTTCTATTCGACGCACAATCGTCGTACAAACTCAGTCTGAGAAGCAGCTAAACCGATTTCTCAAACAAACTCAAGATGCTGAACTTGCATTTGAAATTGAGAAAAAGTTAGCTGACTTACTCGAAGCTCGTGAAAAGCCGAAAGCAATTGAGCGAGAGGCTAAATTAATAAACTCAAAGCTTCTTGCCTTAAAAGACAATAACGATTATCCCTCTTTAAAATCACAGTTTGACGATCTTACAAAGCAGTTTTCTCAGCTTGCTCCTAATCTGTCACTCTTGAATGAAGAGGACGCTGCAGAAATTTCAGAAAAGTTTTTAACGATCAAGGCACGTCTTTCTCAGCATATTGAGCAATGTAAACAGCAACACGATTCTCATGCCGCTTTGCGTGAAACAAGTGACTTATTGGCGGATTTGCGTAAGCGCAACGATATTATTTCGACACAAGTTACGCACATGTTAGTCAATGCCGACATCGAGTTCGATTCACAGATTAAATTATTCAAACAATCATTATCTGATGCATCTGACGAGTTGTTGCTAATTAAAAAACGCCCACAGACAGCTGCACACAAACAGATCATCAAAACGATAGAAAGTGAGCAAGCAAATTTAATCAAAACCTTGGATGGCTATCCAAGCTACGCTCAGACTGTAATAAAACTGAGGGATTTGTTACTGTCTACACAAGATTATGCAAACAAGCTTGAGTCTAGCGTAGCAAGTAATCGAGTAAATAAGTCAAATTACAAGGATCAGGACGCCGGTGAAGTCTTAAATATAGATAAGCCGACAGGTGGCGAGGGTAAGCCCAATACTGATGTTATAGATAATATTAATGATACTACTCTTACAACGAGTACAGATGATGTAAGGAGCCATTTAGCTTCGATACAATCAAAGTTCAAGCAAGTGTTAGTTCAAGTAAGAACGCTTGACTTTAAAAGCGACGCTTTAGTGGTGCTTGAGACTGACACAAAAGCTGCTTTAAAACGTATCCGACAATCGCTTGAAATGCTTCAAGAAGACGAACTTAAAGCTGAGCGTAAATGCCTTGGTAAACTCAATGTAATAAAACGTTTGATCAGTGATGGAAAGTTCAAAGCCGCGATTTCGACTTTTTATGCATTAGAAGAGTTATTAAAAACCGTTAAAGCGCCTTTCTCGCCTCGATTAAGTAAGTCCTACACACAAGTAAGCGATGAAATAGACAAGCTTAAGGGTTTGCAAAGCTTTATCGCAGAACCACGTAAGAAAGTATTATTGGAAGAAGCTCAAAGCCTAGCAAGCCAAGTACCTGAAGACATTCATGAACGAGTGAAAAAGGTAAAAACCTTGAGATCTGAATGGTCTTCTTTAGGCAAATTACATACAGATGAAGACACCGAATTAAACCAAAAGTTTGATGATGTTATAGAATCGGCTTTCGCACCTTGTCGAGCTTTTTATGCTCAATTAGATAAACGTCGAGAAGAAAATCACAACAAACTAAAAGTGCTTTTAGAGGAAGTATCTGACCTAGATGAAGTGGAGGATTTGAATCTCTTGAACAAAGAGTTATCCCGCTTGAAAAAGGCTTTTTATGCAATTGACGAGGTTGATAAAGACACCTACAAAAAATTGAGAAAGCGTTTTAACCAAGCGATTAATCCTCTTCAGCAGAGAATCATTGCGCACTATGATGAAAACGCAGAGCAAAAGCGACGTCTAATTGTTCAAATAAACAACTTGAAAGGCTCTGAAAATTTAAAGGAAGCAACCGAAGTTGCTAAGAATCTCCAAGGAGCTTGGAAGAAAATAGGGTTTGCTGGTAAAAAGTTTGAAAGCGAGTTATGGGCTTCATTCAGACAAAGTAACGATGAATTGTTTAATGCTTATCATCAAGCGGAAAATGCTGACAAAGAAGCAACAGTCGCTAAGCTCAATGTGGTTAGAGAAAAGCTAAAAGACCTCACAAGCATAGCTCAAAATTGTGATTCGTTTTCACAGCTTAAGGAGTGTATGGGACAACTAAAATCGTTAGAAACTAGCGAAAAAGAAATAATTAAGGCGAATAAGTCGCTAGTACATGATATCGATAAAATATATAAAATCCTTTCTGAAACAAAACTGAGCTTAGATACTGACCGCAAGCACGAAGAACTAAAAATGTTGTTTGATTATTTAGTTGAATCTGTCGAACTTGAAGATTCTTTGCCCCCTTCAGAGTTACCTAATCGTTATAAACAAGCATTAAACGGAAAGGTTAGCAGCAACACATGTTTGAATGACTTGAGTCGGGTTGATTTAATTATTGCGATGGCGATAGTCAGCAATAATAATGTACATATTGCTGGGATTAAGAACTTTGAAGCGCGACAAAAACAGATTCAACTGCAATTAATGACTGCAAAATTACAGGCGAATATTAGCGTTGATAATGATGATATATTAAGTCATTGGCTAGCGAGAGGACCATTAAGTTCAGATGACCTTGCTTTGCTACCAGAGCTTAAAAAACTCTTGGAAGCAAGCTCATGAACACGGTTTTGAGCGTATTCTGTGAATAAGCGTAAACGTATTTATATTGCATACACAGGTGGCACGATCGGTATGAAACCCTCAGAGAGGGGGTATGTGCCGGCAGCCGGATACCTTTCAGAAACTTTATCAAAAATGCCTGAGTTTCATCGACCTGAGATGCCAGAGTTTACTTTACATGAGTATAAGACCCTGTTGGACTCCAGCGACATGGTGCCAGCAGACTGGCAAACCATTGCACAGGATATCGCACTGCACTATCACGATTATGACGGGTTTATTATATTGCATGGCACCGACACCATGGCATATACCTCGTCAGCGCTTTCTTTCATGCTCGAAGGCTTAAATAAGCCCGTTATCGTCACTGGTTCACAATTGCGTTCGGATGGGCAATTAAACTTGCTTAATGCGCTCTATATTGCTGCAAATTACCCGATACCTGAAGTTACATTGTTTTTTAATAATAAATTGTTTCGAGGAAATAGAGTCAGGAAAGTCGATGCTGATGGCTTCGATGCATTTGATTCACCTAATTGTGCGCCTCTACTCAGCGCTGGTATTCAAATCCAGATACACGCTGATTTGAACCAACTAAGTAAAGTAAATGAATCTGACAATATGTGCGTTAGTTCAATAGAAAGTCAGCCTATAGGCATGCTAAGTTTATATCCAGGGATCAGCAGTGATGTGCTGACAAATATTATTAGGCAGCCAGTAAATGCACTCATTTTACTCAGTTACGGTGTCGGTAACGCACCACAAACCCCCGAGTTATTGAATCAAATCGAAAAAGCGACAGAGCAGGGCATAATTGTTGTCAATTGTACTCAATGCATACGTGGAAAGGTTAATATGACTGGCTATGCAAATGGAAAATTGGTAGAAAAAACGGGTGTTATTTCAGGGAAAGATATTACTCCGGAAGCGGCATTAGCAAAACTACATTACTTATTAAGTAAACGCGACATTAACCTGTCTGAAAAACGTCGCTTAATGGCTTCAAACTTAAGAGGTGAAATGAGCCGATAAGCACGATAGCTTTATTTACCAAAAGGTGCTCAAAGTATGGTTAAGTTCTCTCCCCTTTAGTAACTATAAAGCCTAGCCACATCTAATCACTATCATCACAATAGCCTAACTAAAATAGCTCATTTAACAAACACATTCAGAAACAATTAATCTTCAGACTTGTTGAGAAAATATATGCAAATTACTGATAATATCGCTACTGTAATTTAGTTATTTCATAGCTATTACAAAGTATTTGCTTGATAGGCCTTGGCCATTCAAGCTATATAAAACCGCGATAGTATAAACATTACAAGCCAAACATCTACTTTGCCGAGGGTAACACTATGTTGAGTATCAGCAACATCAATAAAACATATAATAATGGCGTGAAAGCGCTTGATGGCGTCAACTTAAACATAAGTAAAGGCTTATTTGGGCTGCTTGGTCCAAACGGTGCGGGCAAGTCTTCTTTGATGAGGACAATTGCAACATTACAACAGCCTGACTCTGGCAGCATCAGTTTTGACGGTATAGATGTTATAAACCAAGCGAATGAGTTACGCAGAAGGCTTGGCTATTTACCACAAGATTTCGGTGTATATCCCAGGATTAATGCTTATGACTTACTGGATCACTTGGCTATTCTCAAAGGTATTAGAAACAAAGCTGAACGGCATGAAGCAGTTGAAGGTTTATTGGCACACACAAATCTTTTCGAACATAAAAAGAAAGCGGTCAGTTCGTTTTCAGGTGGAATGAGGCAGCGTTTTGGTATCGCACAAGCGTTACTTGGTGACCCTGATTTGTTGATTGTTGACGAACCTACAGCAGGCTTAGACCCCGAAGAGCGCAATCGCTTCCATAATCTGTTAGTTAGTTTGGGACAAGAAAAGGTCGTAATATTGTCGACGCATATCGTCGATGATGTATCAGAGCTTTGCGCCGACATGGCTATTCTTGGTACTGGCAAGATTTTATTGCAAGGCAACCCCATTGAGGTGACAAATCAGTTGCAAGGAAAAATTTGGCGTAAAACAGTCAGCATTGATGAGATGTCTGAGGTCGAAGCAGAATTTGACGTAATATCTAAACGTCTGTTTGCAGGTCGCAATGTTGTGCACGTTATTGCTGAACAAGCCCCAGAGGGTTTTGAGTCTGCTCCGGCCAGTCTAGAAGACGCGTATTTTAGTACTTTGAATTATGCGCACAAGAAGTTTTCAAAATCAGACTCAAGAGACGAAGTTACGTCTACACAAATCGCTTAGGAGACGACCATGTTCTATAAAATGATGTCTTTTGAGTGGCGTTACTTTGTTCGTCAACCTTCTTTTATCGTGACTTGTCTTGTGTTTTTCTTACTGCCTTATTTATCTATGGTATTTGATGGTGTGCAAATTGGCAGCGGAGGAAATGTAAATTTAAACAGCCCATTTGCTATAGCTCAGAGTACTTTGATTTTTTCTATATTTGCGATGTTCTTAGTCGTGAACTTCGTCAGTAATACGGCCTTAAGAAATGATTTGTTTGCGAGCAGTGAACTGATTTATAGCGCGCCCATTCCACCTTTTAGCTATCAATTTGGTCGTTTTTTTGGTTCATTCTTAGTCACTATATTGGTTTTTTCCATGGTTCCGTTGGGCTTGCTTATAGGTAGCGTGATGCCTTGGCTAGATGCAGAACGATTGGGGCCCTTGAACATGTTCGCGTACATCATGCCTTTTGCTTTCGTATCTATCCCAACGTTATTTGTTTTATCAGCTTTATTTTATGTTGCTGCTCTCAGGTTTAGGAGCATCATGGCGGTGTATTTAGTCGCCTTAGCCGTATTTATTATTTACTCAGTCTCGGGAGGCGTATTCAGTGATCCAGAATACCGCACAATTTTAGCCTTAACGGATCCCTTTGGTTTGCGCAGTTTTTCTGAGTTAACTCGATATTGGACACCTGCAGAGCGAAACACCCTTGTGCTGCCATTACGTGAGGTTATTCTCTATAACCGACTTATTTGGGTTGGTGTGGCCTTAGTCATTTTGTTTGGCTTTGGCAAGCTATTCTCGGAGCTGACTTTGCGGTCACCGAAGAAAGTGAAAAACAATAGTCAAAGTAAGCAAGTACCTCCTTTGAGTAATAATATTAGCTACACATATGATCATAATTCCACGTTCAAACAATTTAAAACAAGAACCTTATTTGAAATAAAGCAAGTTTTGCTTAGTCCCGGTTTCTCTATTTTACTTATATTTTCGGCCTTTACTTTAATTTCTCAATTTGTCGATCCTTCTGGTTTTTATGGGGCTGAGAATTGGCCATTGACACAGTATATGGTGAGCTTAATAGAAGGGTCGTTTGGTATTTCATTGATTATTATTATTACCTTTTACAGTGCTGAAATCGTGTGGCGTGAACGCACAACTGGTATAGGAGATATTATTGATAGTATGCCAGTACCAAATGTCACTCTCTGGTTGTCTAAATTTATCGCGGTGGTTCTCGTTATTGTCTCTGTACTCGTTGTAGGTGTGGTCGCAGCAATAGCGAATCAATTGATAAAAGGCTTCCTTAATGTCGATATCGTGCAGTACTTTGTTTCTTTGTTGTACTTCAACGCCTTACCATGGATTTTATTAGCTGTGTTGGCGTTTTTCATACAAGCGCTAAGTCCGAATAAGTATGTCGGTATGCTTATTTTTGTAGCTTACTTTTTCGTTTCTCTGGCTTTCTATGAAATCGGTCTTGAGCATAACATGTTCAATTTTGGTGCGGCCCCACAATTGATTTATTCAGATATGAATGAGTACGGCTGGTATATGACTACACAGCATTATTACATGGGGTATTGGGTGTCCTTATCTATTGTCTTGGCCTGTTTGAGTTATGCACTTTGGCATAGAGGGGCTGAGACCTCACTCAAACAGCGAATATACTTACTCGGTTATGAACTTGGTAAAAAAGGACAAGCTCTGATCGTGATATTCACCGTGTGTTTTATTAGTTTGGGCACGATTATTCACTACAATACAAGAGTGACAAATCAATTTCTATCTAGTGAGCAGCTTTTGGATTTGCGCTCTGAATATGAGAAGCGTTTTTCTCAATACGAAACATATCCAGTGCCAACAGTAATATCTGTTGAACTAGATGCAGCGATATTCCCTAATTTAAGAAAGTTGGATGTTATCGCGAAGATCGAAATCGAGAATAAGCAACAGGTACCGATTGAGCGTTTTTTAGTTAATTTTCCAATGTATAGTCAAAGTAAGTTTAAGGACTTACCCATAACGGAGTTTAATGCGGATTATAGAAATGGTTGGTTGAACTTAGAGAAAGCACTTTCTCCGGGAGAAACTAGGCAAATTGAATTATCACTTACTCGCCAACATTTTGGCTTCAAAGATTCTGGAGAGGATTTCAGTTTGGTTGAAAATGGTACGTTCATCAATAATTTTGAATTGTTACCAAGCTTTGGCGTAGACCAAAGTTTTTATATAGCTGACCAGCATGAACGCCGCAAACGGGATTTACCACCTCCAAAGCGTGCAAATAAGCTCGAAGATGAATCTAAATATAACGAGAGTTTCTTCGGACCTAACGTCGGGCTAATTGATTTTAAGGCTAAGTTGTCGACATCTGCAGAACAAATCGCGATTGCCCCGGGTTATTTGAAAAAGTACTGGACAGAAGCTAATCGGAATTATTTCGTTTATGAGATGGATAGTCCGATGGTGAACTTCTTCAACATTATGTCAGCAGATCTTAAAGTGAAGAGCTCTATGCACAATGGTGTC
This sequence comes from Glaciecola sp., assembly GCA_965658765.1. Taxonomy (GTDB): domain Bacteria; phylum Pseudomonadota; class Gammaproteobacteria; order Enterobacterales; family Alteromonadaceae; genus Glaciecola. Next base: position 1,281 of record CBFHTO010000028.1, on the reverse strand, counting down.
AACATATCTGTTTATTATCATCCGGAGCATAATTGGAACATAGACAGAATGATAAAAGCAACTGAGGATTCACTGGATTATTTTTCTGAAGCTTTTGGCCCTTATCAACATAAGCAATTGAGGATCATTGAATTTCCAGGTTACAGAAGTTTTGCACAAAGTTTTGCAAACACTGTCCCATATTCAGAACAAATAGGCTTTATTACTGACTTGAGGGATAAAACGAATATTGATCCTGTGTACTATGTAACTGCACACGAAGTTGCACATCAATGGTTTGGACATCAACTAAATGCTGCGAACGTTCAAGGAAGCGCAGTTCTATCGGAATCGCTAAGTCAGTATGCAGCTTTACAGGTAATGAAAAAAGAATATGGAGAAGTAAAAATAAGGAAATTCCTGACCTACGAACTAGATTCATATCTCAGGGGGCGTACCACGGAATACCTTGAAGAAATGCCATTCATGCGTTCAGAATCACAGCAATATATTCATTACAGGAAGGGCTCGGTTGTAATGATGTCGATAGCTGATCGAATTGGTGAAAGTAATATGAATAAAGCACTTGCGAGCCTTATTGAGCAATATAAATTTTCCGAATCTCGTCAACCAACTACGCTGGATTTGCTAAAAGCAATAAAACAAGTTTCGGATGAGAATGACCATCCATATATTGAACAACAGTTTAAACAGATTACGATTTATGACTTGCGGATGAAAGAAACTGAAACATTCTTTGACGATAAAAATCCATCTTTGCGCTTAACGGTTGAAGCGTCTCAATTTGAAGCCGATGGATTGGGTAACGAGAGTAAACAAAAATTCAATGACTTAGTTGAAATTGTCTTATTTGATTCTGATCCAAATGCTTTTGCGCAAGAAACGAAGATCATATATCGCGAAAAGCATTTACTGGAAGATGGAGAAAATGGGATCACGATTGATTTAAGTGATATAGATGAAGCACTGATTAAACAAATAAAGTACGTAGGCGTTGACCCATTTGTGCGATATATCGACCGAGATAGTAAGAATAATATTAAGAAGTTATAGATTCACAGCTTACTGAAGATTTGAATTTGAAAATCTGCGCTAACCTTTGTTAAGTTAGTGCAGAGTCGGTTTTTATTTTCTGCTTTGATCGACCAGTAAAAAGGCGTCATTGCAAGTAGGCTTAAACGTTCCTGTTCGTTACCGAGTTCGATTGAATAGCTTAAATTTCGCTGACCAAATAGGTTGAAACCATCCACATTTGTAGTGTTTAACTTATGCTCTTTCGGC
>CBFHTO010000027.1:0-51179 GCA_965658765.1 Glaciecola sp. | reverse complement strand
TCGCGGTTAAACTCTTGCATCATAAAGTCGAGTCGGCGCCCGATCGCACCGCCCTGCTTGAGGATCTTTGTCGTCTCGTTAACGTGAGACTTGAGTCGGTCAAGCTCCTCGGCAACGTCTGACTTTTGAGCGATTAAAATCATTTCTTGTTCTACACGATTGTCTTCTAACTCAATCTTTGCTTCTTTAAATTTGTTTAAGATGCGTTCTTTTTGCCAAGTAAGTATCTCGGGCATCTGGGCTTCGACTTTATCGGCTTCATCAACAATGGCCTGCAAACGCTGTTCTATCAGCATTCGCATATTATCACCTTCACTAGCGCGCGAATCGATAAAGTCTTTTAATACCTTATCAAATTCATTTAAAAGTGATTTTTGGATACTGTCCATATCCGCTTCGATACTTGCCATTACACCAGGCCAGCGCAAAATATCACTGGGATTTATTGCGCCATCTGCACCGTTGTTTTGTGCCCATTGCGCAGAGTCTATAAGTTTTTTAGCCAAATCTTCATTCAAAGCAAAGCCGCTTGCATTTGCTTCGTTAAAATTAATGCGAAGGGCGCATTCGACTTTTCCCCGCTGAAGTTTTTTACGCAAACGCTCTCGCAGGCTCGGTTCTAGGCCTCGGAAGTTCTCGGGTATCCGATAGAATGTTTCTAAATAGCGCTGATTGACCGAGCGGATTTCCCACACCGCTGTTCCCCACTGAGCCTTAAGTTCACGTCGGGCAAATCCGGTCATACTGCAAATCATACTATCTCCTGCCTAAAAAGTGTGCGTCTGTTAATAATTCTGCGTGCAGTATAACAGTAATCATTCAAATACGTGAATTAGCTGATGGGTACTCGTTTAACACTATGCAATGCTATATTGACTTTGTGCTTCCTCAAGCATCTATCGATTATTGAGAACGGCTCATCCCTGAGTTTTTTGAGCATTCTCACTCCAACCAAGTTCTGATATGAGGTATACTCTCCCACCAATTTATTGTTGATTACACACGTTCATTACCCAGGAGCTTCTTCATGCGCCCAAGCAGCCGCACTGCAAGTCAAATAAGACCTATAACCATTACTCGAAAATTTACCTGCCATGCAGAAGGCTCAGTGCTAATCGAGTTCGGCAACACAAAAGTATTGTGTAATGCGAGTGTACAAGAAGGCGTTCCACGCTTTATGAAAGGGCAAGGCAAAGGTTGGATCACGGCTGAATATAGTATGCTTCCTAGAGCTACCCACACTCGATCTGACCGAGAAGCGGCGCGCGGAAAACAAGGCGGTCGTACGCTTGAAATTCAGCGATTAATCGCTCGCTCGTTAAGAGCAGCCGTTGATCTTAAAATGCTTGGCGAAAACACCATCACGGTCGACTGTGACGTAATCCAAGCTGATGGAGGGACTCGTACGGCTTCGATCACTGGAGCATGCGTTGCCCTAGTAGACGCACTCACTTGGATGCGAGCTAAAGGTATATTGAAGAACAACCCACTAAAACACATGATTGCCGCAATCTCGGTAGGTGTTTATAAGGGCGCGCCCATTGCTGATTTAGAGTACCTAGAAGATTCAGAAGCAGAAACAGATATGAACGTTGTTATGACCGATACCAACAAGCTAATAGAAGTGCAAGGCACCGCAGAAGGCGAACCTTTCAGCTTTGAAGAAATGAACGAAATGCTCGAATTAGCGCGTGTAGGCATAAAAGAACTGTTTGATATTCAAAGAACGGCACTGAGCTAAAAATTTAGGTAAATTACAATATGCATCAATACAAACAAGACTTTATTTCTTTTGCTATTAAACGAAATGTTCTGCGCTTTGGCGAATTCACGCTCAAATCAGGTCGAGTCAGTCCGTATTTCTTTAACGCTGGGCTTTTTAATACTGGAGCCGACCTTGCTACCCTCGGACGCTTTTACAGTGCAGCTTTGCAAGAAGAAGGTATTGAGTATGATCTGTTGTTCGGACCCGCGTATAAGGGTATTCCGATTGCAACGGCTTGCGCTATTGCCCTTGCAAACGAATATGATAAAGATGTTCCTTACTGTTTTAACCGCAAAGAAGCTAAGCAACATGGTGAAGGTGGTACACTCGTCGGTAGTCCTCTAACAGGCAAAGTCATGCTGGTAGACGATGTGATTACTGCAGGTACCGCAATTCGCGAATCGATGCAGATCATCAATGAGCACAATGCAAGCCTTGCAGGTGTATTGATCGCGCTAGACAGACAAGAGAAGGGCAATGGTGAACTATCCGCTATTCAAGAAGTAGAGCGTGATTACAGTACTAAGGTTATTTCAATCGTGAGTTTAGGCGACGTTGTTGAGTTTTTAAAACAAGCCAAAGGCTACAATTCAGAAATAAAAGCCATACAGACATATCGAGCCACTTACGGCATAGCCGATTGTAACGATTGAGAGCATTGTTGATGTCTGACCCACTTGACGAACAGTTTGCCACTGCCGACCATCAACTTGATGCTTTAGGGTTGAGATGCCCAGAGCCTGTGATGATGTTACGTTTGAAAGTGCGCAAGATACAAAATGGGGAAACACTTGCAGTACTAGCAGACGACCCGGCAACAACGCGCGACATACCAAGCTTTTGTCGTTTTATGCAACACACTTTACTCGCTAGCCAAGTGGACTCGCTGCCATATCAATACCTAATTAAGAAAGGGCTAGACTAAGCTTTATAGTGAAAGGCTCTACAGTGAAAGATTCTTTAGCGAAAGGCTCTCTCGTGAAAGGCTCATTAGTGAGAGGTTCTTCAGTGAGAGGCTCTTAACTAAGAGACTCTTACGCGAAAAGCCAATAAGTAAAAAGGCAGTACATAAAAAGCCCCGATGAATGTTACCAAGTGCTGCCATCAAACATCACTTAGTAGAATTCGCCGAGGCTTTAAAATAACGCTTTTCTTTTATTGCTGACAATAATATTACCAACAATAACTTGTTTCTAAGAGTATGTTATTGCAATAAATATCATTCTCGTTGTTATTCTGGCTTCATGAACTTAAGTGTCCAACGGTCTGTGTTACCAGTCACCGACTTTGCGCCAACTTCATATTCTAGCTCGTCGTCTTCTTTATAGTGTAAGGTAGAGTAATCAACCAACACAAAACCCGCTTCCTGAATTTCTTTTATCGCTTTCACGGGGTCCACTCTGCGTCGGTTACTTGGCGTCATAGGCTCCATGTGGCGAGCAGTATGATCAACCACACCATAAATACCACCAGGCTTCAAAGCTTCGAATGCAAGCTTGTTCATTTCGGCTCGACCTTGGTCGCTAAAGTTGTGATAATTCCTGAAAGTTAGCACCATATCTACATCGCTTACTCCAAGAGAGCTCGCTTCAAGAGAATAAAAACGTTCTCCTGGCTTTCGGCTAAGTGAAGCGTCTTTTGCAACAATATTCATGCGCTCAAAACCTGGGAGTTCGGATAGATTGTTTTCTATTCGACCTGTACCAATGGCCCCATAATACTTCCCTTTTTCATTTAGAACCGGTACGAGTATTTTAGTGTACCAGCCGCCTCCTGGGATTAATTCAACAACGGTCATATCTTCCTGTAATCCGAAAAATTCAAGCGTTTGTGCCGGCTTTCTATTTCTGTCCCGCTCAATTTCGGCCGAAGTTCTTACGTCTGACTTCATTGCCAACTCAATCTTCTCGTTTACATCTGCCACACTGCTTACAGAAACTAGCGTAAAACAGCAAGCTGCGGTAATTTGAATTAATGATTTCATGCCTTTGCCCTAATTTATTTTATTGATAAAGGGGTTAATTAAATATTCGTGTAAATACGATACGCAATAATGAGCGTAACCACAATTATACCTACTATAGCGACTCGCCATTTATACCTTCTGACCAGTTTTTCGGTTTTGTTACCAAAATAATAAACCAATAGTGCCAAACCAAAATACCGAATAGTACGGCTTAATATAACTGCCAAAAGATACAAAGCAAACGAGTACTTCGTCACACCCGCGACCAACATAGCGATTTGCAAAGGAATGGGTGTAACCCCAGTGCTAAAGACAAACCAAAACCCGTCCTGCGCAATCATCTCTTCAAACGCGGAGAACTGTTCTTCCGTCGTGATATATTGCATTACCCAATCTCTCGCGAGATCAAATACAAAATATCCGATGAAATATCCGAAAATTGCACCCGCAATGCATCCTAATGTAGTCACCAATGCAATTAACCAAAGTTTATCCCTACGTGCCTGCATGAGTGGAATAAGCAAGGTTTCAAGGGGGATCGGAACTACAGTTGACTCGGCAAACGAAGCAAACCCAATTCCACTCAACATGTGCTTTGAATGAATGAGTTGCTTGGTTTTTCGTGTAAGCGTTTTGCTACTAAAGCGCTTCTGTTTCATCGACATTCTTTTGTAAAAGCCTTTTTACTGACGATTAATACAAGAAGCGCAAATTGAATAATTAATAAATTCGTTCGACTCTATTGCTCGCAGATCTCTGTTAATTTAGTTCGCTCAACACACATGAGGTCCTGCTTATGTTTAAAGATTTCACCGTCTTTCATAACGAAACTTGGCGATTCTAACAGGCTGATATCTTCTAGCGGATCTCCGACTACTGCGACCAAGTCGGCTAACTTACCGATTTCAATCGATCCTAACTCTTTATCTACTTTTAAAAGTTTAGCCGCGTTAATTGTCGCTGAGCGAATTGCGTCCATTTCAGACATGCCAGCGCCTACCATCAAACTAAACTCTTTGGCATTCTCTCCGTGCGGTGAAACTCCAGAATCGGTGCCAAATGCAATGGTAACGCCATTTTCATGCGCCTGTGCAAAAGTTTGTTGAATGAGTGGCCCAATCTTCGCCGCTTTCGGACGAACGATCTCTGGAAAATAACCATCAATTTTTGATTTTCTTGCAACAAAATCACCCGCCAGGATCGTGGGCACATAAAAGACATCATTTTTACGCATCAATCTAAAGATTTCTTTGTCCATGTATGTGCCATGCTCGATAGAGTCAACGCCAGCTAAAATAGCACGTCGCATTCCTTCTTTACCATGAGCATGCACTGCAACCGTCATTTCATAGTCTTTAGCAGTTTGAACAATCGCGTCTAGTTCATCGCTCATAAACTGGGGATTTTGACCATTTTTTGCGACGGATAAAACACCACCAGTGGCGGTAATTTTGATTAAATCAGCGCCGTCTTTATAACGCTGCCTAACGGCTTCTCTTGCCTGTGCAACACCGTTTACAACGCCATCAACAGGACCTGGAATGTCTAGTAAACGCTTACTCAAGCCATTGGTAGGATCCGCATGCCCCCCCGTTGTCGCGATTGCTTTAGCTGAAGAGTAAATTCTTGGGCCCACTAGCTTTCCCTGATTTATCGCATTTCGGATGGCGACGGTTTCGTTGTACGAGTCGCCTAAATTTCTGACGGTTGTAAAACCAGCCATTAAAGTTAACTCAGCGTAGTTAAGCGCCTCGATGGTAAAGTCGGCCTCATTTTGCCTAAATCGCTTCATATACGTTGAAGGCCCCCCGTGCTGGAAAGACAAATGCACATGCATATCCATCAATCCCGGCATGAGCGTTTGTCCGCTTAGGTCAACAAACGTGTCTGAGTCAGTTCCTGTAACCTTACCGTTAACAATGTTAATGATTTTGTTATTTTCGACGATAACTGTTTTATTGCTCTGCGTTTTTGAATCATTACCAGTAATAATTTTGCTAGCGTAGATATACGTCGAAGCCCATGATGAAGCCGAAATCATTACGCTCGACAAGACAGCTGTAAATTGTATTAATACTCTTTTTGTTGTTATCATTTTGTTAACTCGCTACTGTGAATATGAATACGATATGATATTAAACATATCAAATCAAAAGATTTACTTGTTCAATGTTATGTAAGTCAGTCGTATTCTTCAATCGAGCGAGAAATTAGGACCAATGCAGTATGCGTCGCAATCAACAAATTATTGATGAAGAAGTTACGTTTTCCGAATCGGAACAACTTATATCCACGACTGACACTCGAGGTGTAATTACCTATGCAAATTCAGTTTTTTGTAAGGTTGCCGGCTACCAAAATGATGAACTTGTCGGGCACAACCACAATATAGTACGTCACCCCGATATGCCTAAAGCCGCGTTTGCGGATATGTGGGTACATTTGAATAAGGGCGATCACTGGCAAGGCATCGTGAAAAATCGATGCAAAGACGGTCGCTATTATTGGGTAGATGCTTTCGTAACGCCAATTTACGATGGTAAAGAACTGACCGGTTATCAGTCAGTTCGTGTTAAGCCAAAAGCTGAACAAGTGGCCCGTGCGAAAACCTTTTATGCGAATGTTAATCGAGGTAAAGCCAATAGTGGTCAGGAATTAGCCTATACCACTAAAGCCATCATCTACAGCCTTGTCACTGTTTTAGTCGCCATACTAGCATCCTTTGCGACTGACTGGTTTGCTGGGGTCGCAATTGTTATTGTCAGTCTTTTAGGCTTGCTTATTTTCAAAACTGAATTAATCGAAGCTCCCAAATTGGCTCGCGAATTAAAAGACGAATATGACAGTGTCAGCCGATATGTACTTGCTGGCAATGGCACAAAAGGGATTGTTAACTTTCATTTAGGTATGCAAAGGGCAATGCAACGCACCATACTAGGACGCACATCTGATGCGTCTTCAGCCCTTTCTAAAGTAGTTGAAGATACATTAAAAATCGCAAATGATACGACCGAAGGGATCATCAAACAACAACAAGAAATGCAAGCGATCACTCGGTCTATCGAACAAATGAGCGAAGGATGTAGAAGCGTTTCACTAAATACTCAAACCACCTCTGAAACCATGCATGCTACAAATGAACAATGCGAGCAAGCTAGGGATTTAATCATTGAAGGCAAAGAAGGCGTTAGCGGTTTATCGTCGATGGTTGAGCAGGCGGCGGCTATTGCAGACGAATTAATGAGCGCGTCAGAAAACGTTGCTCGAACGATAGGTGAAATTGAGTCTATTGCAGATCAAACTAATCTGTTGGCGCTTAATGCAGCGATTGAGGCAGCGCGAGCGGGTGAAAGCGGTCGTGGCTTTTCGGTGGTTGCAGATGAGGTGCGTGCGCTATCCACGCGCACTCAAGAATCCGCGGCTAAAACCATACAAAGTACCCAATCGATGCGCAACACTTTGCAAGAGTGGGTCGGTAAAATGCATGCTTCTCGGGAGTCAGCGAACCGAAGCGCCGACCAAGCTAATGACTCAGCCCTTTCTATTAAAAATGTTTACCAGCAAATCGAAAATATCTCGAGTTTAATGAATGGTATTTCGCAAGCAAGCTCAACTCAGGAACAAAACTGCGAAACCGTTAACGACAATGTAGATAGGATATCTAACATTGCGGATGCTAACGCCGAGCTGGCTAAGAAAATGGAAGCAAACGCTCACTCCCTAGAACAAAACATCCGTTTGCTAGCTGGCCTTCACAGCACATTTAAGTCATCGAATTAGTAATTACTCCTAGCGCTTTGAACAAGTAATAGTCGCATCTATTCGATAAATAAATGCCCGCTCATTTCCCTCCAGCCGCAAGCTTTTGCGCCACCGGCAAGTTAAAAAACATGGTGCTCACACTTGGATTTTTACCAAAGTTCTATAAAAAGCTCGTTTCAACGAAGCAAAAGAAGGTTCTTGTCATTTCATTTTTAAGTGAGTATTTAGATTTACTTAAATTATATCTTTGAGGGAGCATAATTCGTATCAATCGCTGAGCTTTTTGCAAACACGATATGAGCTAGACTATCAATTAAATCAGGGCGATATAATTTAACCTTCGCTTTTGCAGCGTAAGTATGTATTACTTTAAAACATTGTCTGTAAGGAGTGAGTACGCACATCTAAGTTGTTTAAATATGAGTTTAATACTTCAGCGCAGATTACATTATTATATGTTTCTTGGAAATGTATCCCTCACAACAACAAAGCTCGTCCATATTGAACGAGCTTTGTTCTGTAAACTTAATTTTAAGATATAGTGAAGCGTTGGGTAAGGTCTCTCAATTGAGTCGCCAAATTATTTAATTCAGCTGTGGTCCCCTGCATGTTTTTAGCTCCCTCTGAATTATCATTCGATAAGCTAGAAATATTCGCAACTTGCGACGCAATCTCACGAGCCGCTGTGGCTTGCTCGGAAAGCCCACCTTTAATCCTCACCATTGCCGTCAGCACGTCATTAGTACTCTCAGAGATTTGAGAAACTGAGCCGCCTACATTTCGAGCGCGCTCGACGCTAAGATCAACTGTATCTTTGGTTTTTTTCGTATCTGCGCTGACTTTTGAAGTACTCTCTAGCACCTTCTTTATCATCGACTCTATCTCTTGAGATGAGGAACCCGTTCGACCTGCTAAGCCTCTTACTTCATCAGCCACTACCGCGAAGCCACGACCTGCTTCACCTGCCCTTGCTGCCTCAATAGCCGCATTTAGTGCTAGCAAGTTAGTTTGCTCTGCGACTTCTCGGATTACGGTAACAATATTAGTAATATTACTGGCTAAAGATTCTAATTCATATATCGCATTGGAGGTTTCATTGACGGAAACAGACACATCATCAATTTGATGAGATATTTGCATAATGGAGTCACCGCCCTCGACCGCGGCCTCAGATGCCTTGCCCGATAACTCGTGTGCTTGAGCCGTATTATCACTTATATGCTCAATCGATACCGACAATTCTTCTATTGCTGCCGCAAGTGAATTTGCTGAATCAGACTGCTCGCCCGCTGACTTTGCAGCAAGAGCAGTTTCTGACTCCATTGTTTCCAAACTGACTTTCATGAAGGCGCTTTCTTGACGAAGTGCCGCAGCAATTTCGTGGAGATTATTTCTCATGATCCCCAAACGAGAAATCAACCCACCAATTTCATCATCGGAACTTGCAGGCAAGGTGACTAGCAAGTTCCCTTTGGCAATCTCAATCGCAAGTTGCCCTGCATTTCTTAGCGGTTTTACTATTGAACTAGTAGCCATTAGTGAAAATAAGATACCAATACAAATAGCTACTGCTGCACCAATTCCCAAATAGAGCCTTGAATCAAAATTGAATTCGCGCGCATTTGCGACTAGCTTTTCATTCCACAGATTAGTACTACTAACCGTCTTATTAATAGCCTGTCTATGTGAATTATAAAGACTTTGTAATTTGGCAAGGTGTTTGCCAGCCTGCGGCTCATTTTTAGATTGTAAAGCTGTGTAATATTGCGTTACAGCAAGTTTAAAAAACTCACGCGCAGATAGCTCCGACTGATTAAGTAAAGCATCGACTACTTCGCTCGGTAGGTTATCTTTTTCATCAGTCCATACTTGATTTCGTTCATTGTACTCTTGTTCGAGCCGTTTAAGAGTTTGCAGATAAGCAGGTAATGCGCTTTGCGGTGCATCTTGCATTTCTAGAACATTAAGATAGCTTTCAATAATATAGTTCGGCGGAGGTAAGATATCCGCTAGTAAATCTTTGCTTTTTACAATCTCTGCAAATTTTTGACCATCGACTCCCGTGCTATAAATAATGCTGGTAGACCACCAAGTGCTTAAGGCAAATACAATACTTAACACAGCAGTCGCTGACAGGATTCGCCCACCTACTGAGTAGTTCCAAATATTGCTGACTGTTTTTCTGATGGAATTAACGAGTCCTTCCCGAACAACCACACCCTGCTCAAGCTTTATTGTTTTATTTGTCTGCATCTCTTTATAGAGTGCAGTTGCCTCCCTGCTCTCTTGTTGACTTATACGAGTGCGCACCGATATGTAACCACTGCTGTCAGGGAGGGGAGTAACGTTTGCTTTGACCCAGTAGAACCCTCCGTCTTTTCTTCTATTTTTGACTAATCCTGTCCATGGTTTGTCAGCTTTTAACGTAGCCCACATATCGCGATATGCCTCGGGTGGCATATCTGGGTGACGAATTATGTTATGGGATTGCCCTATAAGTTCGTCCCTTGCAAAGCCGCTTGCTTTAACAAACTCTTCATTGCACTCGATTATATTACCTTGCTTGTCGGTCCGGCTGATTATTGCGCTGCCTTCGGGGAGAAAGTACTCTTGGTCGTTTACTGGAAAATTTTTTCGCATTATGTGGGCCAACATCCTCAAAACGTCCTACGACTGCTCACACGAAAGACGCAATTATATATTGTTTAATATTTAATCTGTTTTAATAAATCGGCAAAGTTACCGTTTACTTTACGAATTTGTTTAGCAGAATAATGCCGCTCAGAAAGCATTTTTGAAGATAAGAAATAGCTTGTCAGCCTCGACCAATCACAAAATTATAATCACCGCTTTTAAGTGCCCACTCAGTATGGTCTTTAAACACGCGTTCAGTCGCTTGATTCACCCAGCGATACAGTACATTTTGATGGACTCTTGCCCATAAATCATGTCGAATATGACAATAGGGTAAATAGTCCCCCTGAAATTCTCGTAACTCAACAGGATGTTCTTGTGAGAGTATGACTGTGTCCCCTGTCTGGGTTTGAATTTGAATGTTATCGTCAACGCTATTCGAATCCGTAACAACAAACGGGACGTCTTCAACCTGTATACCTACTTTTTCAACGGGTGTGACTAAAAAATAGCGCTCTCCTTCCTTTCTTAGCACACTAGATAACAGTTTTACGAGCTTTGCACGACTGAATGGCGTGCCTTCATGCCACCACTGTCCATTGCGCTTAATGACCAGATTCATTTCACCGCAATAATCGGGTGTCCAGTCCAAGACAGGAGGAAGCGCCTCAGCTTGCTCGTGCTGAGCGCTTTCACTAAGTTGTTTTTGAATATCTGAAATATCCATAAATCGCGATCTCGCCTGACTTTCCGCGTAACTAGCCGCGTGATACAAGCTCTGATTTTAGATTGCGCAATACTTTTTTGATACGGCGCATATTTTCAGGACCTGTACGGATCAGTTGCTTTTGTGGTGGCGATAAGTTTTCTAAGCGAGGGTCCTTAAATTTATAATTTACACTTTCGCTGTACACTTCAATTGGAACAGGCACTTGAGGGGTATCTAATAACTCATTAATTGCCGCAATTAATGCATTATCAAAATTGGCTCCAGGCTTACTAATTTCAGCATATTTTTCTAGTATTGAGCTCTCGTAAGTCTCGTAAACTTCCAATAGTTCAGAGCTTTCAAATGACTCTAATGCGTCGACATAGGGTGTATATCTTTGGAAACTTGCGTTGTCAATCCAAGTGCGATCTGCTCTTTCGTAAGTCGCAAAATCTCCCTCTGGCTCTTTCACTAGATTGTCTTTTGGTGAAAGTGATTGATCAGCGAGATTATTCACGTTTATTACGAATTTTTGAAGTAAGGATTCATTTACCAGCAACTGGCCTACAAGCTTCGAAGTTGCGATGTTTAAAAGAGACGATTTGACGGCACCATCACTTAAATCTAACGGAACATCGACTTCTACTTCTTCTGCCACAAACTCTTCAACCACTTGCTCCTCACTCAACTGAACTTCTTGTGGGCGTTTTGGTGCTTCAAATACATCAGGATCGACCATATCCGTTATACCTTCTGACTCCTCAGGCTCAGCCGCTAGTTCGACCGTTTGTTCAGGTGCACTGATTGGCGCTTGCGGTATTTCGGTTACTGAGTCTTCTTGTTTACTTGGCCAGAATAGAACAGCGATTAGTATCACTAAGAGTATTGCTGCGACGATGAAGTATGGCTTCATTTGCTGCATTGAACTTTCTTCTGCTGACATAACATTCTCCCAAAACTGATTATCCATTATTCAAGATATAAAGCTTGTATTAAAACTAAGGTTTCTGACGGCGCTGAGCTAGTTCGTAAACAGCGCTGAATATCTAAATAAGATATTGATAAATTATCACTTTTTCTACTCGCTTTGCTTAAGTATACGACATTTCTGTCGTGAAGACTAAAAGCCCTTTTACAAATAGCTTGCTAAAAAAACGAGCAACAATAAAAAGTTTTTCATACACGTAGACATTTGGACTACACATATTTAAAAAAATTCTCCTCATAAATGTTTGCTGTATCCGCAATAGGCACTGTGTCTCCGGCGAAGACAATTTTTGGTAGGTTTTTGAGGTACGGCGGTCTAGGTTCTAAATGTGATTCTATAGCGTCGCAAGAGTTAGGAAGGGAATGAAAAGTTTAAGCACTAATGATAGCAATCTGGGCTAATTGCTTAATTACATTTCGAATGACACTAAAACTATTGGTTACTCTCCTACAAGACCAAGTTCAACTAATTACTAAAGGGATCTCAGTTGTATATCGTTACGTAGATAAGCTTTTGGGCAGTATGATTGTCAAATAACTGAATTTTCTACACTAACAAAGGTACTTTATGAAAAAATTTTTGATGTCTTCGATCGAACAAAAGGGCATTTTCATTAATAAGTTAGAGGTACAGTCATTTGAAATGAATGTTTATTTGGTAAAGCTGCATACGGGCGAAGAATCAGGCTTTGTTTATGACAAACACGATAAGCCTTTGCGGTTTTACAATTCTCAGCAAATTCGTGAAGCATTTGAACATTGCGACGTCCAAAACGCTGTGCTCACTCATGACAGTCCATATGATGAAATGATCGGTAATCCGGCCGGGACCAAACAAGTGATGGAAATGCCTTTTTCGATGGCTCAGCCCTATTGATAAGTTTGTTGGCAAAGCCAGACGTTTCCTTTTTCATTTTTGATTTTTGATTTTTGATTTTTATTTAAGCTCAAAGCTAAAGAGCTAATTCTGTGAAGCTGGCTCTGCAAATCGCAGCTAAGTCATGAGGGCTAATTTTTATGTCTACGCCACGTTTCCCACCGCTGACATAAATAAACGACTTAGTCTGCGCTTTGATATCAATGAAAGTTCTTAGGTCTCTCTTTTGTGCAATAGGGCTGACGCCACCTATTAAATAACCAGTCTTACTTTGTACCTGCTGAGGATTTGCCATGCTGGCTTTTTTTGCACCAGCACTTAAGGCCAGCTTTTTTAAATTAAGCTGATCACAAACCGCAACAAGGGCCACAATGTGCTCCCCGTCATTTGTCTGAGCCACAAGCGTTTTGTAAACATCGGTCTCGTCCAAGTCTAACTTTTGCGCAGCTTCTAAACCAAACGAGTCACAGTTCTTTTCATGCTCATAAGTGCAGACAACAAAGTTAATATTGTGCTTTTTTAATAATTCGATGGCCGGTGTCATTATTTACCTTGCTGCCTTGCTAGAGTTGTCATTTGCGAACTTCAACACTAATTCTCTAAGACTAACATTTGCGTTTAATTTGTTTGCAAGGAGTACCACCCCACTTACTTTTCGATTGATCAATGCAACATCGAAATCAGGCGAAGCTATTGCCTTCTTTTCACGAATAAGCCCTTGAGTTTGCGCTTGAATTTTCGATATTAAACCTTGCTCTTTAAAGTTGTAAACATTTGTTTGTAAGCATTCACTTGCGGTCATGCAGCCATTTAATATAACTTCGACAGCACTCTTAGGCGTATTCGAATTAATCAAACCCAAGTCTAACAAACTCTGATTCATGCCGTCTCTGTGTTGTTTTAGCATACTTAAAGCCATAGCTTGATAACCCTTTCGAGCCTTATCACTAATCCTTTTACACGCACCAAAGTCCAACAAAACAATTTGCGCAGTCTCAGGCTTAAATAGAAAGTTGGCGTAATTCGGGTCACTTTGAGTAAACTGAAAATCAAATAACTCCCTAAGCGTCAACTCAAATAGGTGGTTCACCATAAGGTCAATGTGCTCGCGCTTTTGCATACTCGACCTTGATTGAAGCAAAGAACTGATTGTTTGTGCATCAATAAATTCCATGCAAAGAATGTGTGAGTTGCTGTGTTCTTTGAATACTTTTGGCACAATATAACGCTCATCATCACCGATAAACTGCGCATAATCTTCTAAGTACTTAGCTTCAATTCTGTAATCGGCTTCTTGCTTTAATTGTTCTTTTGCCTGCTCTAACAAACCATCGATATCCAATCCTTCAGGGATTAAACGGGTCATTTTTAGAAGGCCTGCCAAGTTGTCTAAGTCACTATCAATAGATCGAGAAACACCAGGATATTGAACTTTAACTGCGAGCAACTCTCCACTCTTTAAGCGAGCTTTGTGCACTTGTCCAATAGAAGCTGCAGCAATGGGTTCAAAAGAAAAATAATCGAATTTATCAGCCCAACTTGCTCCCCAATGCTCATTTAGAGTGCTAAGTAACTGCGATTTAGGCATGATATTAGCTTGCTCTCTCAAAACAGCCAGTATTTCTTCCCACTCTTTCGGCAAAAGCTCTCCAGCATCCATAGAAAGCATTTGCCCGAGCTTCATCGCGGCACCACGCATTTTTGAGAGATGGTGAGTAATACTCTTTGCATTATTAGTATGGAGTAATGTGTTTCTAGCGGTTGGACGCTCGGCTTGAAGTGCTGCTGAAAACGCATTTTTGGCTACGTTAGCGGTGAGTGAGCCGGCGAGTGCACTTAGACTGGCGAAGCGAGAAAGACGCCCTGCAGGTACCGCTTTTTCGATCTTTTTGTTAGGCATAAACTTAGCAAACTCTCCTTATGCCCTGAGAGGGCGCAGCTAGCGCTGGAAGTCAATGCTCAATACTTCTGTATTTTCGGTAAAGCTGAGTGTATTGACCTCTCCATCTATTTTGATATTAACAGTATTTGTTTGTGCAAACCATATTTCCCTGAGCGCATTATGAACAACCCTTAAGCCTTGTATGCTCTTCGGCCGTGGAGTTTCTTGGTAAACCCAAAAGTGCTTACCGTCCAGTTCATGACCGACCATTTTCAAATCAAGCGGCTCATTTTCTACGGTATAAATGCCAAATCTCTTAGTCACATACTTAGCAAACGCGTCTTGAGTCTCCTCTGACGCCATTATATCTGCGCCTTTAAATTGTAACTCGCTCAATGCGTGCTCAGCATCATGCACTTCGAATCGATGCATGATTTCAAGATTATTCGTTCTCGGATTAAGCTCAATCTTTGTCAAGGCCATTTTTTGTTGATGAGCTTCAGCCCAGTTCAAAGCCAAAGTAAATAAAATGACTACTAACGAAATACATTTAATAGTGGTGTGATTCATGTTTTTGTAGTTTAGAACTATGTTCATTTTTTGACTGTTGACCCGTTATCATCCAATAAATATAAGGGAGGGAGTGATTTCAATCGACAAGTAAAATACTTCAATTTTGCCCTAGCGATAATAAGACAAGAACAGAGACTCAAAAATGAGTCTCTGTTCTTGCTAAATTAATTACTATCGTTGTCGTTTTGCTTTGCACTATCCGAATCTTCTTCAGACTTAAGCTTTGTATTGATTTCGTGCATTAGGTCTCTGCGAACTTTGCTGTTGCTAGATTCACGCTTGTAGGCTTCAATTCTAGATTCAATGATTTTGCGTGGATAATGATTGTTCGTAATATCCACATC
This sequence comes from Glaciecola sp., assembly GCA_965658765.1. GTDB lineage: Bacteria > Pseudomonadota > Gammaproteobacteria > Enterobacterales > Alteromonadaceae > Glaciecola. The sequence continues at coordinate 35,680 of CBFHTO010000027.1, read as the reverse complement.
GGCGGTTTCCCAGCGAGGATCAAGCTCAACACTGACAAGCTCCTTATCGCTTTCTGTAACAATTAGCTTCTGAACATTTTTAGGACTGCGACGCCAAATCTCTGCAGGAATTCGAACCATTTCTTTGCTTCCGTCGGCAAACGTCATTTCAAAGATGATAGGCATGACCAAACCACCATGATTACTGAATTCCATTACGTAGTAATTTTTATTTTCTTCAAGCGCTCGTTCAAATGCGACTTTTTCCCAAGGGTCGAGCCCTTCTAAGAAAGACTGATAAGAGTTTCTATCCTTATTTGTCACTGTAAACTGGTCGTTTTCGTCGTAAAAATCTCGAATATCTGGGTTTCTCTCTACCCACAGTTTTTTACCTTCTTTGGCATTGCGTTCGACCGTAAGAGAAAGTGGCTTGTCTTGCTCTTCTTGTCTCAATTTATCGAATTCAATATCTGGATTTTTGGTGTCGAGTCTTAGCTTATAAACTTTATCTACACTTATATCAACGTGGTCAGTTGAGTAAAACCAACCTCTAAAGAACCAATCTAAATCAATACCAGAGGCTTCTTCCATCGTGCGGAAAAAATCAGCAGGCGTTGGTCTTTTGTATTTCCATCGTTGAGCATATTCTTTAAAGGCAAAATCAAAGAGTTCACGGCCCATAATAGTCTCACGGAGAATGTTTAAAGCTGCCGCTGGTTTCGTGTAAGCATTTGGCCCCAAACGAAGAACCGAATCAGACTGCGTCATAATTGGCACTTGCGTATTAGAGGCCATATAATCGGTAATGTCGCGAGGTTCAACACCCCACGGAATAGAAGGGTCCCATTCTCGTCCAGCCACGCCATCAAGAAAACTATTGAGCCCTTCGTCCATCCAAGTCCATTGCCGTTCGTCTGAATTCACGATCATCGGAAAGTAAATATGCCCAATCTCGTGGATCACGACCCCAATAAGGAAACGCTTTTCAGCTAGAGAGTATGTTCTACTGCCATCATCTCGCAGCTCTGTTCGAGGACCATTGAAGGTGATCATCGGGTACTCCATACCACCAACCGGACCGTTTACTGATTGCGCTACTGGATAAGGATAGTCAAAAGAGAAACGCGAATAGACTTCCATCGTATGAATCACTGACTCGGTAGAATATTTCTTCCACAAATCACCGCCTTCCTTCGGATAGAAAGACATCGCCATCACTAACTCTTGTTCGTCACCCCCTTGCTGATAGCCTTTAGCATCCCACATAAACTTACGTGAAGACGCCCATGCAAAATCTCTGACGTTCTTAGCTTTGAAAGTCCAAGTTTTGGTTTTGTCAGTGCCTTCTTTCTCATTTTCGAGAGCTTCGTCTTCGGTTACGATAAACACTGGACGCTTCGCTGTCTCAGCGTCCTTAAGGCGCTTGCGCTGTTCAGAAGTTAAGACAGAGCGGGCATTGGTAAGCACGCCAGTGGATGACACAATATGGTCAGCAGGAACGGTTAAATTAACTTCATAGTCGCCAAATTCTAATGTAAATTCCCCTCGGCCTATGAACTCTTTGTTTGTCCATGCTTCGTAATCTGTATAGGCTGCTAGGCGAGGAAACCATTGAGCTAGCAAAAATATATCATTGCCTCCCTCTCGCTCATCATCAGGAAAGTGCTCATATCCTGAACGTGCAGAGACCGCGTCTTCCTCTACCATGTTATATGCAAAATCGATATTAAATTCTACATCGTCACCACTTTTTAAGGGACGCGATAAATCAATCCGCATTAGAGTGCCAACAATGACATAGTTCAAGTCATTACCACGAGATGATGTCACTTTATTAATGTCATATCCCAACTCTACATCTGCTTTAAAATGCTGAGCCCTAAGCGCGGCTAAGCTGATTTTCGCAGGTGAATCACTGCTTGCTGAACGAGTACCAGGCCCACGATTTCCTATACCGCCAAAGGTGGCCGTCAAAGCAGACATGCTATCGTCTTTAAACTTATTTTGGTCTAGCTGTACCCACAAGTATTTTAAGGTATCTGGGCTGTTGTTTTGATAGCGAATCGTTTGAGAGGCAGTAATCCTTCTTTCTTGCTCATTTAAGTTAGCATCAATTTTATAGTCTACCTGCTGTTGCCAGTATTGATGCCCGGGCGCGCCCGCTGCATTTCGATAAACATTAGGCGTGGGTAACACCTCATCAAGCTGCCTAAATTTATCCTCAAAAGACCCTTTTGTTTGCTTGATATTAGCCTGCGAAGCGGCACTGAATGACAAAGTCGCGCTGAGCAAAATCAGCATGGTTACGCGAGTAAACATAAAAACCCCTAAGTGAAATGATAGGAAATAGAAAAGTTAAAACTGATAGCAGGGAAAACGGGATGCCTGTGACTAGATGAAACATTTTCTTATTATGTCATTATTATATTACTTTCTGAGAGAAAAAACACATTTGGTTATTAGCAATGATTTTGAAATATTACACTAAGGTATGACGATTAAATGCTATTTTTATCCTAAAATTTATTGAGATTCATCTGTGAAAGTTTATCCTTATCCGCCTCACAGACATTTACGCAAAATCAATGAATACAATAACGTGGCAACGCGCTGTTATAAAAGTAGGCAGCGCACTTGTTTCCCCAGATGGACATGGGTGCTCAACAAAGTACCTAGCTGCCATCGCTGAATTTATAGAGCATAGTCGAAAGAGCGGAAAGGAAATCATTCTTGTCTCCTCTGGAAGCGTGGCGGCTGCTCGCAACGCGATCGCCACCAAACATCGCCCTACCATTGCTGAAAAACAAGCTATGGCATCGGTTGGTCAAATGAAAATGATGGGAACATGGGCTTCATTGATCTCTGGAGACTGTGCGCAAATTCTTGTTACTGTCGAGGACCTAGCGGAGCGTAAACGTTTTGTGAACGTAAAAAATACGATTGAACAATTACTGAGCAACGGTATTTTGCCGATCATCAATGAAAATGACACGGTCGCTGTAGAAGAAATAAAAGTTGGAGATAATGATAATTTAGCAGCACACTCCGCCATTGCAGTACAAGCAGACTGCCTCATAATTTGCACTGACGTTGACGGACTATACACCGATAACCCTAGGCTAAACCCCCAAGCTGAGTTAATCACTAATGTTAAAACTATAGATAAAAAGATTCTTTCACTGGCGGGCGGAGCAGGAACGGCTGTTGGTACTGGCGGAATGATCACTAAACTGGAGGCCGCTCAAAAATGCACTCAGTCAGGAATACAAACACTCTTAGTAAATGGAAAATCCGCTGAAAGTTTCCATGCTCTAGCGGCGAGTCAATCACCCGGTACCTTGTTTGAGCCTATCCAGCAAAATCAACGAGCGCGCCATCATTGGCTAACCCATACAAGTCAAGTGAAAGGAAGGTTACTAGTTGATAAGGGTGCATTTGAGGCTCTCACAAAACGTGGAGCATCGCTTTTAGCAGCAGGTATAACGAAAGTAGGTGGCCACTTTAATGCTAATGAAAGTGTCGAGCTAATTTTTGAAGATGAAGTCATTGGAAAAGGTTTAGTCCATTATTCAAGCACAGAATTAAATCGCATCATTGGCTGTAAAAGCGGTCAAATCGATGCAATTTTAGGCTACACTGCGGGAGAAGAAGCCGTACACAGAAGTAATTTGGTCATTACATTTGATCATCAGTAGAATGGCTTTTCTGCCTTATCATTCTTTATAGCGTTCTTATTTTATAATTATTCTCGGACACATCAATGGATAAATTTAGCATTAAACAGGCTTCACAAGCCGCAAGGATAGCGTCAAATGATATTGCGCGATTAAGTCATGCAAGCCGCAAGTCGCTCCTTTATAAAATTGCAGAGCTGATTATTGAATATGAAGATGAAATTCTGGCGGCAAATAAAATAGATATTCAAAACGCTAAAGACATCGGATTAAGTGCCGCAATGTTAGACCGGTTAGCATTAGACTCAAATGCCCTAAGCAATATTTCTAGTGCGGTTCGCAGCATTGCTGAACAGGACGATGTGTTAGGCAATATTTCACAACTAAAAAAATTAGCCTCAGGTATTCAAGTCGGTAAGATGAAAATCCCTTTGGGCGTGATAGCTATGATTTATGAATCACGACCAAACGTAACCATCGATGCCGCGGTACTTTGCTTAAAAGCAGGAAACGCTGTTATTTTACGGGGAGGTAAAGAGGCGCAAGCTTCAAACCAAGCCTTTGCAAAAGTCTTGCATGACGCATTATCAGCTTTAGATTTACCTACCAGCATCGTCACCGTTATCCCCGATCCGAGTCGAGACATCATGACCGAGATGCTAACACTGAGTGAATCCATTGATTTGATAATACCGCGCGGTGGTGAAGGATTGATACGTTACGTAAGTGAAAACAGTCGGATCCCGGTGATCCAACATTTCAAAGGCGTATGTCATTTATACGTTGACGAATATGCCGATTTGCAAAAAGCATTGAATATTCTTGAAAATGGCAAAACACAGCGTACTGGCGTGTGTAATGCATTAGAAACGCTGTTAGTACATGCTGATATAGCGCCGAAATTCTTAGCCATGGCAGAGCAACTATTTTCAAAAAAAGGGGTCAAGGTTCATGCCTGTGAACAGAGCATCTCTGGATTTAGTAATTGCACAGCCGCCACAGCGGAAGATTGGGAAGCCGAATATCTTGCGCTAGAGATTGCGGTAAAAGTGGTTAGTTCATATGAGGATGCTATTAGCCATATATTGGCATACGGTAGCGGACATACTGAAGTGATCGTCACCGAAAAAATCAGCCGGGCACAAGCGTTCTTGCAAGATGTGCCCTCTTCGGTCGTAATGGTCAACGCGTCCTCAAGATTCTCTGACGGAGGTGAGCTAGGTTTAGGTGCTGAGATTGGCATTTCCACTAGTAAGTTACACGCCTATGGTCCAATGGGGGCAGAATCCCTAACAACTGAAAAGTTCATCGTATTAGGCGACGGACACATAAGACAATAAGGCCATTATAGCGATGCCTGAAATCGATAAGTTAATACACAACAACACAGAGTGGGCAAAACAAACGCTCAAAGAAGACCCCGCCTTTTTTGAGACGCTGGCAAAACAACAGTCGCCTATTTATTTGTGGATTGGTTGTAGCGATTCGCGTGTGCCAGCGAATCAAATCGTCGGTTTACTGCCGGGAGACATATTTGTTCACCGCAACGTTGCCAATATGGTTATTCATACCGACTTTAACTGTATGTCAGTTCTGCAATACGCCATCGACGTGCTCAAAGTAAAGCATATTATTGTGTGCGGTCATTATGGTTGTGGCGGTATACAGGCTGCGCTTGAGGATTCGAGGCTTGGGTTAATTGACAATTGGCTTTTACACATAAAAGATATTTCTAGGGCTAATAAAGATGAACTGAGCAAGCTTTCAGAAGATGAAAAAATCAACCGCTTATGCGAACTAAACGTACTAGAACAAGCACATAACGTAAGACAAACAAGCGTTTATCAAGATGCTATTAAGAGAGGGCAAGAGGTAAAACTTCACAGTTTCATTTACAGCCTAAAAAATGGCAGAATCAAGGTGTTGGAGCGAGATTAGTTATACTTTCTGGCATTTTTTTGGTAAATTCCCCGCCTGTTTTTTTGTGAACCAAGGCACCAATGGACACAGCTCAAGTAAGCATCAACCCGCCCGCGAATGCTCGCTTGCCAATTGTCGAGTTCATTTTGCTGATGGCCTTACTAACTTCTCTGGTCGCCTTAAGTATCGACGCGATGCTGCCGGCTTTAGATAAGATTGGCGAAGAGCTCAACAGTACGAGTAATCAGCAAACTTATCTCATTGTGTCTATATTTTTTGCCGGTATGGCACTGGGCCAAGTATTCTTTGGTCCATTTGCGGATGCAAGAGGACGACGGTTAACGATTCTTGTTGGTCTTATCATTTTCTTGGTTGGCACAGTTATCTGTTACTTCGCTCAAAGCATTGAAATGCTCCTTATTGGTAGAGTCATACAAGCCTTTGGAGTGTCTGGTCCACGCATCGCTTCAATGGCGCTTGTACGAGACTTATACGTCGGCGATGCTATGGCAAGAGTGATGTCGTTCACAACAGTAATATTTATCCTTGTCCCAATGATTGCCCCACTTGTTGGACAGGTCGTTATGCTGCACTTCGGCTGGCGTCATATCTTTACGGTATTTACCATCGTCGCACTAGCCTCTGCAGTATGGTTTTTTGCACGCCAAAAAGAGACCTTACCTAGAGCGCATCGCAACAAGTTCAATTTTTATCAGTTTATGCGTTCGATCGTTTGGTTAATAAAGCAACCTGCCGTTATGGGGCCATCTCTAGGAATGGGCTTTATCTTTGGCGCCTTTCTAGCATATCTGAGCGGCTCACAAACGATTTTTCAAGGGATCTACAAAACTGGGGAATGGTTCCCTTTACTATTCGCAACATTGGCGTTCTCAATTGGTGCTGCATCTCTGTTTAATGGTCTAATGGTAGTGCGTCTAGGCATGATTTTATTGGTTCGAATTGCGCTTGTCATGACGGTGCTATTTGGCGTTGCTTTATGTGTGCTGAGCGCCATTTATGACGGCATTCCACCACTGTGGCTATTTGTAAGTACGATGTTTCTGGGTTTCTTTTTTATTGGCGTTTTATTTGGAAACTTAAACTCTCTCGCGATGGTACCAGTGGGACATATCGCTGGTGTCGGTGCAGCCTTTATCGGATCTTTTACTAGCCTGTTGGCAGTCCCCATTGCAATATTCATCAATCAATTTTTGATCGATGGTATACAGCCTATCGCTTATGGCTTCTTAGTTTTTGGACTAGCTTGTTATGGCTCGGTACAATTGGGGATCAAATATACGCCAATTACCGTAGATTAAAGGCTGCTCTACACTGTTTCTTAAAATTATATCTTTCAACTAATAATGGAAAAATATACATGCTTAATAGCTCTCAATTAAATACCATGCTTGAACTGCAAAACGGAATGAACATTAAAGTAAATCCAGATTGGTTGAATGCCGGGTATGCTTACTTAAGGGCTGCCATGATCGAATCCATCGAAGCCATAGAACATCACGGCTGGAAATGGTGGAAAGCACAAGATCTTGATTTACCTCAAGTTCAGATGGAACTTGTCGACATTTGGCATTTTGCACTATCACACATTATTATTGAATATAAAGGTGACATGACAAGAGCAGCGACCGTAATTGAAGCTCAGTTAAAAGACGAAGCAACGGTTATTCTGTTTGATGGTAAAGAAATAGATTTTACCGGGCTGAATTTAGTTGAAAGTTTAGAACTGATGGCTGGTCTATGCGTTGCTAAACGCTTTAGTGTCCCGCTATTTATGCATATCGTATTGCAAGCACAAATGAATTCACAAGACCTGTTCGAGCAGTATGTCGGTAAAAATATTCTCAACTTTTTTCGCCAAGATCATGGTTATAAAGACGGAACATACATCAAAATATGGCACGGAAAAGAAGACAATGAGCATTTGGTAGAGGTGATGTCTTCACTCAATAGCGAAGACGAAGATTATGCTACTAGTTTGTATCAAGCTTTAGAAGCGCGCTATCCAGGTTAAGTGTGATGCAAAGTCCAAAACTTTATAAAGCGTCACTTGATAGCCAAACACAATAATAAACAAAATAGTTAGAGGTCATAATGAGTAACTATCCAATAGGTAAAGAAGGTGTACCATGGGGAGAAGCTGAAAAAACGCAGTGGTTTAACCATCAGAGCGTTAAACGAAGTGTGCAGTCAGACGTTTTTACACCACTAGAACACACACCACTTTGCTTCAAAAGAGTCCAATATGGTGAGCTTTCGATAGATCCGCAACGTTACCCTCTATATGCATTTGTCAGCAAGGAATTAAAGCAAGATAAAAAAACCATACTAGTGACAGGTGGTGTTCATGGCTATGAAACGAGTGGAGTCCATGGTGCTTTGACATTTCTACTCAAGCACGCAGAAGGATATAACGATAAATTTAACTTTATAATCGTACCATGCGTAAGTCCATGGGGATACGAAACCATTAATCGCTGGAACCCGTCTGCCGTTGACCCTAATCGCTCATTTAATGATGCCGAGCAGTCTGAAGAAGCCAGCCTATTGATGGCCTTTGCCAGTCAATACGCTGATTCAATTTATATGCATATTGATTTGCATGAAACAACTGACACGGACAATTCTGAATTTAGACCAGCCCTTGCAGCAAGAGATGCAGTGGAGCTTCATGAATGGGAAATCCCTGATGGTTTTTACACTGTAGCGGACACTCAACGGCCAGAGTTTGAGTTTCAGTCCGCGATTATTGACGCTGTGAAAAAAGTGACACATATAGCGCCATCTGACCAAAGCGGAAAGATAATAGGCTCCGATGTCGAGAGTGAAGGAGTAATTTGTTACGACAAAAAATCCTTATTTTTATGTGGCGGTTTTACCAATGCTAAATATGTCACCACCACAGAAGTCTACCCCGACAGTCCAAGTACAACACCAGAGAACTGTATAGATGCTCAAATCGCAGCCATCAAAGGTGGACTAGAGTTTATTTCAGCAAATTAAGATATAAAAAAGCCCGACCAAATTGGCCGGGCAAAAGGAGCTTAGTATAAGCACCTAACGACAGAACTGTTGCCGTACTTCACGAGGGAGGTCGAAACTTTTTAGACAAATAATCTTATGCAATTATTGCCTTCATATCTTTCATGTAACCGCGTAATTCTTCACCTATAGACTCAACGCCATGGCTTCGAATATCTTTGTTTATTGCTACTAGCTTCTGGTTGTCAACACCATTGCTTGTGTTACTTAAGCCACCACCGATGTGTTCAAGGGTGATTTGTGGCATTAACTTCTCTTTTAATAAAGGGATTGCTGCATTTGCGAACAAATAGTTTCCGTATTCAGCAGTGTCTGAAATCACAACATTCATTTCGTACAAACGCTTACGCGAGATGGTATTAGAGATCAACGGCGTTTCATGAAGTGACTCATAGTATGCAGATTCTGGTAAAATCCCAGCTTCGACCATCACGTCAAACGCCATTTCCACGCCAGCTTTGATCATTGCAACTAAAAGAATACCTTTATCGAAAAACTCTTGGTCATTAATAGTGCCAGAATATACAGGCGCGTTCTCAAAACCAGATTCACCAGTCTCTTCTCGCCATTTCAATAAGTTAGCATCACCATTTGCCCAATCTTCCATCATGGTTCGCGAAAATTCGCCAGATAAGATGTCGTCTTGATGCTTTTCGAACAATGGCAACATGATGTCTTTCAGTTGCTCAGATAAATCATAAGCAACCACTTTTGCAGGATTTGATAGACGGTCCATCATGTGCGTTACGCCGCCAATTTTAAGCGCTTCTGTTATCGCTTCTAAGCCGTATTGAATTAGCGCACCAGCATAAGCCGCGTCTACGCCATCTGCCACCATTTTATCGTAAGCAAGGATAGCGGCTGCCTGCTGCATCCCACAAAGAATAGTTTGCTCACCCATGAGGTCAGATTTCACTTCCGCTACGAAACTGCTTTCAAGTACACCAGCTCGATCACCGCCAGTTGCGCTTGCTAGCGCTTTCGCTATAGATAGGCCTTCGCCTTTGGGATCGTTTTCTGGATGCACCGCAATTAGCGTTGGTACACCGAATCCACGTTTGTATTCTTCGCGAACTTCAGTACCAGGACATTTTGGAGCACACATCACTACAGTAATGTCACTTCGAATTTGTTGACCTTCTTCAACGATGTTAAAACCGTGTGAATATGAAAGTGTCGAACCTTCTTTCATCAAAGGCATAACCGCTTCAACCACGCTTGCATGCTGCTTGTCAGGCGTTAAGTTGTAAACTAAATCAGCGCCAGGAATCAAATCCTGATAAGTCCCAACCGTAAAACCATTTTCTGTCGCTCGTACGAACGAATCACGCTTTTCGTCAATCGCCGCTTGACGTAGAGCGTAGCTGACGTTTAAACCAGAATCACGCATGTTCAAGCCTTGGTTTAGGCCTTGCGCGCCGCAACCGACGACGACGATTGATTTGCCCTTAAGAGAATCACATCCATCGCTGAATTCATCTCGTCGCATAAAGCGACAACGACCTAGTTGATCCAATTGGTTTCTGAAAGCCAAGCTATTGAAGTAATTTGCCATTGTAGTGTATTCCGAACATCGATGAGCGCGAGCGCTCGTTTTGTCTGTGACGACTTGATGATTTGGATGATACAGATAAATACTATTTTATAAATTGAATTATTTGGAATACAATATTGCAAAATATGAAATATTAAGACAATAGCGCTTTCGATTCTTAAGATACAGTTTGCAAGAAAGCTATAAATGGCTGTTTTTAAGCGCTTTTATTTCTCTATTAGATAGCAATAACTCAACATTTTTGGTTGTAATTAGCATTAAAAAGATGCGACTTACTAAATATAGCTAAAATAGATTGATACTAAGGTCTAAGAATTAGAGGCGTGCAAACGAATTTACTGGATGGCATTAAGAACCTTTTATGGACATAAAACACCTACAATACTTTCAACACCTTGCCAGCAGCTTGAATTTCTCAAAAACTGCAGCAGCAGTATTCGTCTCTCCGCCAACATTAACGCGTATTATATCGAAGTTAGAAGACGAGTGTGGCGAAGCTCTTTTTGTAAGAAACAACCGCAACGTTGAGCTCACGGCTAACGGTCGTAAGTTTCTGGCCTTTGCTGAAAGTACTCTGACAAATTATCACGCTTTGCGAGCAGAGATGGCCTCTCAAAAAGGAAGTGTTCGCGGTGAGTTATCCCTTTATTGCTCGGTAACTGCTGCTCAAACGTATTTGCCTACCATATTAGATAACATGCGATTACGCTTTCCGGGAGTCAATATTCAACTTGATACTGGTGATCACGTGCTTGCGCTTAATAGGATAATGGAAGAGAACGAGCAACAGGTAGACATATCGATTGCGATTTTAACGCCTAACTTCCCATCAGCGGTTCAGTTTCAGAAAATAGACACCGTACCTTTGACCTTAATCGTACCACTGAGCATGGACATTAATAATAAAGCCGCACTGAAGTGGCAAGAACACGATGTCATAATGCCTGCTTTAGGACCGTCAAAGCGCATTATTCATCATTGGTTTGCAGAGCATAATATTCGACCTAGAGTGTACGCGAGTGTGTCAGGAAACGAAGCAATTGTAAGCATGGTCGCACTTGGGCTTGGCATCGGTTTTGTGCCTCAAATTGTATTAGAAAACTCTTCTGTAAAACACAAGGTAAAAGAGTTAAAGGTTGAGGACATAGAAGCATATCAACTTGGATTATGTTATCTAAAAAGTCGACAAAACGATGAACTGATACGCAGTGTCCGCTTGTTATTCGAAGAATGAATAAGCTCACTGACTTAGAGAGCGAATTAATTTGTCGAAATTTCGAAAGCCTAAAGCTTCAGCTAAGTGCGTTTTTTGTATTTGTTCAGTACATTCTAAATCTGCGATCGTGCGGGCGACTCTCAGTGTTCGATGATAAGCCCTCATTGACAAACCTAGTGCCTCTATTGCTTGATTGAGAAAACGCTCATTGTCTTTGTTAAGGTAGCAAATCGCATTTATTTTTGAGCCACTAAGCATACTGTTACACATTCCCTGTCGATTATGTTGTGTTTGCTGAGCAGCTATCACTTGATGATGCAAGGTTTCGCTCGTGATACTAGGTGTATCAGAAGACGCTGTTTGTGTAAAAGACACTCGTGGAACATGCACTTGAAGGTCAATTCGGTCGAGTAACGGCCCAGAAATCTTGTTTAGATACCTCAGGACCTGTTCACTGGAACTTCGCCCATCATTAATATCGCCCGTTGGGCTAGGATTCATAGCAGCAACTAATTGGAACTGCGCGGGGTAGCTTGCACTATGTCTTGCCCTGGAAATATGCACCTCGCCGGTTTCCAGAGGCTCTCGAAGCACATCTAATACATCACGCTTAAACTCGGCTAATTCATCCAAAAATAATACGCCATGGTGAGCCCTAGTTATCTCACCAAACCCTGCTTTTATGCCACCTCCAACAAGCGCCACAGCGGTCGAAGAATGATGTGGTTGTCGATAGGGTGGTTGAAAGAAGTTTTCTGCGCTTATCTTTTCGCCTGAAATAGATCGGATACTTGCGCACTCTAGCGCCTCTTTTTCAGCGAGCGGTGGCAGTATACTCGTCAAACTACTGGCCAACATGCTTTTGCCAGTGCCTGCTGGACCAAACAAAAGAAGATTATGTCTGCCTGCAGCCGCAATTAAGAGCGCGCGCTTGGCGTGATGTTGTCCCATTATATTTGCTATATCGTGGTCTTTAATGCGCGTGGGAGCTGAGCTTGGGTCGAATGCTTGTTGAGAATTTGTAGTGTCTCTGAAGTCAGTAACTGGACTGGGGGCAATATATTTTTTTTCAGTTAGGTGTAGATAGATTTCCCACAAACTTTTTGCCGCAATCACATTTGCAGATTTCACTAACATAGCTTCTTGCTGATTATCAAATGGCAAAACGACCGTGCGCCGATCATTTTGAGCAGCAATCGCCATAGCCAATATACCCGGAACAGACCTTAGCTTTCCAGATAGCGCAAGCTCCCCAATAAACTCATAGCGTTCTAGGGCACCGTTTTTAAATCCGCAAGACGCTGCAATAATCCCAATGGCAATCGCTAAGTCAAAGCGACCGCCACCTTTTGGAAGGTCAGCCGGTGCCATATTTACCGTGATCCGTTTACTAGGAAAGTCAAAACCTGAATTTATTAAAGCGCTTCTCACACGGTCTTTTGACTCCTTGACCGAAGCTTCAGGCAAGCCGACAAGATGGAACGCGGGTAGGCCGTTACTCAAATGCACTTCGATAGTGACTAAAGGAGCCTCAACTCCAAATGAGGCTCGAGTATATATTACCGCTAATTCCACCTTTAATCGTCCTTGTCATTGGCTTCAGCCTGCCAACATTATAAAGATAAAATTTGCTTAAAATATCGACTAAAAGGTCAGTTTTGAGAACATAAATTAACTTGCGTAATTAAAAAAACCTTGGCAAACTCCGCAATGTGACGACAATTTAATGTATTTCGAATATCACTTGAGCATTCGCCTTGGGTTCGCTTTCTTGTTAAAAGAGAATGCGGCTGTGTACAGTGGTATTGAATTTATTTATCAAACCCTCCTGTATGCGAGGGTTTTTTTGTTTGTGTAATGTTAAAATATACATTACATGTTGAGGGATATACTCCGCAAGCAAAGTAACAAACAATTTCGCTACCGAAGATATAAATCGCTAGCATTTATCTGATAAGGAAAAACAATGGCAAAACAACCAGCTGAGCTCATTTGGTTTAATGGTGAAATCATCCCTTGGCAACAAGCAACAGTCCACGTTATGACTCACGCAATCCACTATGGCTCGTCAGTATTCGAGGGAATTAGAGCTTATAATACGCCAGACCAAGGCACATGTGTTTTTCGACTAGAAGAGCATAATCGCCGTCTGTTCGATTCAGCCAAAATATATCGCATGACCATTCCTTATACGCTTGAGCAGATCAACCAAGCAACCATGGACATCATCGCTAAAAATGAACTGAAATCTGCGTACATTCGTCCAATTGCCTATTACGGGGATATTGGTATGGGATTACAAGTACCATTTGGTACTGAAACAGAGGTCGCCATAGCGGCGTTTGAATGGGGTGCATATCTTGGTGAAGAAGCCCTTAAAAATGGTGTTGATGCGGGCATTTCATCATGGAATAGACTGGCTGCGAATACTATGCCTACAGGCGCAAAAGCTGGTGGTAATTACTTGTCTTCTCAACTTATCTCTATGGAAGCTCGCAGACATGGCTATGGAGAGGGTATCGCCCTTGACGTAAATGGCTACTTAAGTGAGGGCGCAGGCGAAAACTTATTTATCATAAGAAATGGGGTTGTTTCGACTTCTCCTAAGACCGCTTCAATTCTGCCGGGCATAACACGAGACACCTGCATTACCTTACTTGCTGAATTAGGCTATACAGTCAAAGAAGAAAATATACCGCGAGAAGCGCTTTATATGGCTGATGAAGTATTCATGTGTGGCACAGCAGCGGAAGTCACTCCCGTACGCTCAGTTGATGGTATCGAAGTAGGAAACGGCAGTCGTGGTGATATTACCAAGCAAGTCCAAGAGATGTTTTTTGGTTTGTTCGATGGCAGTACAGAAGATAAATGGGGTTGGTTAAGCCCTGTGTATAAGTAAATATTTGTAAAAAGGAGAAAGCGATGCCTAAGTTACGTTCCGCGACCACAACCCATGGACGCAATATGGCTGGAGCACGCGCATTGTGGCGTGCTACCGGGATGAAAGACACCGATTTTGGGAAGCCGATCATCGCCATCGCTAACTCATTTACCCAATTTGTGCCTGGACATGTTCATTTGAAGGATCTTGGTCAATTGGTCGCTCGCTCAATCGAAGAGGCGGGTGCCGTAGCCAAAGAATTTAATACCATCGCGGTAGATGACGGCATTGCTATGGGCCACAGCGGTATGCTTTACAGCTTACCGTCAAGAGAAATCATTGCAGACGCGGTAGAGTATATGGTTAATGCGCATTGTGCGGATGCCTTAGTGTGCATTTCTAACTGCGATAAAATTACTCCCGGCATGTTAATGGCTGCAATGCGCCTAAATATTCCTGTTGTGTTTGTATCAGGCGGTCCGATGGAAGCCGGTAAAACAAAACTTTCAGACCAAATAATCAAGCTTGATCTTGTTGATGCAATGGTCGCCGCTGCTGATGAAAGCGTCAGCGAAGAAGACAGTGAGAACATAGAGCGCTCAGCTTGTCCAACATGCGGTTCTTGCTCAGGCATGTTTACTGCCAATTCTATGAATTGCTTAACCGAAGCGCTTGGATTAAGCCTGCCCGGAAATGGCTCAACCCTCGCGACACATTCGGATCGAGAGCGTTTATTTATCGAAGCCGGCAAAACGATTGTTGAACTTTGCAAACGCTATTATGGCGATGACGATCAAAGTGCGTTGCCACGAAACATCGCTAATTTTAATGCCTTTGAGAATGCGATGAGCTTGGACATTGCTATGGGCGGTTCAACCAATACAATATTGCATTTACTCGCTGCGGCAATAGAGGGTGAAGTCGACTTTACGATGCAAGACATCGACCGTTTATCTAGAAAAGTACCTCATCTGTGCAAAGTCGCTCCTTCGACGCCACAATATCATATGGAAGATGTGCACCGAGCCGGTGGAGTAATGGGCATTCTAAACGAACTAAACAAAGCAGGTTTGTTTCACGCTGACGCTCACCACGTCTTAGGTCTTCCTTTCAATGAAGTAATCGCCAACTGGGATGTCACGAACGCTGAAAACAAAAAGGCGATCGAATTTTACAAAGCGGGCCCAGCAGGCATCAGAACCACTCAAGCCTTTAGTCAAAGCTGTCGTTACCCCAGTGTCGATGACGACCGAGATGCAGGCTGCATCAGAGACATTGAACATGCTTACAGTCTGGAAGGCGGTCTTGCTGTACTTTTTGGCAATCTGGCTGAAAACGGCTGTATCGTCAAAACTGCAGGTGTCGACGAGTCAATTCATGTATTTAGTGGTCCAGCTCGCGTATATGAGAGTCAGGACGATGCCGTAGCCGGGATCTTAGGTGATGAAGTACAAGCTGGTGAAGTCGTGATCATTCGGTATGAAGGACCTAAAGGAGGACCCGGCATGCAAGAGATGTTGTACCCGACTTCGTATCTCAAATCTAAAGGATTAGGTAAATCATGCGCTCTCATCACTGACGGGCGATTCTCAGGTGGAACATCAGGGCTCTCAATTGGTCACTGCTCCCCAGAAGCCGCAAGCGGTGGCGGGCTAGCACTCGTTGAGAATGGCGATATCGTCAACATTGATATTCCAAATCGCAGTATAAATGTACAACTTAACGAGCAAGCGCTAGCTCAGCGAAGAGATGCAATAGAAGCGAGTGCTAAGCCATATCAACCGAAAGATCGAGTACGCGATGTTTCAACTTCTTTGAAAATATTTGCGATGATGGCAACCAGTGCCGACAAGGGAGCCGTGCGCGATCCTAGTAAGATAAAGTACTGATGACGACCAATCTAGAATACCTCATAAAGATATTACAGGCGCCGATATACGACGCTGCTGTGGTTAGCGACTTAGACAAACTAGAGAGTCTTTCGATGACTCTAGGCAACCAGGTCTTTCTCAAGCGGGAAGACCAGCAACCTGTGAAATCATTTAAATTGCGCGGCGCATACAACTGCATGGCACAGTTAAGTGATGAACAGAAGAAAGCAGGTGTGATTGCAGCGTCTGCTGGCAATCATGCACAAGGTGTCGCTTATGCGGCAAAAGCAATGGGCATCAAGGCGACTATTGTTATGCCTGAAACTACGCCCGATATTAAAGTGAATGCAGTGCGTCGCTTTGGCGCTGAGGCAGTAGAAGTAGTCCAGTATGGGACTAGCTTCGATCAAGCTAGCCAGCGCGCAAAAGATCTTTGTGCCGAACATGGTTACTCGATGATTCCCCCCTTTGATCATCCTAATGTGATTGCGGGGCAAGGAACTATTGCGAAAGAAATGTTGGAACAGCTCAGTGAATTCGATTATGTTTTTGTTGCTGTGGGCGGCGGCGGATTAGCGGCTGGTATTGCTGTATATCTCAAACAAATAAAACCTGAGATTAAGGTCATTGGCGTTGAATCGGAAGAATCCGCGTGCTTAGGTGCAGCTATGGCAGCAGGTCATCGGGTAACGCTGCCTCAAGTTGGTATCTTTGCAGACGGTGTAGCAGTAAAGACCATCGGCGAAGAACCCTTTCGCCTGTGCAAGCAATTTTTAGATGGCGTAATGACCGTTTCAAATGACGAAATATGCACTGCGATTAAAGATATCTTTGATGATACTCGAGTGATTGCAGAGCCTGCCGGCGCTATCTCAGTGGCTGCTATTCGCAAATTTTGCCGCAATAACGACATCAAAAATAAGAAATTAACCGGTATTCTGTGTGGCGCAAATATAAATTTCCATACTCTTCGATATGTATCTGAACGATGTGAGCTTGGTGAACAAAAAGAAGCTGTATTCGCTGTACAAATACCAGAAACGCAAGGCGCATTTAAGGCATTCTGCAGTCTACTTGGTGGAATCGTTATAACCGAATTTAATTATCGATATAGCGGTTCAGAGCAAGCACACATTTTTGTTGGCGTAAAACTGAAGCAAGGAATGAAAGAATACCAAGCCCTTTTAAAGACGCTTTCAGAGAATGGTTATGAGTGTTCTGATCTGTCTCAAAACGAGCTAGCTAAGCTGCATGTAAGGCATATGGTCGGTGGACGCCCACAACGCAAAATCACGGAACGCCTATATAGTTTTGCCTTCCCAGAATATCCTGGTGCCTTGATGCACTTTTTGGAAACCTTAGGTGAGTCTTGGAACATTACCTTGTTCCACTATCGAAATCACGGTGCTGCAACCGGGTTGGTATTGGCTGGCTTTGAGGTTGAAGATTCAAAGTATGCTTCATTCCAAAATTATCTGAAAAAATTAGACTTTGAAGTGCAAGAACATCTCGACGACCCAGCATATCAATATTTCTTGTCGTCAGATTAATTACATGGCAGCGAGCAAATCGAACTAAGCCGTGATTAAGCCGTGATAGCGCCCTAACGAGACTGACACGCTAACAAACGCTTGCTCGTAAAAAGCATGAACATCATTCGTTTTCTTCGCTGCCTATCTGCTCAAGATGTTGGGTTATTTCAGGCCAGACTAAGGGCGTAATAGCCTGCTTTAAGTCCTGACTCAATTCTGAATATTCTAAATTGCCATCCTCGCGACTTAGTACTAACTTGTTTTCCCTTAGCGCGTTAACAAAGGTTGAAAGTACGTTTTTGTCGTAAAACTCTGGAGAATTCATACCAAAGAGAGCTGACAAACGTTCAGCTACCTGTGCCGATTGACGCTCTAGCTGAGAACGACCAATTGTTTTTTCGGTTTCAAGCACTCTCAATACAACGGCATATCGCTGCCAAGTTTCTTGCATGCTTCTACTTAGCAACCAAGCGGTGTGAAAAACATCCGAGCGAGTTTCAGCTGGCGTCAAATAGCGACCTTTTTGTTCAATCATTCCCGCGTCTTTTAGATATGCGACTAAATCTGTAGCGTAAACCTGCGCCTCTTCCTCAGTCCAGTGCATGAAAAACTCTTTTTTGAGCATGGGATAAAGCTGTTTTACAAGTTCCAATAGCTTTGCTTTTTCAATGCGACTGTGTGCAAAAACCGCTGCCATAATCAAACTAGGTAACGCATACATATGTATTATGTTGTTTCGGTAAAACGTTAATAAAACTGCATTGCCATCTTTTGGGGAGACGATCTCACCGTACTTATCAGTGCTCTGCTGAAAACGATTTAAGGCCAGCGTTCTATTTACGATTTGTGTTGCACTTTCAGACGGGTAGCTAGCGTCAGCATGATAAGGTTGATGTTTAAATAACCTCAACAACTCATTAATCGCTCTTACTAACTCCTTCTTACTAATGATGTGTGTTTTGGAACTTAACAAACAAAACGCGACTAAAGCGGTTCCATTCAGAGCGGCATTCGAATTGATCCTCGTCATCAATTGGTCGGCTAAAGCGTTCACCGTTGGCGTCAACCACTTTGGCTTCTTTTCTTGATTTGAAGAAGACTCGCGCCACTCAGGATATTGCCTATCTAAAAAACTGCCCAAAGCCATTGGCTCGCCAAAATTCACATATCCATGACCATAGTTTTTGAGCTTGCGGATCGCCGAAAAAACCTGAGTTGTCGATTCTTTTTTCTTCGACTTGCCCTTTAATTCTTTCATGTAACTCTTCACTTCCATTACATGCTCATAGCCAATATAAACCGGCACAATTGAGACTGGACGATTAACACCTCGCGTAAACGCTTGAATGGTCATAGCTAACATACCGGTTTTTGGCGGCAGTAATCGCCCTGTTCGGCTGCGCCCGCCCTCAGGAAAATATTTAACGGAATAGCCTTTGTTGAACAATAACTCTAAATATTCTTTGAAGATACTGGTGTACAACTTGTTACCTGCAAAACTTCTCCTCAGAAAAAACGCCCCGCAGCGCCTAAAT
This sequence comes from Glaciecola sp., assembly GCA_965658765.1. Lineage (GTDB taxonomy): Bacteria > Pseudomonadota > Gammaproteobacteria > Enterobacterales > Alteromonadaceae > Glaciecola. The sequence continues at coordinate 16,457 of CBFHTO010000027.1, read as the reverse complement.
ATTGGACCTGCTGGCCAGAAGTTCAGATTAATACCGGCCGCGATGTGCGGCGTGACTAAACCTTCATGATAAATGGTATAGGTCAGTAACAAGTAATCCATATGACTTCGATGGCAGGGAACGTAGATAATTTCGTGTCCGTTAGCGGCAAGTTCTCTCACTCTTTGCGCATTGCGAACATCAATCCCGTCGTATATTTTGTGCCAAATGCGGGTAAGTACTCGATCTGCAAGCCTAATCAGCCCTTCTCGATAGTCCGCTGCAATTTCATTTATGTAGAAAGCGGCTTTTTGCTTCGCCTTTTCTTGGTCGATTGATTTTTGCTTACATTCTTCATCAATGGCTAACTTAACCTGTTTTGCAGCCATGATTGAGTTGTGCAAAGTAGATCGTTCTAACAAGGTCGGTCCGCTTAAGGTTTGGCGCTTCCTTTGAAAATGGGTTCGGGCAACACGAATTAACTTTTGCGCTACTTGTTTATCAGTGCCTTTTAAATTCGCCATTTCTGCTGTAGAAACTGGTTTAGAGTAGCTGACAAAATTGTCCCTACCGAAAAATAATACGATCATTGCTTTGCGAAGCCAGTTTGGGCTCGCTTTCAATGCGATCAGCTGCGCCCAGCCAGACTTTTCTTTCCCTGCCGAACGTCCCCACGAAATAAACACCGGCACAACCTGAACGTCTAGGTCATGGTACTCACGCTGTAAATGAAACATTTCTGTAAAGTTATCTTCGATCGTGGTGGGTCGAATTTGTCTGGTCAAAAGATTTTGAGGTCTGGTTAAATAATAGCTTCTTTTATAAGTAGTATCGCATAAGTCCAGTTTCGAACTTGGCGCGGGCAAGCCAAGGCTTTTGGTTGACTTGTGGAGCGCAACAGAGTCAGTAAAGGATTTAGTTTGCATCAGATAAACGATTGGTTTACTTACATCAATACCCAATTCGCTGTCTAGATCACTCGGCACGGTTTTGACAGAGACCAAACTACCAATAATTTTTCTAAAAACTAAACGCACACTCTCGCCAAACCAATCCATAAATGCTCCGACTATTATTCACCAGTAAATAGTAGCACGCTTATCACGAGTTTAAATAAAGCGATTAGTGGCAAAAACACAAAAAGAATTACTTGCCTCTCAAACAATTATATATATACTAAAAATAACTGTATAGAAAAACAGGCTGTTTATGCGTCCACTAACCCCGAGACAACAAGAAATACTTGAACTAATTAAGGCAACCATGATTGAAACCGGTATGCCGCCAACGAGAGCTGAAATTGCGAAACAACTTGGCTTTAAATCTGCGAATGCAGCTGAAGAACATTTGAAAGCGCTGGCCAAGAAAGGCGTTATCGAAATTTTGCCCGGTATGTCAAGGGGTATAAAACTCAATGTTGAGCTGAACGATGAAGAAGAACAAGGCTTACCGCTTATAGGTCAAGTAGCTGCAGGAGAGCCTATCCTTGCACAAGAACATATAGAAAATCGATACAAATTAGACCCATCTATGTTTCATCCTAAGGCGGATTTCTTGCTACGCGTCAAGGGATTGAGTATGAAAGATATTGGGATCATGGATGGCGATTTGCTTGCTGTGCATAAAACCGATCAAGTAAATAACGGTCAAGTCGTAGTGGCAAGGGTTGACGAAGATGTAACCGTTAAACGCTTTGAGCGCAGAGGAAGCGAAATTCTTCTTCACGCAGAAAATGAGGACTTCTCTCCGATCCGGGTAGACTTGGCATCTCAATTCTTTACCATTGAGGGTCTTGCGGTTGGTGTTATCCGAGATAAAGCCGATATTTAAAAGATTAAAAAATACGGTTTTAAGTGTTCTGTGAGTAAAACGAATCAAAACGCTTAAATTATACTCAAATGTTTTTTGCTAGACTGATGGAATAAATCGATTCATCAATTTAATCTAGGCATCATCATTCGAAACTAGTAATTCCCCCTAAGCCTTTGCCCCACATTAGTGGGGCTTTTTATTTACCAAAACAGATACGTTCACCATCAACTTTTAAAAAAAGAGTAAATGCTTGGATTTACTTAGCGTACAAAGCAATTTAAAACTCTATCTTTTATCCGCAAATCGTCATTGTCCACCTGCAAATTTATAACATTTAATTCACACTAAGCGTCTTTTTGCCTCAAATTGGCTATTTTTTAAACTGTAAACAAAAAATACCGATGATAAAGGTTAAAAAAAACAGACAAAATACTAGACGGCTAGCTATTTTTGTTCGATTATTACACATTCATTAACAATGAAACTACATTTGCATAACGTTTAGTTAATCAAAAGTACACAGCACCCAACCTTCCAGTAAAGAATTACAAGAGGTGCACATAACAGTCAGGAGTAAGAGAGTGACATTCAGAAAACTCATTTCGTGCTTGCCTATCGCAACATTCAGCTTAACAGCTGCAGCACAAGAAACAGCCGAGCGATCAAACGTGAATCTCAGGGAAGGTGTTACTGATATCAGCAATCAGGTCCACGATTTGCACATGCTTATGTTTTTGATTTGCGTCGTAATAGCAGTGGTTGTTTTCGGCATCATGTTTTATTCGATGATCGTACATCGCAAATCAAAAGGTGCTAAACCCGCTAATTTTCATGAGAACGTAAAAGTTGAAATCGCTTGGACAGTCGTACCATTTTTAATTCTTATCGGCATGGCAGTACCCGCTGCTAATACGTTGATTGATATGGAAGATGCAAGTAAGCCAGATTTAACAGTACTGGTCACAGGTTCTCAATGGAAATGGCATTACAAGTACATGGACAACGATGTTGAGTACTTCTCAGTGTTAGCGACTCAACAAGAGCAAATTCGCAACAAATTTGAAAAAGGTGAGAACTATCTTTTAGAAGTTGACCGCCCCCTGGTGATACCAACTGGTCAAAAAGTGCGATTTTTGATTACTTCCGATGATGTTATTCATTCGTGGTGGGTTCCGGACTTTGCCGTCAAAAAGGACGCTAACCCTGGTTTCATTAACGAAGCTTGGACGAGAGTCAATGAACCTGGCGTATATCGAGGTCAATGCGCAGAACTATGTGGAAAAGACCACGGTTTCATGCCGGTAGTAGTGATTGCCAAGGAGCCTGCGGAGTATGAAGCGTGGATTGCAGAACAAGAAGAAATTGCACGTCGCGCTAAAGAAGAAGAACAACGTCTACTCGCAATGAATATGTCAATGGAACAATTAATGAGTGAAGGTAAACGCGTTTACGATGCAGTGTGCGCGGCTTGCCATATGCCTAATGGTGAGGGGCTTCCAGGTGTTTTTCCTGCATTGAAAGGCTCGAAAATGGCATTAGAAGATGTTCCAGGGCACATTGATATCGTCGTCAATGGTCGTCCAGGCACCTCAATGGCCTCGTTCTCAAAACAACTTACCATGTCCGAAATTGCCGCGGTCGTTACTTATGAAAGAAACGCTTGGGGCAATAACACTGGTGATATGGTGCAAGCTAAAGATGTAAACGCAATAATGAATGGTAAGGAGTAATAGATGTCTACTGCGACAGAAACCCTACAAGATAACCATGCTGATGATCATCACGATGACCATCATCATCACATACCCAAGGGCATAACACGCTGGTTATTTACCACCAACCATAAAGATATAGGCACCATGTATTTATGGTTTGCCTTTATTATGTTCTTAGTGGGTGGCGCGATGGCGATGGTCATTCGTGCTGAACTGTTTCAACCTGGCTTGCAAATAGTAGAACCTAACTTTTTTAACCAAATGACTACTGTCCATGGCTTAATCATGGTTTTTGGTGCGGTAATGCCAGCATTCACCGGTTTGGCTAACTGGCTAATTCCAATGATGATTGGTGCGCCAGATATGGCTTTGCCGCGCATGAATAACTGGAGTTTTTGGATTCTACCATTTGCATTTTTAATACTCTTGTCGTCTTTATTTATGGAAGGTGGCGGACCCGCTTTTGGTTGGACCTTCTACGCTCCGTTATCAACGACTTACAGTGGTGATAGTACCGCTTTATTTGTGTTCTCTGTGCATATCATGGGTATTAGCTCCATCATGGGCGCTATTAACGTTGTGGTCACAATTTTCAACATGCGCGCACCTGGCATGACCTACATGAAAATGCCCTTATTCGTTTGGACATGGTTGATTACTGCGTTCCTATTGATTGCCGTAATGCCGGTATTAGCGGCAGCGGTCACTATGGTTTTGACTGATAAATATTTCGGTACAAGCTTCTTTGACGCGGCAGGCGGCGGTGACCCAGTATTATTCCAGCATATTTTCTGGTTCTTCGGACACCCTGAAGTGTACATCATGATTTTGCCGGCCTTTGGCATCATCTCACAAATCGTACCGACCTTTTCTCGCAAGAAACTCTTTGGTTATGCATCAATGGTATACGCAACGGCTTCTATCGCCTTATTATCGTTTGTCGTTTGGGCTCACCACATGTTTACCACGGGCATGCCGGTAGCGGCTGAAATGTTCTTTATGATAGCCACTATGCTGATATCTGTGCCGACTGGCGTAAAGGTCTTCAATTGGGTTGCTACCATGTGGCGTGGTTCATTAACCTTTGAAATACCTATGATGTTTGCCATCGCGTTTATTGTATTGTTTACTATCGGCGGACTATCTGGACTAATGCTGGCCATCACACCTGTGGACTTCCAGTATCACGATACATACTTTGTAGTAGCTCACTTCCACTACGTACTAGTAACAGGCGCTGTGTTCTCCATCATGGCTGCCGTATATTACTGGCTTCCGAAGTGGACTGGTAAGATGTTTGACATCACACTAGCGAAATGGCATTTCTGGTGTTCACTGGTATCGGTTAACGTCTTGTTCTTCCCTATGCATTTCGTCGGTCTTGCAGGGATGCCACGCAGAATCCCAGACTACGCGCTTCAGTTTGCGGACTTCAACAAGTGGATATCGGTAGGAGGCTTTGCTTTTGGATTATCACAGCTTATTTTCTTAGCGCTTATTATCAAAGCATGCCGTAAGCAAGGTGACGAGGTATCAAGCCAGGTCTGGGACGGAGCTGAGGGCTTAGAATGGGAAATTCCATCTCCTGCCCCTTATCACACCTTTGATACGCCACCTGTCGTTAAATAGACGAAGAGAACGTTTCCATGAATGATGATAAGAACATGAATTCACAAACATCTTCGGGAGACGTCCCCTCTGTGCCAAGCGCAGAGGGGAAGCGTGGATCTACTCAAGTTGACCACGGGCAAACGGTCGGAAAAATACTACTGATTGTTGTTGGCATGTTTGGGTTTGGCTTTGCCTTAGTGCCACTGTATGACGTATTTTGCGACATTACTGGTATCAACGGTAAGACCAACGCAGAAGCTGCAGTCTATGAAGCAATTGAAATTGATGAGGCGAGAACCATAACAGTTGATTTCATTACCCGAACAAACTCGGGTATGCCATGGGAATTTGAAGCGCAAACACGCAAAATAGATGTGCACCCTGGCGAGATGGGTACTGTTACATTTTATGTAAAAAACCCAACAAGCAGAGACATCGTCGCGCAAGCGGTGCCCTCTGTTACACCTGGCGCGGCCTCATTATATTTAAACAAAACAGAGTGTTTTTGCTTCCAGCATCAGCCTCTTAAAGCGGGTGCTGAGGCCGAGATGCCAATGACCTTTTATATTGATCCTCAGCTACCTGAAGACATCACATTTTTCACACTACAATATACCTTATACGATATCACTGAGGCTGCTCAGCCTTCCGTTGATGTTGCAATGAACTAAGGTAAATGGAGAACACTTAATGGCTCAAGAAGAATATCAAAAATACTATGTGCCTGAACAAAGCATATGGCCAATAGTAGGTGCCGTCGCATTGTTTTTAATCGCAGTGGGCGCAGGTAATTATGTTGTTGAAACAACCTCTGATCGTTCAGGATTCGGATTTTATATATTGATGGCAGGTTTGTTAGTTTTGACCATCATGTTGATTGGCTGGTTCAAGAATCAAATAGATGAATCGATGTCTGGTCTCTACAGCGCACAATTAGGTCGCTCATATCGACAAGGAATGGCTTGGTTTATTTTTTCTGAAGTAATGTTCTTCGTTGCTTTCTTTGGCGCACTTTTTTATGCCCGCTCAATTGCGATTCCGTGGCTAGGCGGAGCATCAAATAATGCGATGACTGCCGAAGTTCTTTGGCCAGAATTTGTTGCTACTTGGCCTTTACTAGTTACTCCAGGTGGCGAAACCTCAACTCAAATGGGTTGGTATGGCTTACCGGCGATTAACACGGCAATACTAGTAGTGTCTTCTGTTACCTTGCACTTCGCTCATGTCGGGCTAGAAGAAAATAAACGTAAACAACTAAACGTATTGTTACTAGTCACTATTTTGCTAGGTTGTGTGTTTCTTGCATTGCAGGGCTATGAATACATTCATGCTTATAACATCGGCTTGACACTGGATTCGGGAGTCTATGGTAATACTTTCTTCTTACTGACAGGCTTTCACGGTTTGCACGTAACCTTAGGTACGTTAATCTTGATTGTGCTCTACTTTAGAGTATTAAAAGGACATTTCTCGCCCAAAGAGCACTTTGCCTTCCAAGCTGGAAGCTGGTATTGGCACTTTGTTGACGTGGTGTGGCTAGCATTGTTTGTACTTGTTTATATTATTTAGAATTAAAAAAAGAGGCGAGTTGCTTTTAGCAAAGCCAACTCGCCTCTTACTCGAATAAAATTAAACAAATTGAAATAGCCAAGGATGAAAAATCTAATTTGGCTAGGGTTGATTTATCAGTAAGGTCTTGGATTTGGCGTTATTACCCCAGTCGCCATAGCAATTAGCACTATAATCAATACCACAGCCGCGGTTAACACTCGCCTACCTAGGTACTTACTCATTGGTTCGTCTGATTTATCACTGAGCATGATTACCATCGCTTTAAATAGATTAAACACCATAAAAATAAGTAAACCGCCAAGAACCAATTTGATTACCATATTGAACGACCTTTTTTATATTAATTATTTGAATTTAGGCAAATGATAAGACATGACCACTAACCGCTCGTTTCCTATAGTAACAACCATAGTTACTTTTGCAGCCATTGTCACTATGGCCGGACTAGGTTTCTGGCAACTTGATCGTAAAGCACAAAAAGAACAGAGGTTGATACAAATTGATAGCGCGAAAGGTCAAAGTGCGCTCCCTCTATCTAAAGTAAAAAACTCTGTGGAGGAATATCAAGACTTCGTTGTATCAGCGAGTGGCGTTTTGATTAACAAACCTTTCTACATTGATAATAAGCTAATCGACGGTGTCGCAGGCTATCATGTAATATATCCTTTTGAGACGAACTTTGGCACGGTCATGGTCAATCATGGCTGGATTAAAGGAACGGGGAACCGTACGCAAATACCCACTGTGCCATTCAATGACCGCAAAAACATTGAAGGTGTAGTTTATATTCCAGCAAATAATGGATTGATTTCAGAGACAAATAAGGATTACGGGAGCTTTCCAGCAGTGCTGCAACAGGTTGATTTAATCGAAGTTGAAAAGCATCTGGATCGGCAAGTATTACCATTTATAATCCGCTTACATCCAACAGAAGAATCACTTTATCAACGAAATTGGCAAGTTATCACGATGAGTCCAGAAAAACATCTTGGCTATGCTATACAGTGGTTCGGACTGGCGGTAGCGGCGCTAACCATCTATCTTTTAAGTGTACTCGGCTGGATGAAAGCGCCTAATCCAGTAAACAATAACAAGGGTGATTAAAATCTATGTCAGCAACAAATAATTCTAATAAAAAAAGCCTTCTTCTCATGGTGACAATCTTCGTCCTCCCCGTTATTTTGGCCTACATGGCTTTACAATTCGATTGGTTTAATAAAGCAGCCACTAATCGTGGGCAATTATTACAGCCTGTCATACAAGCGGCAAATTTAATAGAGGAAAGCGAAGCAAGCTGGAAGTTGCTTTATGTATTGCCCAACACCTGTGATGCTGCGTGCGAAAACGCTGTTTATAGTATAAAACAAACATATGCAGCTACTGGCAAAGAGTCCGACCGAGTATCGATCTTATTTATTGCAACTGAGAGCTCTTCCGAGGTGCTTGTTAAGTCGCTGACAGAAGCTGGAAGCCCCGTGTTACATAACCAACAAAAAAATGTAAATCAGTTGTTTCAAAGTGTGGGCCTAAATGCTATTTTCGTCGCTGACACTTTACACAACGTCGTACTAAAGTATCCCGTCACGCCAGATAAACAACAAGCCATTATGGACAGTCGTGACGTGCTAGCAGATTTGAAGAAATTATTAAAACTATCTCGTATCGGATAAGCAGGAATATCGCTTTATGAAAAAACTAGTGCTTGCCAGTATCTTCTTGGCACTTTTCGTTATTATTTTAGGCGCTTATACACGCCTAACCGATGCAGGTCTTGGCTGCCCTGATTGGCCAGGATGCTATGGACATGTCCTAGTTCCACAAAGTGAAAGCCACATAGAAGCCGCGAACCAAGCATTTCCTGAACGTCCTGTAGAAGCAGAAAAAGCTTGGAATGAGATGATACACCGCTACTTTGCCGCGAGCTTAGGGTTTTTAATAATGATCACGCTTATTATGGCGATTGTGAAGAAAGTGAAGGGAGATGAGGCTCCGTTTAAATTACCGATAGTTTTATTTTTCTTGGTTTGCTTTCAAGGCGCTTTAGGCATGTGGACAGTCACCTTGAATTTACTCCCCGTTGTTGTGATGGGACACCTATTGGGAGGTTTTACTGTTTTAAGCTGTTTGTTCTTACTGTATTTACGCCTGAACCCAATACGAATTAAGGATAAAAGCACCGAGCTGAAGAAACTTGCTGGCTTTGGGGCAATTGGTATTGTTTTATTGGTAATGCAGATTGCACTCGGCGGGTGGACATCTGCCAATTATGCTTCAATGGCCTGCACAGAACTTCCGATATGCGAAGGCGATTGGCAGTCCAAGCTTGATTTTGCAGGAGCTTTTAGCGTACCAGAAGCAGACGATTATGAGTTTGGCGCACATGACTACGAAGAACGCGTAACAATGCATGTAATGCACCGCTTCGGCGCCATCGTAGTGATACTATATTTAGCTTGGTTGGCCTTTTCTGTGTTTAAGAAAAGCCACTCTGCCACAGTAAAGCGACTTACTAGCCTGATGTTGGCTGTGCTGACCGTGCAAGTCGCATTGGGTGTTAGCAATGTTGTGTACACTTTACCATTGACCGTTGCGACCATGCACAACGCAGTAGCAGCATGTTTGCTGCTAGTTATGATTTTATTGACCTATACCATGTATAGAAACGATTAAAAGTAAATATATTTATATGGAATTTACAAACCCCGCAAACCAACCGGTTCAGCGTGGTCAAATAATAAAAACAAGGGGAAAATGATGAGCGATACTGCTCCAGTCTCACAGATAAAAGAAGCGAACAATGCGCAAATCACCCAAAGTACTTGGCGTGATTATTACGAATTGACCAAACCTCGCGTCGTCATGTTGTTGTTACTGACCGCATTGGTCGGTATGTGTCTCGCCACACCTACTTGGGTCGATCCAATTGTATTAGTCGCAGGTATGATAGGCATAGGCCTGTTGTCGTCGGCTGCTGCGGTTATCAATCATGTTGTTGACCATAAAATAGATTCACTAATGGCTCGCACGTTTAATCGACCCGTTGCTAAAGGCAAAGTATCAGTGAACAAAGCGCTCGGTTTCGCTTTTGCACTGTCAGTGATAGGTTTTGCTAGCCTCGCTCTGTTTGTGAACATGTTGACTGCATGGCTGACGCTGGCTAGCTTGGTCGGATACGCCGTTATCTATACTATGTACCTTAAACGTGCTACACCACAAAACATTGTAATTGGTGGATTAGCCGGAGCCGCACCACCTCTGCTTGGTTGGACTGCTGTCACTGGCGAAATTCACGCATACGGTTTGTTACTCGTATTAATAGTCTTCACATGGACACCCCCACATTTTTGGGCATTGGCCATCCATAGAGAAAAAGACTATGCGAAAGCAAAAATCCCTATGCTTCCAAATACACATGGTGTTGAATTTACCAAAACATGTATTTGTCTTTACACGGTGTTGTTGTGCCTCATCTGTTTGTTACCTTATCTCACCGGTATGAGCGGTAATCTTTATTTAGCTGGTTCATCTTTACTCAACGCATACTTCTTATACATGGCGCTTAAACTGAAGTTTAGACCAGAACCAAACACCAGTATGGCTACCTTCAAGTTTTCTATCCTACATTTGATGTTATTGTTTGTGGTATTGTTGCTTGACCACTATTTACCCTTTTAAATATGATTAACGAAAGCGTTTAACAGTATCCCGCGCGGACTATAAGGGCAAAAAAGCATGCGAAATAAGTGGTTAGGTGTATTACTAGCACTGGTATTTTTTGGTGGTATTTACTTGGCATTAGTAATTGCGCCACCTAGCGGTGAAGCAGCACCTCTGTCTGAACAAACAGAGTATTTAAGTTGGTATCCTCAAGAACGTGCCTTAGCTGACTTTTCGCTCTCGAAGCATACCGGCGAAACGTTCACTAATAAGGAATTACAGGGTAAATGGACACTGGCCTTTGTTGGCTATACTTTTTGCCCTGACATTTGCCCAGTTACCCTTGCAGAAATCAACAAGATATATCCCGAGCTAAAATCATTACAAACGGACACGCCTCTGCAAATTTGGTTTCTGTCTGTTGACCCCAAACGAGACACAGTAGAGCGTTTAAATGAATACATTAATTATTTTAACGCTGATTTTGTAGGTGCCACTGGCCCACATGAACAGTTGTTTCCTTTGGTTAGAAGCATGGGCATGATGTATTCACTTAGCGAAAGCACCGACAACCCAAATTATTTAGTCGACCATAGCGCATCAATTGTTGTAATCAATCCAAAAGGTAATGTGGTAGGAAGATTTAAACCAAAACATGTACCGGGTCAGTTATCCATTAGTGACGTTGAACAAGTTAAAAAGGATATACCGATTCTGCTAACAAGCGAATAAATAACGATATCTATTGCCACAAGAAGACGTATCCGCGTATCGACTAAAACGCAAGCCAATATAGGTCTGTATCACAAACGATGGTTGAAATTAAAACTGCCTCGGTTGAGGATTCAAAAGCAGTAGCAGAGTTGATTTTCAAGTCGGCCCCAGTGTTATTGCCAAAACTCTTTGGAAACGTTCAGACTGCAAAGGAATATTTATTCAATTCTTGTCAATTAGAAGACGGTCAATACAGTGCTGCTCGACATAAAGCCGTCTTTTATGATTCCAAATTAGTTGGTGCATTCACCTTATGGCATAGTGATATGGGGAATGCTTTTCACAGAGCGACCTTAGAGTCACTCACTTCGTTTTTACCTATTGAGCAAATTGCTAAAATCCTCCATTTTAACGAGCAATTATTGCATGCGTTCCCTCCACCAAAACCACATGAATTATGTATTGGCCATTTGTCTGTCGACGAGGAATATCAGGGAATGGGAATTGGCAAAAAAATTATTGCGCTCGCCATAAATGAAGCAAAAACGCTCAACAAATCACATTTAGTACTAGACGTTGACGAGCAAAACGAACAAGCGGTCAGTTTTTATGAAGCTTGCCGATTCACAGTGAGCTCTGCCACAGAATTAGGATTTAGTAGCCAGCACTTTTTAAGAATGGCATACAAAATTGATTAAAAATACCGAGCACAACTCAAACAAAAAAAGTAATAACTACAGGCTCCAATGCGCAAATAGTCGCTGCGTATTACACCCAATAAAAAGGCAGTTATAAAATGAGCAAGCATGAAAATTATCCATACCTTTTCGAATCACTGGATTTAGGCTTTACCGTATTGAAAAATCGAAGCCTTATGGGCTCAATGCACCTTGGGCTTGAGGAAGAGAAAGGCGGATTCCAAAAGCTTGCGGCCTTTTATGCTGAGCGAGCCAAAGGCGGCGTTGGCCTCATTGTAACTGGGGGTATTAGCCCGAATATATCCGGTTGGGTTGCCCCTTTCGCTGGCCGAATGACCAGTGAGCGTCATGCAAAAAAACACCGAGTCATCACTGACGCTGTACACAAAGAGGGTGGTAAGATCTGTATGCAAATTTTACATTCAGGTCGTTATGGCTATCACCCACTTGCAGTATCTGCATCAAACGCTAAGTCACCAATTACGCCATTCAAGCCAAGAGCACTGTCATCGCGGGGAGTGCGCAGCACTATCAAGGATTACGCTCAATGTGCCTCCTATGCCCAAATTGCAGGTTATGATGGTGTCGAAATAATGGGCTCAGAAGGCTACTTGATAAACCAGTTTTTTTGCGAGCGCACTAACCATAGAGATGACGAATGGGGTGGTTCATTAGAGAACCGAGCCCGTCTAGCAGTAGAAATAGTATCTCAAACTCGGCAAAAAGTAGGCGAGAACTTCATAATAATCTATCGCTTGTCCATGCTTGACTTAGTTGAGGGTGGCGCAAGCTGGGACGAAATAGTCTATCTCGCTAAGGCGATTGAAAAAGCGGGAGCCACTTTGATCAACACTGGAATAGGATGGCATGAGGCACGCATCCCTACCATTGTGACCTCAGTACCTAGAGCTGCATTTACATGGGTGACCCAAAAGATGAAGCAAGAGGTCAGTATTCCCTTGATCACTACAAACAGAATAAATACACCTGAGATAGCTGAGCAGGTCCTCAGCGAAGGCCACGCTGACATGGTATCAATGGCTCGACCTTTTTTAGCTGACGCCTACTTTATGCAAAAAGCATTGGATAACAAATCTGACCGGATAAATACGTGTATAGCTTGCAACCAAGCATGTCTAGACCATGCTTTTGAGCAGAAACGCGCCAGTTGTTTAGTCAATCCTGTGGCATGTTTTGAGACTGAGCTTATTTTTAAATCTGTGGTTAAGCCGAAAAAACTTGCGGTAATTGGTGCTGGACCCGCTGGTCTCTCATTTGCTAACTATGCCGCACAACGAGGACACGAAGTTCACTTATTTGATCAGGCTAATGAAATTGGAGGTCAGTTTAACTATGCGAAAAGGATCCCTGGTAAAGAGGAGTTTTATGAAACCATACGCTATTTTGACCGTCAGCTTAGTGACTACAAAGTACAGTTGCATTTAAATACAAAAGTAAATGCAGAAGTCCTCAAGTCCTATGACTTTGATGAAATTATTATGGCGACTGGGATCAAGCCTAGGACACTGAATATAGATGGCGCGGATCACGAAAAGGTAATTAGCTATTTAGACGTGCTACGAGACAATAAGCACGTGGGAAGTAAAGTTGCGGTAATTGGTGCTGGCGGAATTGGCTTTGACGTATCTGAGTACTTGGTAGAAAAACATAATCTAAGTGGTGATATCGACAAATGGTTAAACCATTGGGGGATCGACAAAAGCTATGCTGAGCCAGGTGCTCTAAAGCCAAGAGCGGAAGTGGACGTTGAGCGAGAAGTTTACTTATTGCAACGAAAAACGACAAAAGTCGGGAAAGGCTTGGGCAAAACTACAGGCTGGATCCATCGCCAATCGCTAAAACATCACAAGGTACAAATGATTAATGGCGTGTCATATCAAAAAATAGATGATGATGGCTTACATATACTAGTGAACGATAAACCTAAATTGTTAAACGTAGATCATATTGTCGTTTGCGCAGGGCAAGAACCACTTCGAGAGCTTGAATCTGAACTTGCTGTATTGAACCGGCCTATCCACGTAATAGGTGGCGCTGATGTCGCCGCCGAGCTTGACGCAAAGCGCGCGATTAGACAAGGCGCGGAACTGGCTGCCACTATTTAGTCGAGGAACTCCCCTTCGTTTGTAGCCACAAACATGGGAAAGGAGTGCCAATAAAAGCGCCCTTTTAGAGATTTACTTGGTGCAGTGCAGTTGACTCGCGTCCTTCCAGGCGTAAAGTTATGATTCAATTTCAGCTCAAAACGAACGTTCTGACCAGATGTTTGCGAGTGCTTGATAGGCACTGCTGTAGATTTAAAAAAACAATTTAGCGATGCTGGTGTAAAATCTTCAGCATGAGCATCAAATGAAAGCGTATCAATGCTGTCGCCGGCTTTAAATTCCACCTGCGAAGGAAAGACATTAGCTACAGGCATAGCAATACTCGATAGCTTAACTTTGAGACTATCTAGATTTGCATATATTCCCGCTGCCGGGAAGCGAGGCAAGGCGGCAAAGTCACTGAATCGTCTCACCGCACCAGACTGTTGCCCAAAGCCAATATATCCTTTATCGAAAAGATGTGTTTTTAGACGGGTATTAAATTCGCCAAACGGATAAGCAATCCATTTTTTACTATAATCCAACTCTTCCTCGAGTTTTGCTTCCGCTTTGTCAATGTTGTGTGTCACTCGCTCTAACCATTCACTTTCTGACTCATCCTCTAAACGCTCAAGCAGATGGAGGTGATCCAGAGTGTGATTGGCAAAAGTTGCTAATGGTTGCATAGAGCGAACTTGCTCCCAGGTGAGTTGGGAACCATAAGCATTGATGCTTTCGGGGTTGATAAAAACCGTATACGGAAACTCGAAGTCACGTAATATTGGGTGAGCATTTTCCAATATATTGGTGTAACCATCATCAAAAGTAATGACTACCGACTTATTAGGTAATGGCTCATGAGACTTTATCGACTCTAAAGCTCGTTCAAGAGAAATAACCTCGTGATGTTCATTTAGATATTCCATGTGCTCTAAAAAGGTCTTCGGACTCACACTAGTGATACTCGGTGTGTTGTCATCAACGTGGTGATACAGGAGCATAGTGAAATTTTGGAACTGCAGGTCAATGTTAGGTACTGAGGACTCCTCCTCTTTAAGGGCTTCTGTCTTCGCATAAGAGTGGTTAGTGATTGCGGAATAACTAATAAGTGCCAGCCACATAATTAAAGCAAAATAACGCATCATGTTACCCTCCGTATCTTGCCACCATCGAAAGTTTTACCATACTGCAAAGTTATATCCTTTTTTCACTGCAAAATTTTTTACGCGTGTTTTTAAGTTCGAGTTCATCGTTAAATATAGTAACATTTAGTCATATAAAATAATTTGGATGTCACGCTAGTCAAATCTGATAACGATATTAAAGCCACTCACTGGCGGCTACTTACTTTAGCCTTTCCTCTTATATTGGCAAACATAACAACGCCCCTGCTTGGTCTGGTCGACACTGCCATACTTGGACGCATGGATGAATTAGAGTACCTCGCAGGTGCCGCAGTGGGTAGTCTGATCATTACTCAAATTTATTGGGTGTGTGGATTCATGAAAATGTCGATCACTGGCTTAAGTGCCCAAATGAAACCAAAACCCAATGTTGAATCCTTTAAAGTGCTTGTGCAAGGGATATTCCTAGCCCTCTTATTGGCACTGATTATTTTGCTTTTGCAAAAGCTCACTTTGCAAGCAGGGTTGTATTTTTCAGAAGCAAGTAGCCTTGTTAAAAAGAGCATTAAGGACTATTTCTATGTGCGAGTTTGGGGCGCTCCAGCAGCGATGATCAATCTTGTGCTCATTGGCTGGTTAGTAGGGCAGCAAAAGGTCAAATGGATACTAGGGTTGCAAGTCGCCATAAATCTACTCAACATCATTGCGAGTATTGTACTTGTTTATGGTTTTGGTTTAGGTGTAAAAGGTGTTGCTGCCGCCACAGTATTTGCAGAATACTGCATGATGTTGATCGCCTTTGCTTTTATTTTAGCGCGCTTTAAATTAGCAAATCCTGAAGAGTATACCTCGCTTCTTACTTGTCTGAGCTTATCAAAGCTTAGCCCACTGGTAAGCTTGAACAGCCACATGTTTATCCGAAACATAGCGCTTCAATTCACATTGGCATTTATCACTTTGATGGGTGTTCGGTATTCGAGTCAGGCTGGTGCCGTCAACGCAATTATTATGCAATTCTTTGCCCTAATTGCATTAGGACTTGATGGGATTGCAAACGCTGTTGAAGCGCTTGTTGGAGAAGCAAAGGGCAAGAAACATAAGTATTTACTTAATGAACAGGTACGTATTGGCCTTCTTCAATCTAGCGCAGTGGCAACCTTGTATACTTTCGTTTTCTTAGTTTTCGGTGAACCCATTGTTGCGCTATTAACCCACCACGAAAGCATAAAAGTGACCATGCAAGACTATTACATCTACATAGTGTTGATTCCGCTTGTCGCCCATTGGTGCTTTTTGTTCGACGGCGTGTTCGTTGGTTTAGGCGAAGGGCGCCCTATGCGCAACACTATGGTGATCAGTACCCTACTGGTATTTTTACCTACTTGGTGGTTCGCAAAAGAATTAGGAAATCCCTCGCTTTGGATAGCAATGTTGGCGTTTCTTGCGGCGAGGGGCGCAACACTCGCGTTT
>CBFHTO010000026.1:0-52662 GCA_965658765.1 Glaciecola sp. | reverse complement strand
CACTTAAGCCCTTTCGACGAATTCCAAAGGCTCAAGCACCACCCAGTCATCGCTGACACTCTTAAAGGTGGAACTCGCGTGACTTATGGGGCAAGAGCCATTGCTAAAGGGGGACTACAGTCGCTACCAAAGATGACATTCCCCGGCGGCATAATGGTCGGATGTAACGCCGGCACCCTTAACTTTTCTAAAATAAAAGGTAATCATACTGCGATGAAGTCTGGCATGATTGCGGCAGAAACCCTGTTCGAAGCTCTACAAAATTCTGAGAGTTCTTCAGAACCTTCTGATTATGCGCGGCGCTTTAAAGAAAGTTGGGTCTACGACGAGCTGTATCAGTCTCGTAATTTTGGTTCTGTCATCCATAAATTTGGTAATTATATTGGTGGTGCTTACAACACGATCGATCAGAATGTGTTTAAAGGTAAGTTGCCGTTTACCTTCACTGATACTAAACCAGACCATTTATGCTTAAACAGCGCTTCTTCGAGCAACAAAATTGAGTATCCTAAACCTGATGGCGTGTTGAGTTTTGATAAGCTTTCGTCGGTGTTTTTATCAAATACAAACCACGAAGAAGACCAGCCGTGTCATTTAAAATTAAAGGACCCGAGCATTCCTATAGAAGTCAATTTAGGTAAATACGATGAACCTGCGCAACGTTACTGCCCAGCAGGGGTATATGAAGTAATTGAAGATGAAGCAGGCAAACGCTTCCAAATCAATGCTCAAAATTGTGTTCATTGCAAAACTTGCGACATCAAGGAGCCTAACCAAAACATTAATTGGGTAGTGCCTGAGGGCATGGGTGGTCCTAATTATCCAAATATGTAAACCGTTTTTAGGCATTTTTGAATGATCGAGCTTCTTCACTATCAAGTACATGGCTTGGACAATGTGCTTGAACCATCACGAGACTTATCACAAAGTGGCATGGTTGTTTTGTTGCATGGACTGTTTGGAAGCGCTGATAATTTGAGCGTTATCCGGCGCTCGCTAGACGAAGAATTTTGCGTACTAAGTATTGACCTTCCTGACCACGGACAATCACCGTGGTCTACGCATTTTGATTTTGAACAAGGTGCTTCTCAAATTATCTCGACCATCGAGCATTTTTACATGAGTAATGGCTTGAATGCACTGCAATGCCCACTTAATTTAGTGGCGCACAGTCTTGGCGGCAAGTTTGCGATGCACGTAGCACACGCAAGACCTGATCTTATTCGAAAGCTAATTCTATTAGACATTGCCCCTGTCGCATACGAACCACGCCATCACAACGTTATTAGTGGATTACAAAGCGTTGATTTGAGCTCAATTACAAGTCGCAAAGATGCACAAGTCCAACTGTCTAAGCATGTAAAGGATGCATCTACACAAGCATTTTTATTGAAAAGCCTGTATCAGAAAAAAGACGGGGATTGGGCATGGCGTTTTAATCTTGAATTACTGGTCAGAGACTATCCAGATTTAAGTGCTTGGAACATTTCGGATAAGTTACGGTATCGTGGGGATACACTATTCATTATTGGGCAAAACTCAAACTACGTAAGCCTTGAACACCAAAGTACTATAAAAGCTCAGCTTACCAATGCTAGTGCAAAAATCGTAGCTGCGGGTCACTGGTTGCATGCGGAGAAACCTCAAGTAGTTAACACCTTGATCACAAAGTATTTACACGGCCAATAATTTGTACACTTTTGGGTGTAAATCATTTGGATTATTACGTTTTCCGATAGTTTTGTGTTAGCATTCAGCCAATTTTTAGCAGCATTTTGACATTGCAACATGACTCCTGAACAGTTTAAATTTTTCGAATCAATTGCCTTAGATATAGCGTTGGTGGGACTATTCTTATTAATGTTTTTTGCGGTACACGATGTAATGAAAAAAAACGATGTCCCAAAAATTGGTCGATTCGTCGCTTATGGCGTGTTGGGTTTAGGAGCCTTGGGTTTTGTGACAAAAGGCATTATTCAATTAGTTTATATTTCATCGGGTGTAGAATAATCCGAAATACGTATTGGAGTAGTTAGATGGCGACAGTTGGTTTATTTTTTGGAAGCGATACGGGAAACACTGAACACATCGCAAAAATGATCCAAAAGGAACTTGGTAAAAGCTTAATAGATGTCAAAGACATTTCGAAAAGCACCAAAGAACAAATTGCTGAGTTTGATCTCCTGATCTTTGGAATTCCTACTTGGTATTATGGAGAAGCTCAATGCGATTGGGACGACTTCTTTCCAGAACTCGAAGAAATAGATTTCGAAGACAAACTTGTCGCAATATTTGGCTGTGGTGACCAAGAAGACTACGCTGAATACTTTCTAGACGCGATGGGTATGATAAGAGACATTGTTGAACCGAAAGGAGCAATATTGATTGGGCAATGGTCAACCGAAGGCTATGAGTTTGAAGCCTCGAAAGGCATGGCTGACGATGATCATTTTGTTGGCTTGGGTATCGATGAAGACCGACAACCTGAACTGACCGATGAACGTGTTAAAGCATGGTGTAAGCAAATATCTGAAGAAATGTGCTTAGCAGAACTAGGGTAAAAGCTAAGTTAGAAGCTAAGTCAAAAATTTTCATTTTGGCTGGTTCAGAACATCAATGCTGTTAATTTTTGTGCGCAATACAAGGTTTGAAATATGAGCGATTGCTGGAAACTCTTAAACATGGAACCGACAAAAGACAGTTCGGAAATAAAATCCGCTTTCAGAGAAGCCGAGCAAAATGCCAAGGAAGAGCAAAAAAGCATTGATGAAATTTTACAAATCCAAACCGCATTTAAAGAAGCGCTAGCCTATGCTAACCGAGACTCCAAGAGTGCAGATGATTCGTCGGTCAAAGATTTAGAAGGTACAGGTCCTACGCAAGATGAGATAGACGCTTTAAGTGAGCGAATGCACAAGCACCATATCCTTGAACAAGAACTCTCAGAATACAATAAGCCTGTTGGGCCGAGTGATACCTCTACTGAAAGTTTTAACGCTGAGAATGATGACGATAAGCTCAACTACGAGTTTTATCATGAGAATGCTGATAAGACAGATCTTAGCTTAGCTTCGCTAGAAACCAGATTGAGTAACGAGCCTAATGAGTCAAACCAAACCAATTCGATTCTAAAGGACAAAGACGCAGTCGACAAAACCCAAACAAAAAAGTCTGGACGCCCTACTTTCTTTAAGCTTGCTAGTGCCGTGGTTGCTATCGTAGTCGTATTAAACATTTTAGGCGCGTTTGACTCAGAAGCGCCCTCAGAACAGATAGTTCAACAACGTCCTGCATTTGATGAGCGACTATTAGCTTGTAACCAAGTACTAAACGCTGAACCAACAGACGCATTCAACACTTGCTTAGAATTAGCAAAAAGCGGGAATATCTTAGCCTTAAAACGCATGATTTGGGCATATTCTAGAGCCGGTGATTATCTAGACTGGCAAAAAGTGTTTAGCTGGGCAAAATTGATCAAAGAGCGAGACGAATACGCGGAGTTTTTGACCTTTGCAATAATGCGTTTTATGGGGGATAGCCAAGACTTAATAAGGGACGGCGAGAAAGGCATTAAAAAATTGGTAAACAAAAACTTCCCGTTGGCTAATGTTGTTTTAGCCACGCTTTATGCACTAGATGATAATGTGTTACCTCCAACAAGTGACACGCTATGGCTATTAGAAAAGGCATACTCGAACAACCCAGACGCCATTTTACCAACTGAACTTGCTGCGGTTTATACAAATGGGTATCTAGGTTCAGCTGATATGGACAAAGCAGAGAGTGTTTTAGAAAAGGCCGCAGAAGACCTATTTCCCTTTGGTACAAATAATATCGCATGGTTTTTATCAACCATCGAAGTCAACCCATTTTTTGAGCCCGATTATGCAGTTAGCCTGGCCGAAAGAGTAGTTGCTGATCCTGATCACGCCCTAAGGCATACATTCGTCGACACATTAGCGGCCAGCTACGCAGCAAGTGGTCAATTCGAATTGGCGGTACAAACTCAAGAAAAAGCCATTGACTTAATCGACAACACCTCGTGGAGTGATGAGCGAAAAGCGCGCGAAAGAGAATCCTTCAAGCAACGTTTAGAGCAGTATAAGCAAGAATCGGTATATATAGAAAGCGTTTTATACACTGACAAACAATCGTTTTTTAGTGAGCTTCGTAAACGCACACTCAGTTTAACGCTTAGGCGATTTTTTATTCCTATCAGAGCACCTGAACCAGCATCAGAAACGGGCACTTAATAATGTCTATTTTTATTCGTGAAGATACTAAAAACAGGTAATTCAGTTTTTAGATTTGTATCGATAATTCTGCTCAACAACATTTTACATATGCAAAAGGCAAATCCCTATCCGATTTATAACTCGGTAACTTGTACTTTAGTAAATTACACCCCGTTAAGATTTCATTGAAACACAATGGTTTTGAAGTTCACATTTGGCGGTAGATTGTATATTAGTCTCGTAAAAATATTGCAACCCGCAGCGAATTGTTCTAGCTTATTTGTTCAAAAAATATCCAAATGACCTCTATTCGATAGTCGAATAATACTCATTAAAGAGTGGTATCGATGTTTTTGCGCCCATTAGACGAAGCTTTGGCGTATTTACGGTACTCGTAAAACCTAAATTGAAACATATTAATAGGAGCAATTAAGTGGCCGTTAAATACAGTACTTTAAAGGGTGGATTAAACCGCCGGCTCAGTGAGACCGTTTTCGCTGGCAGTCATGACGCATCCATTACGGGTGGAAACGCAAACGCACAAACTCAAAATGTCGGGATTGGTAAACAAGCCGCTGCAGGGGTAAGGCTATTCGACTTACGCATACTTGCACGAGCCGGTGATAACGGTGCTGAATTATGCGGATATCATGGCGCATACCGCAAAAATCGAAGTGGTTTCGCGTCTCATCATAAAGTCAATATGGGCGACAGTCATGCATATTTTAAAGACATTTCTGGGAATAATATGACCGTTGAACGATCAAAAATGGTCGTTGGTTGTTTTGGTGAAAGTCTTCATGACATGCTTACGCAAGGTGCAAGCTTTCTATCGGGGGAAAACGCCTCAGAATTTTTAATTTTTAAATTTGATAAATGTACCAATTATCCGCTGATTGCTAAGTATTGTATTGAAGTGCTTGGCGACAAAATTTTTATAGATAAGGGGATAGAGTTTGGTAAATTAGAGCTAAGGGATGTCGCGGGTAAGATTGTTTGTGTGTTTGCTGAAAAAGGTGTTGCAGAAATCACCAAAATGACTGGCCTAGATAGTTCCGACGGAATTCTTGGCTTTCGTAATTTATTTGATGATGGCAAAACAAAAGAAGAAAAGAAAAAGCATTACGACGCTTCTTTCAAAGGCCTGCAGTATCAGGGAAAGGGCGGCACGTCGAAAAAGAACACTAAAACCGTAAATGGCGCGAAAAACTATGGGGCCAAACTGGATGAAAACACGCGGAAGCAAAGAGAACGTATGGCACAAATGGCCGTTGCTAAGCAAGAGTATGCACCCAATGTGATGGGCATGATGTACTGGACCGCAACGGGCTTTTCAGAAAGTATTGTGGATAGAGATGATGCATTGTGGACCCCAACAGGCGTGCCGCGGATGCAAGAGTTGTGGACCAATTGTCTTGAGGACGGTGTGAAAACACAAATGGACCAAAATAGAGTAAAAGTTTTGAATTTAGGCGATGGTTGGCGTATTAAAGCGTTTTTCCCTAACTTTGTGATGGTGGATTTTGCCGAACAGAATAGGTGCGCATCGATACACGCTTTAAACAACATACGAGATGATAAGTTAGCTGAAGCCTATCAAACCATGTTCGGTTAGCACACAATTAACGTTATCGTATCAAAAAGCCTTCAACACGAGAGAAAAATAGCGATGGTCTGTTGAAAATCAACAGACCATCGTATATAATAAAACAGATGGTTTATATTGACCGAAAGAGAAGTACACTTTTGGTTGCTATTAGGCATTGAACAATCGAAAGAATTTAGGACATTGGAAGCTCTGCATATTCACATTCGAATTCACACTTCAAGAAAAGAGTATATCGAATCAAAAGCAAACGATATCGTATATTCACAAGTTCCCATGACTTAAATTCTTTATCTTTTTAGCATTTATTTAGGGTATTACTTTGCCCATATTTTTCAATTCGGATTGACTAGAATGCTCACGCGTATAACAAGTATTTTTACTCTTTTTTTTACTTTCACCTTGGGCTTTGCTCTATTGACCCCCTCAAAACTTATTGCCAATGACGGCAATACGACATCAACTTTCGCCATTGAAGCTTTCGAATTCGAGCAGCCCGAGCCAATAGAACGCCCCTCTCCAAAATATCCGACTAACAATGCTCGAAGTGGTATAGAGGGATGGGTCATCGTAAATTTTGGCGTGAATGAGACAGGTAAAGTACAGGATGTTGTAGTAATTGATTCTTCTGGCAACCGCAAGTTCGAAAACGCTGCCCGACAGGCTGCAAAAAGATGGACTTACAAACCGGCTTTGAAAAATGGAGAGCCAACTTACTCTTCTAAAAATCTTGTTAAATTTGAGTTCTTTATGGGAGATAAAGAAAACGTTGTTACCCGTCGATTCAAAAATTATTACGACAAAGCGCTTACAGCAATAAGGGCTAAAGACATTACCGAAGCTAAAAAATTCATAGACAAAATAAATCAACGGGACGTGTTAAATTTTACCGAGATCAAAATCGCTGATCAGGTTTCCATGGCATTTCACGAATTAACGAACGATAAATTAAAGCAAGAGTATTTTGCTAACCAGTCTGTCATTAGTCTGCGTCGAGACAATAAAAAAACATCTCTATCAAATAACGATGTCTTAATCTTGGCAAAGGCGGTACAGCATGCGACTAACAATGGCAACTACATAATGGTAGAAGACATCTATGAACAATATTTTAGCGGTGACTTAGAATTACCCGACAACGATGTTAGTGCTCGTCTTATTGCTTTTGTGAATTCGGTATACTCTAAGCTTACGGATACGCTCACGAATACAGCTATTTTAGAAAGACGAGTATTAATTACACGAATGGGAACTGCGCATCACACCTTACAACGCGATAAGTTCTCAATCGGCGATGTTCAAGGCAAAATAGAAAAAATCGAAATTCGTTGCGACACAAAAATCACAATACTGAAATCGTTGGAAAATGACCAATTAGTTGATATACCAGATAGTTGGGGTAAATGTGGAGTAACGGTTTATGGTGACTACGACTCTAGGTTCAGTATTTACGAATTTAATGAAGCCCCTACAGACGTAAACGAATAAACAGACTTTATACTAGAAAAAGCCTGTAACGATAAAGATTTCTTATAGCGGAAGTATTTGCTTATCTTAGCTGAATTATCTTAGTGTATTGTTAGAAGTCGAGCTAAGTATTGGAAATGTTCGTCAGTTCTATTGATATTCTTCTCTCCACTTTTTATCTAGTTAGTCGGAACTACCATACAAAAAAACCGCTATCGCTATTAGCATCAGTGATAGCGGTTTTCATTATTATAGTTCCAGCCAGTAATGGCTTTTTTTCAAAAGTGTGAAGCTATAACTAGACCGTTTTTCAGTTTTGTAGAACACCCCGCCCTTAAAACATATATTGAACAAATGCGCCTAGGTTTCGTCCGGCACTAGGCAGTTTTTCTCCAATAGCAATGTCAGTTTGCCCTACTCTATTTATACCCCCTAGGTGAGATGCATAAGCTTTGTTCAGCATGTTTTCGACTAAGATAGAAAGCTTTAAACCATTCTCAAATTCATAACTCGCTTGAATGTCTAGAGTACCGTAGCCACTAGTTGGTGTTTCATTCTGAATCTGTGCTACTTTATTTTGAGCGCCAACGAGGTTAGCTATAAGCATTACTTGGTAGTTATCTTTGTTCCAGTCTAAGGTAACGTTAGCGGATACTGGTGATAATCTATACAAGTTTTGTTCAAGCTCGCCGAGTTGCTTTCCTCGCAGAAACTGACTTACAAAATTCAAATTAAGCGCATCATTAAAACGATACTGGTAACTGATATCAAAACCCACAATCCGTGCATCTTGGTTTTCCCACTGAAGCGGCGCAGGGATCGAATTCATCATTGCTATCGCATTTGCTGATGAATTTTCAGATGGCATCCCTATTATGTAATCATTAATGTTGCTTACAAACATATTTGGTATCAAGCGCCAATTCTCTCCCTCGATCAACGCGCTCAGATCGAACTTGATGGCTGTTTCCTTACCTAAGTCTAGATTGCCAATGTAATTTCTACCGTCTGCAAGCCCCGCCGATATGCCAAGAGGAAACCATGTATAAAGTTGCTGATAGCTTGGTGCTTTCTCTTTAATTCCTGCTGAAAACTGTAGCTTCATTGACGAATTAACAACAAAACTAGACTTCGCGACTAAATCCAATAAAGAGAAATCTAATGCACGGTCTGCCGCATTAAATGCATCTCTTAAATTGCGAATATTGGGATTCATCATTGCCATATTTGAGCCAATTGGGTTGGCACTTGCGTTCACACGAGAATAACGAGCCCCTACTTGCCAAGCATCAAATTGCTGCTCATTGTCAGCGAGACTTTTCTGCCCAGTTTGGGCATATACAGAAAATAAATCTCTTTCAACTTCATCAAAATTATTAATGAAGAAAGCGGCATTGTTTGGGTTAGTAATAAACGAGTTGTGCGTCGTCAACTTCGTATTTACCCCATATTCGCTTTCCCACACATCACCACTATGGCTCAAAACTAAGTCTAAACCTCTTCCTTGGCTATCCACGGTATTAAGCCTGTGACGAATCAGGTTATTGTTTGGCCTGAATGAAAAGTTATTCATACCATGTTCGTTGTTATTACCATAAATATGTGACTTTAAAGCCCATTCAGTATCTATTTGATATCGATACTTCATGCTCGCAACTAAAGAATCGATGTAGATAATATCCATAGCAAGACTTGGAGTACCTGACTCATCTGTATTTCGTGCGCTTATTGACCAATCAAATTCATGCTTATCAATTTTCAAGCCCGCTCTTAGCTTAACACCGTAGCGGTCATAGAAGGTCGAAGGAACAATCCTGTTGTCTCCCGTTTTATAGTTATTACCTTCTTGTGTATCTGCATTAATCGCAAAATAACTGCTTTTGTTTACCGATTGAAACTGTGCACTTAACAACTCACCATCGTTAGAAAATAATCCGAAAGAGGCAAGACCAGAATGTTCGTAGTTTGCTGAGTTTGTATATAGTGGTGCAGTGTCGACGATATCAATGGCACCACCTAGTGTTTCCGCGTCTGCGCTAACTGGCGCAATTCCGTTGTAGATTTTTATTGTCTGTCCAGCAGTACCGATAACATGCGAAAGGGGGCTATCCATCGCGTTTGGCCCTGCTCCAGCGATAGATGCACTGTCCACTCTAACATTCACTCGGTCAGAAAATAATCCTCTGTATTGCAACACACCCGTTACCCGTCCATTGCTATTGATATCAAGGCTTGGGAGCAGATCTATTTGCTTTCGCAAATCAGGCGAACTAGATGAAGCTAAATCAATATTTGAGGATAAAATTAGAGAGTTTATTTCTCCTGTGACTTGAATTTTCTCTATATCGAGACTCGATACCGCAGCCATATTTAGCGCCGTTGTGGCACACATAGGCACCAATAATGATGACGATTGGGCATGACTAAACATAGCCACCGATAAGGTGCTCAATGCAAATGTACTAGCAAGGATGTTTCTTTTTATTTGTATATACTTCATAAATAACCATTAATAAGAGTTAAGGCTTTGTGTGTGCAAAGCAAATTAAACTGCCTTGAAATATGCGCGCAAGAACATGTGCGTTTCAAAGCTAAATGTAAAAGGTTTAAATTATGAAGTTTGAGGTGGTGCTCTTGTGAGCCGTGGGCTGTATGTTAAAGAAACATTAATTAACGAAACGATTCTTTCTGTTATTAGATGGAAGGAACCACGCGTGAAAATATTCACAGAAAGGAAGTCTAAGTCCAAAAAGCTCGGTTCAATCGCTAGCTTTACAGGACAGTCAATATTTTCTGTTTGATGGCTTGCGTTTTTATCACTGTTTAAAAAATAGCTTGGGGCCGGATCAAAACTAGGTGCCTCACCAATATCGGACACTTCTACAATTCTATTATTCGTAAAATATTCAAAGCTCGAAATTAACTTAACGGATTTGCCTGTACAAATCAGCAAAGTGTCATCGGAGGTATCGCTATTGAAAGCATCCATTGAATGAGCACTAAAATACATCGCCAAATTACTATTTACGGCGAGGACAAGTGCTAAACAATAATATACTAATTGGTGCAGTTTCATCTTCTAATAGTTCACCTACTTAAAAACACGATTTTTGCAGAATAGTGTAAACAGACACTGCAGGTATGCAGCCTTATGCTCAACTATGCGGAAATACATTACCTCAGATTGTGCGTTTGCACCACTGCAAGTTATTGAGCTATCTCAAATAAACAACTTCTATTCTGTTTATACTAAGAATAACGCTCACTTTAATGAGTTGGATGCATTTATTTTTTTACCAATTGCCCTGCCAAGCCATCCACTTAAAAGGCTTACACCTACGCAGTATGCTGTTATCCACAAAAAGACAATCGGAAACGTAGAAGACATGCGCCCGCCTTCTATGATCGGCAGCCATAGAGACCACATTGAATTTACATAAAACACGAAGCATGCGAACAAGCTTAGCCAGCGCGACCAATTTTGAATAGTAGGATCTTTTTTCTTATTCAAAATTAACCAAAAGAAAACACCGATGTAATTGAAAGCATTGCCTACGATAATTGAAACTTGTTCAGTAAAGCCCTTTATAACAACATAATTTGTGATTTGACTAAATGAAGCATTTCCAGATCCAAAGGCAACTAATCCTCTCATTAGAGCTGGATCTGATAAAAGAACTGCTCCCACGAGAGCGGAGTAAAACAATATATTTTCTCGAGCTTGCATGTTATTTTTTTATTATTGGCGATGTTTCAGCGAAATATAACACACATTCATCCTATGCCAACTTGAACTTACCTACTGCGTCGCGCAGTGCTTCCATTTGAGAGCTTATTTCGTGAATAGCATCGTTCGACGCTTGCGTACTACTAGCACTGTCGTTACTTAAATTTACGATGGTGTGTAAGCGATTCACAACATCGTCAAGTAAAGCGTCTTGAGTCTTCGTGTCATCTACAATTGTCTTGTTAACCGCTGCAAGACTTTCAATTATGGCCTTAATAGCGTTAACCTGTTCTGTCACATTATTAGTAATCTCTACACTCTCTTTTACCTGTTGAGCACCGTGCTTCATTGCCTCGACTGCCTGTTGAGAATCTTGCTGCAAATTACCAATCATCTTTTCAATTTCTTCGGTTGAATCGTGGGTGCGCGTCGCTAAAGTGCGAACCTCATCAGCCACAACCGCAAATCCTCGCCCTTGCTCCCCTGCCCGAGCAGCTTCAATCGCAGCATTTAACGCAAGGAGATTCGTTTGTTCCGCAATCGTTTTAATTACATCCAGAATACTGCCAATTTTATTGCTATTGTCACCCAAACGATTCACTATCTCTACGGAGTGCTGAGCCTGAGTAGCTTGCTTGTTTACCTGAGTTAACGAACGGTTGGCTAAATTAACTACAGTATCACTTTGTGTCATCGCTTCGACTAGCTTGAGATCGGCAGATTGAATCTGATTTAAATTAGATAAACTCGTTTGTTTAACCTTTTGGGTATTCTCTGAGGTCAAGTCAATTTGAGAACGCTGCTCGGCAACCTGATTTAAAGAATGGTCACCAATTTGTTTAGTGCGAAGCGTAACCTCATGCAATTGTTCTTCTTTCTCGTAAATACTACTAATTAAGCTATGCAGGGAACGAACTAGAAGGTTAATATTTTTGGATAATTCAGCAAATTCATCATTACCGCTCTCATCGAGCGTTTTCGTCAAATCACCGCAAGATATCACTCGCAACCGTTTATTTACCTTGGATAATGGTTTTGCGATACTGCGAGTAGAGGTTATGGCTAACACTACCGTGGCTAATATGCCAAGTACTGATATGACAATACTCTTAATCACATTGTCTTGTACAGCGGTCAAAATATTTTGCTGTCCATCTAAGGCGCTGGAGTTCACTTTGTTAGACAAGGCACCTAAAGATGATAAAGCCATCTCAATCGCGTTCTCAGAGTCCGAACTTAATGATGCGCTTTGTGATAACAAGGCGATTTGACGTTTCTTCAACGCAAATACGCCCATATCATCTTGCTTGAGTGCTTGTGTTGCCTTGGCGTACTCTTGTTTAAACATATCAAGAATGCCATCGTCATTAACAGTAGCTGCGATTCTTAGCGCATATTCAATGTCTACCTCTATGTTACTAAGCGCATAATCAATATCTTCAACAACTTGCGTTGCAATGTCCGGATCATTTTCGTTTAAAAGCTCCTTTATACTCGTCAATAGTGAGCTTAATTTGTTATCTATATTCGTAGACATGCCAATCAGGTTTTCCATATCCGCGCTTTGGTTATCCAAATATGATAAATCCATCATTAACGCACTTGATTCGTCAGTATGTGACAAGGCTGTTTCTGCTGCGGCTCGTAAGTTGCTTGATGTTTTGATCAGGGCAAATCGTGTTTCAAGAAGTGTTTGTGCATATTCTAAATATTCGCGGCTTCTTGTTTGAGTTTGTTCAAATTCACTTAAATCACTTCCGGTTATTAAGGAATTAAGCCCTTTCACACTAGAATTATATTGCTCGGAAAGCGTTTTAAATCGCGCTTCAAGCTTCTCTAGTCTTACTACGTCCTTCTCATATCCAGCTTTTGTGCTGATCATTGCTAGATTGAGTAAGGCCTCATTCAGAGAAAACACACTCTTTTGTATTGGCATTTTTGTATATGCCACTTCTTCTGCTGAACCAGCGATGCTCCTCAATCCTATATATGACAGGACGCTCGTAATGATTAGCAACAGCGCCAATAATGAAAAGCCAAGTACAAGCTTTCTTACTACACTTAAATTTAGAGAAAATGAACGTACTGCACTATTATTATTGGTCATAAATCTCGCTCAAACTAATTTGTTTAACATCTCGGGATCGTCATTAATATGTCGACAGAAGCTGATAATTCTTTAAACTTCGCATATACTATCGTACAAATTATGCCGACAAGAAAAAGAAGATGGACCAAAATAAAGAATTAAAGAAAGCCGGCTTAAAAGTCACGTTACCACGAATAAAAATATTAGAGATTTTACAAGACCCAAAGAATCAGCACATTAGTGCGGAAGATGTCTATAAAATATTAATCGATATGGGCGAAGAAATAGGTTTAGCGACAGTTTACAGAGTGCTTAATCAATTTGACGACGCAGGCATTCTTCACCGACATCACTTTGAGGGCGGTAAATCTGTATTTGAAATCAGTCACAAAGAACATCATGACCACCTAGTTTGTCTTAAATGCGGTAAAGTCATCGAGTTCGAAGATGATACTATTGAGGCCCGACAAGAGGCGGTTGCTTTAGCAAATGACATGAAGCTCGTTAACCACAGCCTTTATCTTTATGGTGAATGTAACAAAGCAGACTGCGATAATGATATAGATGAATAGCTTCCATAATTAGGTTAAAAAATCAACAGCCCCTAGTGCATTAGAGCTCAAATTTATATTTATTGTATGCTTTTTGAGCTCGTAGCCATAATTTTCCAGGTAAACCATTATTTAAAATACGATCATTGACCTGAACTACAGGGCCTATTTCTTTACTCGACGAGCTTATCCACACTTCGTCGGCTTCATCTAACATAGATAGTGGAATATCTTGTTCTTTCACTTCGAATCCTCCCTCTCGGGCCAAAGATTCAAGAATAATGTTTCTTGTAATTCCAGGGAGTAACTGATGATCTAGTTTAGGCGTCATTATTTTCTCGTTTTTTACAACAAACACATTACAAGCGGCAGCCTCAGTAATATTTCCTTTCTCGTTAAATAAAATCACTTCATCTACGCCAGCGTCTTGCCCTTGCTGAAAATGCATTACATTCCCCAGCAAAGAAGTAGATTTAATATGGCACCTTTGCCAACGAAGGTCTTGTGTGGTTGTTACCTTAAAACCTTTTACTTTACTAATATCCAAGGATTGCGACGGTGGAATATCAAAAGCATAAGCAAAGACCGTTGGTTGTATGTCCTTGGGATAAGCATGAAATCTTTTTGTGTCAGCACCTCTGCTAACATGAATGTAAACCCCAACTGAAGGTGAATCGTAAGGCGCAATAAGATTCGAAATAATTTGTGCCCATTCCTGTTTATCAGCCCGATATTGAAGACTAATTTCTGCCAGCCCTCGGTTCATTCTTTCTAAGTGGAGTCTCAGCCCAACAGGTTTATTGTCATAACAAGGTATCACTTCATAAATACCGTCCCCGAACAAAAATCCTCGGTCCATTGGAGAAATGCTTGCCTTGTCCGAATCGACAAACTCACCATTTAAATAAACCTTACTCATTACATGACATCCTTAACGCTGTGGAGAACGATATTTTTGAATAAATGATTATAAAACTGAGTTAGCGTATTTGTATAGACAAGTCGATTATACTTTTTATTGCACAATTTATTGCCCAATCATTTTTAGACCATCAATCATTGCTAACATTAAAAGGTAGTCGGCTCGGTCTCTTTCCATATCTGAAGGCCAAAACGAAAGGGTATCTCCAGGCATAGCATGAGCAAGTAAGGCAAGTGAGTTTGGTGCTACCGTTCCAATAATTGGATAGCCACCGATAGTTTGCCGGTCTTGTCGCATAATAATGGCTTGACCATTTGAACTTATCTGAATCGCACCATTAACAATTGGCTGCGAATAAAGTTTCACAATAGAACTTTGCAGATTAGGACCTTCCAACCGCACGCCCATACCGTCAACCATATTTGTTACTTTGAAGTCGTGGGAAAAAAAGCGATGTAAAGCAAGTTCATCAAAGCTTTCGCATTGATAAGAAAGGCTAACTTTTAACGTTTTGTGCTTTTTTAATTGTGTGGATATGAAGTTCTGCAAAGCCTTGGGGATTTGAAAATTAGCGATGCGCTTTGCCGAGTCGCTGCCTAAAGTTTGCCGACTAAGCTGCTTTGATTTTATCTGAGGCCTGCTGACTTCTTTTTCTTGTTCTCTAAGAACATGCAATGTCTCTCCCACCTTTAGACTCTTACCGTTGCCCCTTAATCCTCCTGACTTTTCTCTGCCGACCGCACATACACTGCTATAAAAAAGCGTAATATCCACGGCAACACTTAGACTAAGGTAGTTAACTAAGCCTGAATATAATTTACCAATATGGACATCATCACCGCATTGAAGTTGATATACCGTATTGGGTTTTACTGCTTGATTATTAATCTGTAGGTCTGCGTTTGCACCTGTTACTACCATTAGACAATCAACTGATGTCTTACAAGTAAAATTTCCACCAAGCACTTCTATAGTAGTAAACGTACTGCGACAGCTTGACTCCATGTCAAAATCTGCAGAAGTTAATGCACAATAAGCTAAGGACAGCATTTTATGTGCAAGCTGGTAGTTTATGACGTCGAAAGGACCTGAAGGACAAAAACCTTTGCTTTGACACATTGTTCGACCAGAATCAACCACACTTGCCTTCAGTCCGATTTGTTTGATTTCGACCTGTTCACGCATTTTTACTGCTCATCTAATTTGCCACTTTATACTCATTCAAGTGACGATATTCTTGCTCATCAATAGCGCGAAAACGCACAAGATCTCCACTTTGAAATACCAAGTCATTCTCTCCAATCACAAATGGTGTATAGCCAATAATATGCCACCCACCAGGTGAGTCGCTGGGATAGATGGCCGTTTGAAGGTCTGCGATAGCAACAGCTCCCGCCAAAACCTTTTTGCGTGGTGATGCAAGGCGAGGACACTCAAGCCCTTCTGCAAGTTCCCCCAAATAGGCAAAATGTGGTAGGAAGCCAACAGCGAAAACGCGATATTGTGAAGCACAGTGCAATTTGATGATTTCTTCTACAGAATAATTAGTATGTTTACTGACCTGTTCAATGTCATTATCTAATCCTTTTAATGGCTGATAACAAACAGGGATTTCATGGATCCGAACTTTGATGTCATCAACAATGTTTTTTTCAGTGCCTACATCTTTTTTTCCCTTTTCTTTTGACAAAGGGGAAACCGTCAACTTGTCATATTGGTTGGTACCTCTTGCACTTTTTGACCTTGCCTCATTTAGGTAAAGAGACTGCAAGTCTTCAATAGTGAGCGATATATAATCCTTTAATGTTTCGCTAAGTTTTAATCGGTCGTAAAGATGAAGGTCAAGCTCAATGAGCAAGGATTCGTAAGAAAGGTTGAGATCCTTAACTTCTGGAAGATTATTTAACTCAACATCACGCATTAGCCGCGCAAATAGCGATTTAAAAAAATCATTTTTTTTCTCTAAATTGCTTTTTCCCTCATTTTTCGCTTGGCTCGATGATAAGTTGTTGTCCTCGTGTGTATTGACGCTATCGATGTCTAAGTAGGTAAGATCTTCAAGCGTCATCATAAAGGATACAACTCCAACACGCTGAAGCATTACGCCATGACTTAAGCGCCAAGGTCGCGATTTGACATAAGAATACATCTTAGCCTTCGACTCGTTTGTCGATTAATTCGCGGATTTTCTTGCATAGTTCAAGTGCGCGTTCATTATCAGAATGCACGCAAATAGTGTCGGCATTAATTGATATCTGCTTTCCATTCACGCTTGTCACCACTTTTTGTGTTAACAATTGTTCAACTTGTTTAAGGCTCTCGCTCTCTGACAAAACAGCGTCATGATAATCTCGTGGGCGAAGCGTGCCATCATCGCAATATGCTCTGTCGGCAAATGCCTCGAAAATTATAGGTATATCGAGAGTTGACGCTAAACTACTGATTTCTTGCTGTTTTGACGTTGCCTGCAGCATGAGTGGGTATCGAGTATGATAATCTGAT
Organism: Glaciecola sp.; assembly: GCA_965658765.1. Classification (GTDB taxonomy): domain Bacteria; phylum Pseudomonadota; class Gammaproteobacteria; order Enterobacterales; family Alteromonadaceae; genus Glaciecola. The sequence continues at coordinate 35,563 of CBFHTO010000026.1, read as the reverse complement.
AAAGCCTGCATAACGTTGGCAAGAACATCAGGCGCGCGCATCATATCGTTGTATAATGCGCCGTGCGGTTTGACATAGCTCAGAGTTACGCCTTGACACTTTGCCAAGCCTTCTAGCATTGCAATTTGTGCTTGAACCATAACGACCAGTTCGTCGCTAGCCAAATTCATTGAACGTCGTCCAAACCCTTGTAAGTCTGGATAAGATGGATGCGCACCAATACTTACATCGTGTAATTTTGCAAGCCTAATTGCGTTTTTCATAACCAGGGGATCACCTGCATGATAAGTGCATGCGATATTTGCTTGGTCAATTAATGGCATGACCGCTTCGTCGTTTCCTATTTTGTATTGTCCAAAGCTTTCACCTAAATCCGCATTTAATTTCAAAGCAAGTCTCCAGCAGGGTAAATACAATCAGTAACTCATTGGCTAAGAGTTTGTTATACTAACGTTTTATAATTTATATGATACCAAGATGTTAAAAATAGGCCAATTTAATCAACTAAAGTTAGTCGAAATCTACCCCTTTGGTTACGGGTTCTCCACACCAGATACGCAAGATGCTGATGTACAAGCGATATTAAAAGACACTTCGGTTAAATACGAATTAGGACAAATATTATCTGGCTTTGTCTATACCGGCCCTGACAACCAGTATTTTGTTTCGCTAAAAGAACCCAAAATAGGGATGGGCGAATTTAAAGCGCTGACCGTGACTGGTGAAAGTAAATTCGGTTATTTTTTTGATTGGGGTTTAGAGCACGACTTGTATGCACCAAAATCTCAAGTTCATAGTGAACTAAGCATCGGTTCAAATTATGTTGCTTGCCTAATGACAGATCGCGAAGATAAGTTGATAGCCACTACTAAAATAGAACGCTTTCTCTCTTTCGATACGCATACTTTTAAAAATGAACAAGCGGTCGATATATTAGTTTACGCAGAGACACCATTAGGATTTAAAGCCATAGTAGAGGGTGAGTTTTCTGGTTTGTTGTTTAAAAGTGACTTGATTAACAAGCTAAAAATTGGCGATCAATTTAAAGGCTATATCAAGAACGTCCGTTCCGACCAAAAACTTGATCTCAGCCAACAACAACAAAGCGATAAAGCTCGGCTAAGTCTGCATGATCAAATCATTGAAGATTTAGAAGCGCACGACGGTATGTCTACATTGACCGACAAAAGCCCTCCGGATGAAATATTTGCGCGCTTTTCAGTAAGCAAAGGCGCTTACAAAAAAGCAATTGGGCACTTGTACAAGGCAAAAAAAATAAGAATTGAGAAAAACTGCCTGTATTTAAATAAGTAATAAGTTAAAAGGAATACGATGACAAACGAAATGAAAGCCACTGTAAATTGGGAGCAAAGCGTCGATGGTCTTGCGTTTGATGGCACGATGGACGATGGCAAAACTTTGCGATTAGATGGTTCGGGTGAAGCTCTATCCCCTATGCAAGCTGTGCTAATGAGTGTTGGTGCTTGTTCATCCGTTGACGTTGTAGAAATAATGCGCAAATCTAGGCAATCACTTACTCAATGCGTTTGCGAGTTAGAAGCAACTAGAGCAAAAGAGCCACCGCGGGTATTTACGCATATTCACGCGCACTATAAGGTTTGTGGCGATAACATAAAAGAAAAACACTTACAAAGAGCCGTCCAACTTTCTTGTGAAAAATATTGTTCAGTGATGCTGATGCTGACTAAATCAGTTGAGATTAAAACAAGCTATGAAATAGTATGAGCTTAGTTTAAATTAAGGGTCGTTTGAAAATGCGAATCAAGTCCAGTACCGTTTTGCTCCAGTGTGTAATAATCGCAGGTGTGTTCTGGGCCGGAACACAATACGGCAAGCATTCTGTTATAAAATTCAACGAAAACGTTTTAGCGTCGCAAACTGGTGCTGCGCTAATAAAAAGCAATACAAGCCAAACAGAAATCTCTCAGGACATTCCAGCCGATAATAATAATCACGCAAATACGGTAGCGCGCATAGAAACTGAAAATCAGGCTGAACCTAGGCAAGGTTTCGAGCCCATCCAACAGCCCGACGAAGATGCATCGCCCATAGAATGGTTAGAGTATTTATTGGCAATTACAAGCAGTGATAATCCTGACGATATTTCATATTTTGCAAAAACAATAGACAAATTGAGGCAATCAGTCGCGACTGATCCAGAAAGCCTTCAATTACTCAATGAGTATTTTTTAAGCGTAGATTCTGATTCAAAATACGCGTATTACATTACAAGTATCATACAAGGCTCAGACATCCCTAACAAACAGCTGGTGATCAATAATTTGGTGCAACGACTTGTCTCTATTGGCACAGACCAAGCCAATGAAAAATTACTGCATTTGGTCTCTAGCACTGGGGCACACGTCGATAATCAAAACATCAGCCAAGCACTTATAGATATTGGCTTATACAGCACAAATAACACTACGAATCGTTTATATGCGCTTGAAATCTTACACCCATTTCAGTTAAACGAGGGACAAAAAGATAAGATAGTCACCGAATTACTGCTAGAACTACCCTCAAGCAATAATGAGTTAAAAAGTTACGTTATTGAAAACATCATGAAGTTTTCAAACACTGAACAACGGCAATCCCTTGCGCAAGACTTTTTAGCCACAGACAAAGACTTTGAGACCAGAGTGGCTGTGTTAAACTCAATCAATAATGGTACGCTTCAAACAAGTGATGAATTAAAAAAACTATTATTGAACATCACTAAAGAGCCGAATGACGCGCTAAACGAACATGCTAAGCACGCCCTTTTATATACGTTTGATATTACAAATGAAGAGTATCAAGCCTTAAAAAATTGAATAATTTCTGAAAAAGCTATCGAAGTAATATCGCATCCTTACTTACTTTAGAGCACTCGTTACATTTTACAATATCAGTGTTGCTGAGGTTTTAAGGACGAAGGTAAAAGACCTAAGGCAATTAGTTGTTTTTCAACGAGAGCGTCTTTTTCTTCTAGATACTGCTGATACAGCTCTATTATTTCTTGCTTGGATAAACCCTGTCCGCCAGGGGCATTATCAATACTTAGCGAACTATTGCACTGAGAATTTGCACCATCGTTATAAATAAATTGCCCTTCCGTTAAATCCTTGTCTCGTTGTGCTTTTTCTCTCGAAAGTGCGCTTGATGTAATATGCAAAATCGGTGGCATATTTTGTGCTAACTCATTAAAAACCTCTCGTTGATGATATGCATTATCGGCTAAATATTCATAGGCCGCTGACCCCATACCTAAAAAGTAGTCTTTCCCGATGCCCTTTTTTTGGTACAACTTGGCAAACCACGCGCCCATAAATAGTGCAGAGTCACCAAGCTTTCTTAATAAATTTATCCGGATATTCTCATTGACCGCTTCCCTTGCATCTCTGTATAAAAACGCAAGCGTTGGTAATGAATTTTTATATTGTTCTTGTGTGAGAAGCTCGCTCGAATGGCTATATTTCGTCAGTAAATTCGCAAGGTAACAAATCGTATATTCACTAATTTCTTTTGTAGATTGCCCGTTTTCTATTTGTAACTGCTTATTTAAATATTCAAAAAGACTCTGCTCAGTTTGAATTTTATTACTGCCGTATTCCATATAATATCTCGCTCTTGTTGCTTATATCTATGCACTCAAACACAATTCAGCTTAGTCTCATCCTTGCTCCGCTTTTTGTAACAACATAATTTGACAATATGACCTAACAATATGGCCCAACAATATAAGCTATCGATGTGGTCTAAAAGCATAAGCAAGCAAAGCATGTCGAGCGAGCCATAAATTGCTCGGTTCTAAACGACATTTAGCTAGAGTGCACATATATCACTTTACCCTTGATCAATATTTATGCAATATTTGTGCAAAACTAAAGCGAAGAAATACGACGAAAGCATGACATCTCAGAGTGTTTTACAATCTACAAAACGTCTGACTTAAAAGTCGAGGCTGGTTCCTTTTTTACGTTGATACATAATTTAAGCTGTAAAGATAATAAGTGAAACTTTTGAATAAAATTAAAGCTCGTTTGAAAACAATAAAGCCTTTGTCTCTGTTTAGAGATTTTATGTTACTCTGCCTTGTAATTTTCGCCATTACTTGGTGGCAAACTCGGGACATGTTAGCAACAAACGGGTCTGAGGTAATCAAACCACAATACTTAGTAGCGCTTGATCAAACGGTGCAACCACTTTTTAATACACAAAAGCCAAACCTGGTTTATTTCTTTGCACCGTGGTGCCAAGTGTGTGCTTTGAGTATTGGTAATTTACAATATCTGAACGAAGACAAAATCAATATTGTTGTTGTGGCACTCGACTATTCGTCGCAAGAAGAAGTCGCCGATTTTGTCAAAAGCCACTCTTTGGGTACTCAAGTATTATTAGGTACAAATGAGTTAAAGCAGGCTTTTAAAATAAGCGCATACCCAAGTTATTATTTAATAGATGCCAATGGGAAAATAACCAGTCGGTCTGTAGGATATTCGACTGCACTCGGTTTAAAACTGCGCGAAGCGTTTGGTGATTAGCAACAAAAAAGCCGATGCAATTAAGTCACATCGGCAATATCATCGCTATTTTTCTGTTTAGGTAATTATTTAGATAGCTCTTTGTCTAAATCAGCAATTTTTGCTTTCCATATAGCAGGGCCCGTTTGATGAGCATTTGCCCCAGAACTGTCAACCGCAACGGTCACTGGCATATCTTCCACTTCAAATTCATAAATGGCTTCCATACCTAAATCCTCGAATGCTACAACACGAGACTTTTTAATCGCTTTAGACACTAAATAGGCAGCGCCACCGACAGCCATTAAATATACTGCCTCATGTTTTGCAATACTCTCGACAGTAGCAGGACCCCGCTCGGCTTTTCCAATCATACCGATCAAACCAGTTTCTTCTAGCATCATGTCGGTGAACTTATCCATACGTGTTGCTGTTGTTGGACCAGCAGGGCCAACCACTTCGTCACCAACCGCATCTACAGGACCCACGTAATAAATGAATCTATTTGTAAGATCAACACCCTCTGGCAAGCCTTCACCATTTTCCATCATTGTCTGAATGCGCTTATGAGCTGCATCACGACCAGTCAACATTTTACCGCTCAGTAAGACCGTTTCCCCTACTTTCCAATCTTTAATGTCTTCTTTGGTGACTTCATCGAGATTAACACGACGTACATCAGCACCAACCTCAAATGTGACTTCCGGCCAATCTTCTAATTTAGGCGGCGTTAATTCAGCTGGACCAGATCCATCTAGGAAAAAGTGCGCGTGTCGAGTTGCTGCACAATTTGGGATCATGGCAACAGGTTTTGAGGCTGCATGGGTGGGAACAGATTTGATTTTAATATCCACAACGGTGGTTAATCCACCTAAGCCTTGAGCACCTATACCCAGCGCATTTACTTTATTGTAAATATCAACTCTGAGCTTTTCTTCAGTAGTCTCTGGACCACGTTCCAATAACTCTTGAATATCGACTGGATCCATCAAGCTTTCTTTCGCCAGTACCGCTGCTTTTTCTGCAGTACCACCAATTCCTATTCCAAGCATTCCTGGTGGACACCAGCCTGCTCCCATTGTAGGCAATGTCTTTACTACCCAATCTGCAATATCATCTGAAGGGTTAAGCATTACCATTTTAGATTTATTTTCCGAACCGCCACCTTTTGCAGCAATCATCACTTCAACTTTATCACCCGCTACCATATCAATATGAACAACGGCTGGAGTATTGTCCTTTGTGTTTTTCCTGCTTCCTGCCGGATCAGAAACTATTGAAGCTCTCAATGGATTGTTAGGGTCTAAATACGCGCGTCTTGTCCCCTCATCGACCATCTCTTGCACAGTCATGTCATGCTTGTCCCACTGCACACTCATCCCTATTTTTACAAAACAAGTAACAATACCAGTATCTTGACATAAGGGTCTTTTGCCCTCCGCTGACATCCGTGAATTAACAAGTATCTGTGCCATCGCGTCTTTAGCCGCGGTACTTTGCTCTTTTTCGTAGGCCGCTTCAACAGCCTTTATATAGTCTAAAGGGTGATAGTAAGAGATGAATTGCAGTGCGTCTTGCACACTATCGATTAAATCTTGTTGACGGATCAGGGTCATAATTTCCTCTTAAATGAAAAATGGTGAAAGCGCTGTAGGGCAAGTATACTACTGATAAATCATAAAACCACCAAGCAATCCAAACTCGACTTTGGTGGGTAAAAGCTAAATTAAGTGCCACCGTTTTAATGGAGAAGTTTTGACACAGGTATTACGCATAAAAAGGCTGGAAAATACACCCTATTCTTCGTTTATGCAGGTGTTTGAAAGTTGGCAGACAAACTCGTGGTCTTGTTTGCTCGACAGCGGAAAAAATGAAGATATTGGTAAGGGCTTTAGCATTGCTGTGCGAGAACCTGTGCTCACATTTCAATGCAAGCATGGTGTGCAAAAACTTCGGGGAGCATGGTCTCGGAAATTTCAGGATATAACAGGAACACAGTCTCCTTACAAAACATTAGAAGGAATTCAAAATAGATTTAGCGAACAAATTGACATTCCTAAAAGCTTATCTGACGTAGCAGAAACATTACCTTTCTTAATTGGTGCAGTCACCCTGTTTGCTTATGACCAAAATATTGAATCTGACCGAATAACAGATGACGATCCAAATGAATATCTAATCCCGGATATTGCGGTAGGCTTTTTCACTGAGAGTGTGATTTATGATCATGCCAATAAATGCATTTTTATTTGCACATGTTCTGAAAAAGAAGAAATAAAACTAACTTCGTGCTTTGCAAAATGTGAACTCCCGTCTTACAAAACAGTTGACATGAAGAATAGAAACGAAAAAGCGTTCAGACTTCTCTCACCGTGGAAATCAAACCTAAACTCATCTCAATATGCAAAGGGTTTTCAGAGAATAAAAGAGTATCTAAGCGCAGGGGACTGCTATCAAGTAAATTTTGCCCAACGCTTTTCTGCGCAATACACTGGTTCAGAATGGGAAGCTTACAAGAAACTTTGCGATAATAACAATGCGCCCTTTTCAGCGTTTATGCGAATTGGCGAAAGTTGTGTTATCAGTGTATCTCCAGAGAGATTTTTGAAAGTGAATGCGCAGCAAGTTGAAACAAAACCAATAAAGGGAACACGAAAACGTTCTAGTGATCCTTTAAAAGACGCTGAGCTAGCGGATAGCTTAATCTGTTCAGAAAAAGACCGCGCCGAAAATCTTATGATCGTTGATTTGTTACGCAATGATTTGAGCAAGCACTGCCAATCGCATTCAGTGGAAGTACCGAAACTATTTGCCTTAGAAAGCTATCCGGCTGTTCATCATATGGTCAGCACAGTTGTGGGAAAATTAAAAGATAACTCTTCCCTTTACGACTTAATAGAAGGTGCATTTCCGGGAGGATCTATTACCGGCGCACCTAAGGTCCGAGCGATGCAAGTAATACAGGAGCTAGAGCCAAATAAAAGGGCAATTTACTGTGGTAGCGTTGGCTACATTGGCATTCGAAATGACATGGATACAAATATCTGCATTAGAACCTTACTGACTGAGAATAATAATATTTACTGCTGGGCAGGCGGCGGAATTGTAATTGACTCACAGGTCGACGATGAGTATCAAGAAAGCTTAGATAAAGTAGCTAAAATATTACCCTTGCTTGAAGAAAGTGAGCTCGATTGCTCGCTCGACAAAAGAAAAGGTGAAGCGAACATCCGCTCAAAAGTGAAGGAAAAAGGTTTTTTAGATTCAACCAGAAAAAGCGCAGTGTCGAATGAATGAACTAGACTTTATCAACGCCTTTAATCGACCGTGGCAGAGTGATATTGGAGCATCTGAATTATTCGCTAAATCTACTCGTCCAGCAGCGGTGTTAATTTGTATGTTTAGATTAGATAGTGAACTACATGTTTTGTTTACCGAACGCGCAAAACATCTAAAACATCATGCTGGGCAAATAAGCTTTCCTGGTGGTAAGTCGGAAAAAACAGACTCAGACTTAGTTGATACTGCCTATCGGGAAGCAGAAGAAGAGATTGGTCTCGATCGTACAAAACTTCGGCTACTAGGGCGATTAGGGAAATATAGAACAATTAGTGGATTTGCTGTAACACCTATAGTGAGTATCTTTGATGCCCCCTTAAACATCGACGAACATTTGGTGATTGATGAAAATGAGGTCGCAAATGTGTTCCATGTGCCATTAGCATTTCTTATGGATCGTCAAAACTACTATAAAGAAATCTTTCAAAGCAAATCAAAATCTTTTCCTGTGTATTTCATCCCATATCGCAATAGGATGATATGGGGTGCAACTGCTGGCATGCTAGCCTTACTTCAAGAGCATATTGAAACACATCGATAGCTCTCACAAACAAAACACTTTTATCAACACTCAACTTATTAATCCTTCATTAACAAAACTAATGAAGTTTATTAGCATTTGTTGCTTGTGTTACCCTGTGTAACGATTCATTATTTGTGGGTTGGCGATAGTGTTTTAACGGTCGAGGGTAATATGATCAGCGTATTTGATATGTTTAAAGTAGGAATTGGGCCATCAAGCTCTCATACTGTCGGTCCGATGAGGGCGGCATTGAGTTTTGCAGAGGCGCTGAAAGAATCCGGCGATATCAAAAACGTAAGCCATATTAAGACAGAATTATTCGGTTCTTTGGGGCAAACAGGTAAAGGACACGGCACTGGGAAAGCGGTTATTCTGGGTTTGTTAGGATTCGAACCTGAAACTGTTCCTGTATCACAAATAGACAAAATGCTTCTAGACGTTAATGAATCTCAGTCGCTATTGCTTCTACAAAGTAAAAATATTGAATTTTCTCGGTCTGGCGCGATTGTTTTTCATAGAAGAAAAATCCTTCCAAAACATGCAAATGGTATGAGCTTTTTTGCTTACCAGAATGACACGCTCATCAAACAAACAACCTACTACTCTATCGGTGGTGGCTTTATTGTCGAAGATAGCCAATTTGAAGCACAAAAAAGTGAAAAAATAGCAGACGCGCAAAAAAATGCTCCTTTTCCTTTCGCAAGCGCAACCGAATTAATTCAGACTTGTCAGGACGAAGGCTTCCGCATCTCGACCTTGATGCTTAAAAATGAATGTTCGCAACTGGCAGAGTCAGAAATCAAAACGCGTCTAATTCATATTTGGCGGGTCATGCAAGAAAGTATTCAAAATGGTATTCAAACCGAAGGTGTATTGCCTGGTGGATTAAAAGTGCATAGGCGCGCGCCTGCTCTTCATAGCCGTCTAGAAAACGAACAAAGCTCTGATCCTATGTTAGTGATGGATTGGGTGAACCTCTTTGCGCTCGCCGTTAATGAAGAGAACGCCGCAGGTGGCCGCGTAGTGACGGCGCCTACAAATGGTGCTGCCGGCATTATCCCCGCTGTGATGAGTTATTATCATAAGTACATTAAGCCGATGAGTGACGAAACAGCCTGTCGTTTTCTACTGACGGCTGCTGCAATTGGTATTTTATACAAAAAGAACGCATCTATTTCTGGCGCAGAGGTAGGGTGTCAGGGAGAAGTTGGTGTCGCATGCTCTATGGCAGCAGGAGCGTTAACTGAAATAATCGGTGGTAGCATACATAATGTCGAAAATGCCGCAGAGATAGGAATGGAGCATAATTTAGGATTAACCTGTGATCCAGTAGGTGGTCTGGTACAAGTTCCATGCATCGAACGCAATGCCATGGGCGCAATTAAAGCGATAAATGCGTCTCGCTTGGCTTTACGTGGCACTGGAAACCATAAAGTATCACTCGACAAAGTCATAAAAACCATGTGGGACACAGGAAATGACATGAAATCAAAATATAAAGAAACTGCTAGAGGTGGGCTAGCAGTGAATATTATCGAGTGTTAAAACGACAGTTTTAAGGCGTCTATTATTTGACTGGCAAGGTCAAATCTTTAAACATAGCTTCGACCTCGTCACTGTTTTTTTGCATCATAGCACGCTCAACCACTTCTTTCGTTAAATGAGGAGCAAAGCGCTCTATAAATTCATACATGTAATTGCGAAGGAATGAGCCTTTTCTAAACCCTATTTTAGTGGTACTAAAATCAAATAGGTGACTAGCATCTATTTTCACAAGATCATCATCAAGATCTTCATCAACGGCCATTGAAGCGATCACACCAATGCCAACGCCCAAGCGCACATAGGTTTTTATCACATCGGCGTCAGTAGCTGTAAACACAATTTTAGGCTCCAAACCCGATTCTCTGAACGCTCGGTCAAGCTCAGAACGCCCTGTAAAGCCGAATACGTAAGTAACTAACGAGTATTTCGCTATGTCTTGAATGGTGATATTGCGTTTTTTCGCAAGCGGATGTTCTTTGTTAACAATAACCGAGCGATTCCAATGGTAACAAGGCAGCATTATTAAATCGTTATATAGATGCAAAGATTCGGTTGCAATGGCGAAGTCTGCCTCACCTTTAGCAGCAAGGTCACTGATTTGAGAGGGAGTACCTTGATGCATATGCAAGGAGACTCGCGGATATTTAGACATGAAACCTTTAATTACATCTGGCAGAGCATATCTAGCTTGCGTGTGTGTCGTAGCAATATTGAGGTTTCCTTGATCCGGCAAGGTATGCTCTCTAGCAACCGCCTTTATGCTCTCAACTTTAGCAAGGACTTCTCGAGAAATATTGATGACTTCTTTGCCAGCTTCAGTGACGTGGGTAAGGTGTTTACCGCTGCGTCCAAAAATCTGAATACCTAATTCATCTTCCAGCATCCTTACCTGTTTGCTGATGCCAGGTTGCGATGTATACAAGTTTTCTGCGGTTGCTGACACGTTGAGGTTATTATTTAAAACCTCTACGATATACCTAAGCTGTTGTAATTTCATTGTACCCTATCTTATCCTTTATTAATGCTACTTTTATGTTCTACAACACAGCAAAAATATCGAATTAAACCAAGATATTACTAATTAGTATCGAGTTTATGTCGATACAGTGATATCAGTGTGTTCTTAATAATAGCGAACTTAGCATTTTTTTGCATATTAAAATACGAAATGATTATTTTCACTTACTTTAAGATAGAATTAACTAGTTCAAATTAAGGGCTTGGTATATGCACGACAAGCAAGATTCTCCTACAGCAAAATACGACAACTTTGACTTCTCTTCCGTTATCGCGGTCGCGATGCACGATATGAAGAACTCCCTCAGTCTTTTGCTTCAGGCAATTGAGCAACTAGGAGAAAGTATCTCCACAGAAGATTCACAAGCAAGAGAAGGCTTAAACAGCGTACATTACGAAGCAAAGCGCATGAACACCACGTTAGTTCAAGTGCTTTCATTATACAGAGCAGACTTAGATGCGCTTCCCCTCAACGTTGATGAATATTTCTTGAGTGACATATTCGAAGAAGTGGTAGATTCGAATAGTATTTATATGCAGCAGAAAGACCTAACAGTAAGAGTGGACGTAGATCATGATCTTTCGTGGTACATGGATAAAGAATTAATTTTCTTACTAGTGCATGACGTAATCATCAATGCAATTCGCTATGGTTGTCAAAATATCACAATATCTTCGTGCATAATCAATAAAGAGCTAATGATTGAGGTGAAAGACGACGGCGACGGATATCCTCAATCGATGCTAGACATGTCAAAAGTAAACTTAGATAACTTTTGTATATCGGAGGGGCGAACAGGCTTAGGACTATTTTTCGCGCGATTGATCGCCAAAGCCCATAAAAACAAAAAACGCAGTGGTAGGATAGAGTTGATGAACGACACTGAAACCGGCGGTAGTGTCTTCCAACTTTATTTGCCGTGATGATTTATTTAGCATGTTCATTAAGTTAACCGACAAAATTTTAGTCTTCATTTATGATTGCAATAAAATCGCAAGGTTAAAACGATGAAAAAAGTGATCACATGACTTACACCATCATCATTATTCTTATCGCATTTTTGATCGTATGTGGCATTGCAGCTACGGCAGTGCAACAACACAATGAACGCAAGGAAACCGAAAAGCGAGAGGAAGTTAGTCGTCAAAAACAGATTTTTGAGGAAACGGAGGAAGCCATCCTAGCCGCGTCACAGATGCCTATTTCTCAAGTGACTATTGCGATTTTGCGCAAACGGGCCTTAAACGCCCTTAAAACAATGTATGAATATAATCCGACGCCAGACGTGATCAGTCGGATCGATGAAGGAAAAAAAGTCCTCAAAAATATGGACTTAAAATCTCCTGCTCCCAATCAAAACAGCTTTACCTTGCCTGATTCTGACAAAATTATCATAAAATATATTCAGGCCGTAAAACGCATTAGAAATTTACTTCGTTCGGAGAATGCTAAAGGTAATGTGCCGCCTAAGCTCTTTGCTCAAGAAGACAAAGCGGTTGAAAGTTTGCAATTAAGAGTAAATGTCGAAACCTTACATAAACGAGCGGCAGATGCGATTAAGACACAGCTTCAAGGTTCGGCACGGCAATATCTTGAAAAAGCAATTAGTGCTCTTAAAAAGCACAAACCACCCTCAGACTACACTCAAAAACGACTAAAAGAACTTGAAGAGTTAAAAGGTAGTTTAGAGAATTCAGTCAAAGACAGTAACATGCAAAATCTTATTGACGCAAAACATGCCGATAGCGAAGAAATAGACGAATTATTTGCGCCGAAAAAGAAATGGTAGCCTTAGCTACTCTTCTTCAATATTCAAAGTTTGTGCTTTAAAACAGTATTCTGTTAAGATCTTCAATATCTTAAAGAAATCCTGGATGCACTTCGCCTTTTTATGTTTAATTTTTCAAAGCTTCAAACATTACTAGTGCTTTGCACACTTTCATTGCTTGCCTATTCAGCAAATGCTTCAATCAATATTACAAATAAAGATACTATTAGCATCGCTCTCGAATCGATTGCAGCAACAGATTACGATGAGCAAGGTCGGTTAATTATTTCAAGCGGTGGTACGGATTTAAATCTGCAATCAGAGTTTGGTTTTACTCTCTCAAGAGACTTAAAATACATCCGCTTTGAGTTCGAAAACGCAGTACTTGGGAACACATTACCACCGGGGGGGATTAACCCCGACGCAAACTATCAAAGTTATTTAGAATTAGGGGGCGCTGTTGAAGATACCTACGCTATCATTAGAATTCGCTCAAATAATGATGTACTCGCGCGCACAACCCTTGTGACTTTGCCACTTGACGAGCTCAAGGTTATCGATATAAACAAACCTGTAACCGTAAGCTATAAGCTTTACGATACGGTTACTGACGCAATTTATGATGGCCCGTTGATTTTTCAGCAAGACCATGACTTTATAAATATATTACCTGCTTTCGGTGATTTTTATACTCAAAGTTACACCACTACTGCTGACTTTAATCAACAATTTCTGCGCTTTAAACCAAGCTTTCGGTCCCCAAACATATTTCAACTCGGCGACAGCACAGATAGCCTTGCTTCGCTCGCACAGTTTTTACCGGCACAGTTGATCAAAGGAGGATTCTTATTACCGAATGGGCTCACAGCCTTAAATGATTTTAGAGACTTACTCCCGAACGTTGATTCAACCAGCGATAGTGCAAGTATTAGCGGTGATTTTTCGATTGCTGAGGTCTTTTTACATTCCACTTTTAGTTGTTCTGGAGGCGTAAGCTTTGAGTTATCACCGGAAAATAATCAAAGTAATACGGTAAATTTTTCGCTCGACCAATTAATTAGTACTCCCTTTTTGTGCCTTGCTACCAACAGTACTTCTGACCAACTAAAACGTACAGAATTTAATCTCGATTTAGGATTTGGGTCAGAAGCTCAACGATTTGGACAAGTAGTTTATAACGCAGCAGTAGCTGATTTACCTTACATCACAACCTTTTCAGACTATCGTCAACGTGTAGTTTTTACTAACCATACAGGTAGCGATGTTTCATATCGTATTGAAATAAGTGCAGAAGACGAAGCGCTTGCAGAAGCCTTTGTTGAAATGGATGCGGCTGAGGGCGTTATACCCGCAAACAGTTCAATAAATTTTACGAGTCATGACCTTGTGAGTATTCCTGAAGGCTTTAAAACAAGAGTTAGCGCAAGAGCTTACTTCGATGCTAAAAGTGAAGATGTGTCGGCGGCAATACAAATTCTCGGTTTGGGCTCTACTGAACCACCCGTGACCAATATTTTACCTATTAAGTCTCTTTAAGTTTTCGTAAACACCCATAGGCCCAGCTAATGGATTGTGAACGCGCAGCATCCCCACCCTTATCAGGGTGGTTGAGACCTTGCAGTGTGAAATAGCGCCTTTTTAATTCTGACTTTTTTATGACTTCACTGGCGTCAAAACCGAGTATGTCTCTTGCTGTATTAATGTCGCAAATGGATGGCCTATTGAAACGACCAGACACGTACGCTTCCCAAAAATCATTTAAGAGCGCATCTACATCATCAGAGCTTGTGTCATCAAAGTTTGACCAATCAAGATAATACTGTCGTAACGAATCACTTTGCTCTACTTTTTTATCTGTAGGTTGATGATCATATAAGGTCTCAAGTTTGATATTAGTTGTGAATACATCAAGGCGGCCTTCACCCGATTTTAACCAAATATCTTGAAGTCGATATAGAGAATTGAATAATATGAAATGGCATCGAAACATGATGAGACTGTCGTGCATATTGAGCTCTTCAAACACGCCAAATGGCTCTGCTTGGAGCTTTTTCAACAAATCAAACTCAGAGAGACCTTTCAGAAAGTCCTCTTTAAATAGTTTAAGAATGTCTAATAGTTCATCTTGATTTGGCATAAGTATTGTAGTGCGTTGTTACTTTTTACACGAGATGCATTCGTTTTTTCGGTTCATAAATTTTATAACAATTTTCTAATTTATTTACATTCATAGCAGCACCTCTGTTTAAATCTCAAGGCTTAGCGCTGTCATGAGGGTCTGTTAAGGTTGAAAATACATCATCCTCAATATCACTTTGACTGTTCAAAAAGTCATTAAACAACGTTGCCGCAACCGATAAATTACTTGGGCTTTTAACAATGGTGCCAACTTGCTTATTGATTTTCAAATCAACAATGGGACGACATATTAGCTTTCGTGATTCCATTTGTTCTACACACAATTGAGGAACGATTGAAACCCCCAAACCGCGACTTACTATTTGTCCAATCGTGCCAAGTTGCGATGCTTCTAAAGCTGTTTTCAATTCGATCTTATTAGACAAAAGAGCTTGGTCAATCCATTGCCGAATACTAGAACCTCTATTCATTGATATAAACGGGATATTACATAAATCATTTAAGTGAATGTTGTTATTATTAGCAAGTATATGATTTTTAGGCATTACTAAGCAGAATTGGTCGTTAAAAAGGGCATTAAAAGATATCCCTTGCCGCTGAGGTGGTTCGAAAACAAAGCCAATATCTGCACGTTCAGCTACTACATTTTCAATAACGCGCTCCATAACCACATCTAAAATGCGAATATTAATATTCGGGTGAAATAGCGTAAATTTAGCAATTAATTCAGCCAAATGCCCTTCTGCAAAAGAAGGCATAGAAGAAATTACGAGACTGCCTTGCTGTGCAGTAAACAAGGTTTTTACATCATCAATCACACCATCATAATCTTCTAACACGCGCTTTACTTTAGGTAAGAAAATTCTGCCCTCAGGAGTAAGTTCAATCTTACGAGTTGTCCGTACAAACAACTTACCTTCAAGTTGTGCTTCCATATTTTTAATGGCCGTAGATAAAGCAGGTTGTGAGATACACAGTTGTTCAGCAGCCTCTGCAAAGGTATTCGATTGTGCTACCTGTAAAAAGGCCTTCATATTTTTGTAAGAAACACTCATAGATGTAAATCAATTATTAAATAAAATTTATCAATAGTAACATTAAATCAATTTTACAAAATAACACAAGTGTTCAATACTGTGATGATACTAATGTGTTAAGCAAACAAGGAGCATACTTATGGCTGGCTTTGATAAAGTCGTAAACACATACGAAGACGCCCTTTCAGGGTTAGAAAATGATATGACCGTAATCGCAGGCGGCTTTGGCTTGTGTGGTATTCCAGAAGGTTTAATCGCTCAAATTAAAAAAATGGGAACAAGCGGATTAACCATTGTTTCTAATAATTGTGGCGTTGATGGCTTTGGTTTAGGCATCTTGTTAGAAGACCAACAAATAAAGAAAATGGTGTCATCATACGTTGGTGAAAATGCTTTGTTTGAACAGCAATTGCTTAATGGAATTCTAGAAGTCGAACTCACTCCACAAGGCACTCTCGCCGAGAAAATGCGTGCAGGTGGTGCTGGTATTCCTGCATTTTATACCGCAACTGGTTACGGAACTCCTGTCGGAGAGGGCAAAGAAGTGAAAGAGTTTGATGGTCGGCCTTATATTCTCGAACCAAGCATCACTGGTGATTTTGCCATTGTTAAAGCGTGGAAAGCAGATAGATACGGTAACTGTATGTATCGCCATACTGCAATGAATTTTAATCCAATGGCCGCTACCGCAGGCAAAATTACGGTCGTAGAAGTAGAAGAAATCGTTGAACCTGGTGAACTTGAGCCTAGCCAGATCCATACGCCTGGTATCTATGTAAACCGCGTTATTAAAGGTAGCTTTGAAAAACGAATTGAAAGAAAAGTATTAGCTAGGGAGGCAAAATAATCATGGCCTTAAGTAGAGATCAAATTGCAATGCGCGTAGCGCAAGAATTTAAAGATGGCGACTATGTCAACTTGGGTATTGGCATACCAACACTCGCTGCTAACTTTGTACCAGATGATATTCAAGTAATGTTACAGTCTGAGAATGGCTTATTGGGCATGGGCGCATATCCGACAGAGGAAAATGTTGACGCAGATATGATAAATGCGGGCAAAGAAACGGTGACGGCTATTACGGGCGCCTCTATTTTCAGTTCTGCGGAAAGCTTTGCTATGATCCGCGGTGGACATGTTGATTTTACTGTACTTGGCGCATTTGAGGTAGACGCAAACGGCAACATAGCATCTTGGATGATTCCCGGTAAACTTATTAAGGGTATGGGTGGCGCAATGGACCTAGTAGCCGGCGCTAAAAATATCATTGTTACCATGACTCATGCAGATAAGTATGGGAAATCAAAACTTCTCGAAGCATGCACCCTACCCTTGACTGGTGTAAATTGCATAACTCGTATAATCACTGATTTAGCAGTACTTGAAGTGGCAGACGGCGCTTTCCACCTCAAAGAACGCGCTCCAGGTGTCAGCGTAGATGAAATCCGTGAAAAAACCGCGGGCAAATTAGTTGTCGATGGTGAAACACCTGAGATGACGTTTTAATCTTGAGTATAAATGTGGGTTAACTATGAATCCCTATGTTAGCAAAGGGATGTTGCTCAAAAGAAATAACACTCAAATATATAAGCTTCAAAATGCCAGTCAATTCCTTGACTGGCATTTTTTTGAGACGCATATTTCACACGACCTTTTTTGAACACGTATTTACTTTCTGAGAGTCAAATTCTATAAAAAGACACTATTGATTAAGAGTTGAATGCTTTTGTAGACAATCATCAGCGACTTAACGAATTTATTGATATACTAGCGCTGTATTAACATTATTAGGCGACACAGTGACTCTGCAATTTAACGAACTCCCCATAGATCACAGGATCTTGAAAAACCTTGAGAAGCAACAACTTTCAAAGGTTACTGATATACAACAACAAGCGATTCCCCATGCATTGTTAAACAAGGACATACTTGCTGCTTCAAAGACCGGTTCTGGGAAGACGCTTGCATTCTTGGTGCCCGCCATTCATCGTTTATTAAGTCAGAAAGCTTTATCTAAATCAGATCCTCGGGCCTTGGTTCTCGCGCCTACTCGCGAACTAGCCAAGCAAGTTTTTGGTGTGTGTAAGCAAATGATTGCTAATACCAATTTGCAAGCATGCTTGATCGTTGGAGGTGAAAACTATAATGATCAAGCAAAGGCGATAAAGCGCAAACCTCATATAGTAGTCGGAACCGCCGGCAGGATCGCCGACCACTTAAGTGACAGGCAGTTGTTCTTAAATGGCTTAGAATTACTCATATTAGACGAAGCCGACCGCATGCTTGAGTTAGGATTCGATCAACAGATCCAAGAAATTAATAAACAAGCGGATCATAGAAAACGACAAACAATGATGTTCTCAGCTACTATAGAGCAAGCTCAGGTCAAGCAAATGACCCAATCATTATTAAAAAATCCACAAACCATCGTGATTGATGAAGCGTCAAAACCGCATATCGATATTGCTCAGTTTTTCTATTATTCAGACGGCGTTAGTCAAAAAGACAAACAATTGCTTACTTTGATCGAATTAGACGACCGAGAACAAGCTATTGTGTTTACCGCCACTCGCGAAGACACAAAGAGAATCTCCGATAGCTTGTATGAAACAGGTATCGAATCAGTGGCTTTAAGCGGACAACTTCTACAAAAACAGCGCAATCAAGTGTTAAGTGATTTCAGTAAAGGTAAATTTGCCGTTCTGGTAACTACGGATTTATCTGCCCGAGGCTTAGATATCAGAAATGTGGCTAAAGTGATTAACTATGATCTACCAAAATTCTCAGAAGAGTATATTCACAGAATAGGAAGAACAGGACGTGCAGGGAATAAAGGCGAAGCTCATTCTCTAATAAGCAAGAAGGATTGGAACAGCTTTGAGCACATCAGATCCAAATACCTTGAGAAAGTCGAATTTTCTGTTATTGAAGGTATTGAAACAAAGTTCGCAGGGGTAAAATTTCAAGCCAAGAAGTCATCACAACATAAAAATAGAACTCAACAAACGAAACAGAAACTTGATGCTCGTCCTAAATTAAAAAAACGCTTTAATCCTTTAGATTCGTCTGATGTAGGAAATATTCCCATTAAAAGAAAAGCAAGTCAAACTATCATTGATGAAAGTGACGAATCAAGCCCAGATAACACCATTGATACAGACAACAACCCTGTCGACAACTAGAGTAGGCTTCAATCCGAAAATACCGAAAATACCGAAAATACAAAAGTAGCCAAGAAAGTACCCAAGATAAAAGCGACATTTAATGCAACAATAAAAGAAATAACAAAGAATCTTGAATCAACAAAAAAGCGCATGCACCCCAAAAAAGGAACATGCGCTAGTCGCACTGCGTTTTTGACGGTTTAAGCGCTTAGGCTAACTAGCCTTGACTTGCCTTTAAGGCTTGCTCAATGTCTTCGATGATATCGTCAATATGTTCGATACCTACCGATATACGAACCATTTCTTCTGATACACCCACACTTTCTAATTCTTCTGGGTTCAATTGTCTGTGTGTTGTGCTAGCTGGATGGCACGCCAATGATTTAGCATCGCCGATATTAACCAGACGTAAGATAAGCTGCAAGGCATCAATAAATTTCGAACCGGCTTCTATACCACCTTTTATACCAAAACTAATTATCCCAGAAGCTTTACCACCGCAGATACGCTGACATGTGTCATAATATTTGCTTGAAGGCAGCCCCGCATAATTAACCCAAGTAACGGCCTCATGTTCAGAAAGGTAGTTTGCTACCGCCAACGCGTTTTCACAGTGTCGTTCCATTCTTAATGATAAGGTTTCAAGACCTTGCATAATTTGAAAAGCACTTGTGGCTGCTAGCGCTGCACCAGTGTTTCGTAAAGGCACAACTCTACATCGACCTATATACGCAGCTTCGCCCAACGCTTCAGTGTACACAACCCCGTGATAAGATGGATCCGGTGTTGTCATGACGGAAAATCTCTCAGCATTAGCTGCCCAGTCAAATTTACCTGAATCCACTATGATGCCACCAATCGTAGTGCCATGCCCTCCAATATATTTTGTCAGAGAGTGAATAACGATATCAGCCCCATGATCAAACACCCTGCATAGTACAGGCGTTGCAACCGTATTATCCACGATAAGCGGCACACCAGCCGCATGTGCAATCTCTGCCCAACGAGCTATATCAACCACATTTCCAGCCGGATTACCTATTGATTCACAGTATAGAGCTTTAGTATTTTCATCAATTAACGCGGCAAGCGTGTCAAAATCGTCAGCCTCGGCAAACCTGACTTCGATTCCCTGTCTAGGAAAAGTATGCGCGAATAAATTGTATGTCCCGCCGTAAAGCTGACTTGAGCTAATAATGTTTGAACCTAGATCGGCGATCGCTTCAATTGCGTAGCGAATAGCAGCCATTCCAGACCCTACGGCTAGTGCCCCTATACCACCTTCTAACTCAGCTATTCGTTGTTCAAGAACTGCATTCGTCGGATTCATTATACGGCTATAGATGTTACCAGGCACAGCCAAATTAAAAAGATCAGCCCCATGCTGGGTGTCGTCAAAGGTAAAAGAAGTTGTCTGATAAATCGGGGTTGTAGCGGCTTTGGTAGTTGCTTCGCTTGTGTAACCGGCGTGCAGGGCAATCGTCTCTGGTTTCATTTAAATCTCCGTTGTGTGTTTTATTTAGTAATAGCAGAGTAGTCTATTGAGCGACCGTGTATGTTTTGCATGGAGAATGCAAGCATTAGATTAGTGACTAACACTTTCGCCAACAACAGCGATTAGGTTACAATTTTTGAGATCTGTGGTCTATCATTAAAAACAATTAAACGTGCGATTACCCTGCTCCATTAGTTTCACTCTAACAACTTGCGTAGGCTGCGTGATATAGAGATACTCACCGGCTGTATCTACTTCAAGATTCGTCACTCTCCCCATCACTAAATGGTCGAGTAATTCTCCATCTTTGTTTAATAAGGCGATGCCTGCAGGCACAGAAGCAAGCACCATGTCGTTTTCTAAGACTGTTAAGCCATCTGTACTACCATCACCGAATTCAAGAAGCCCACTGGCATCAAAAAATAATTTAGACCCGATCACCTGTTCTTGTTCATTTAGTTCGTAACGGTATATTTTATTTTGACTCTCGTCGGAATCAGACACATAAAGAAGATTTTGCTGTTTATTCAAAGCAATACCATTTGGTTTGAGCAAATCTGTCACAATGGGTATTGCAGTTTTTGGCGCGCTTTTTGACGCGTTTGAACTTCGTTTTTCGTACTGCCTAAATACCCCAAAAAAAGGAAGCTCGACACTTTTACTTTTTTCATATCCGGATAAACCATATGGTGGATCAGTAAAAAACAAGGTCCCTTTATCACTTTGAACCAAATCATTTGGGCTATTTAAACGATTTCCTTTGTAATTGGTAACAATTCTCAGAAAAGGACTATTATTTGGTGGGGTCTTGAGAGGAGTTGACACCACTGCCCTATCTCCATGCTGAGCAATCCACAATTCACCATTTTTCGCCAACAATAAACCATTAGAACCCGCCCAAGGTTTAAGCTCATTACCTGAATGCCCAGATGCCGCAATGTATGTTACAAGTTTCGGCTCAGGCCCATCGCGCCATAGAAGAATTTTGTCTTGTCCTAGATCGGAAAACAATAAACCATTTAACTGACTAGACCAAACAGGCCCTTCTGCCCAAACCAGATTGTCTGCAATAACTTCAAGAGTTTTATGCTGTCCTAACAGAGGTGATTCGCAAGAACTCAACCTTACTGCCCTAGCATCTGTCATATACGCAGCAAACACACATAAAAGTAAAATACGAAACATCAAATTGTAATACCTTGTGGTTTAAAAACATGATTTATGAGTGATATATAATTGGTCATAAGAATCTTAATTACACTGAAAACCTATGTATATAAACATATTACGCAAAAAACTAAGAAATAACACTCCTATACTGATTCCATTACCTGTAGCCATGTTAGTTGCTTTATTTCTGGTAATTGCCTTCCTGTCAATATGACATGTCGTTGTTATCGTAATGTTACTAATTATTTATACTCAGATTTGCGGAAAACATTAATGATTGACTTATTGTATCAATGACAATTAAGCTTTAAACCTGTTTATTTTTTAAGCAAAGGAAAGTTTTTTGTCATCTTTCTCCAGTCAAATTGAATCGCTTCCAGTTGATTTACAATCTGTAATGCTAAGTGAGTTACATCGAATTGCTCGCAGATTTATGCAAAGTGAAAGTAATGATCACACTTTGCAGGCAACCGCTCTAGTTAACGAGGCTTACGTAAAGCTTTCTGCAAAGTCTATGGTGATATCAGATAAACAGCATTTTATAGCCATTGCTGCACAGCAAATGCGACGGATTCTAGTTGACCACGCGAGAGAGAAAAATGCTCTTAAAAGAGGCGGCCCTCAAGTAAAAATGACCTTAGTAGATGAACATGTCGATGCATCTTCCAACAACGCTAACCAAGCTCTGGAGCTTATTTATGTGGATAAACTTTTAAACGAACTTTCGACATTCGATGAGCGAGCTTCAAAAGTGTTTGAGCTAAAAATGTTTTCAATGATGACTAATCCTGAAATTGCCAAGGTAATGTCGCTTTCTTTGGCGACCGTAGAGCGAGATCTCAAAGCAGCTAAGGCTTGGTTTGCGGTTCAACTGAAGAAAAAGGCATGAACAAAAATTAGCGAATCAGCCATCAATTAAATAAAGCGCGAATAACGGAGTGATCATGGATGCTGGTAAGTGGGACACTATTAAATCAATCTTTAATGATGCATTAGCTCTACCATACGCGAAACGAGCTGAATTTATTCAACAAAGTGCCAATGGCGACCACGAAGTTATCGATAATGTAATGGCTTTGCTTGATGCCGAATATGACGATGATTCAACGAACTCCCTTGACGAATTAATTAGCTCATCTGCTTCAGCGGTGTTTTTAGAAGATAGTATTTTAAAAATAGGAGATTTGATTGAAGGCTATGAAATAGTTCAAGCGCTAGGTGAAGGAGGCATGGGATGCGTATTTTTAGCCAAACGAGTCGATGCAGACTTTGAACAGCTAGTCGCTATAAAAGTCATCCATAGAGAGCACTTAACACCCACCAGTCTACAGCGATTTAGACAAGAGCGACAAATTCTAGCCACTCTAGACCATAAAAATATCGCAAGACTAATAAGTGGTGGAGAGACTAGACAAGGTCAGCCTTACATTATCTTAGAATATGTAAAAGGCATGGAGATCACCGAATATTGTCAACACCATAACTTATCAATCGAACAGCGACTTTCCTTATTCAAGCAGGCCTTAGAAGCAATTAGCTATGCACACCAGAATCTCATTGTACATAGAGACATAAAACCAAGTAACGTACTAGTAAACACCAAAGGAGACTTAAAGCTCCTAGACTTTGGCATTGCTAAACTCGTCCAAGATGCGAATGAATCGTCAATGCAAGTCAAATCGGACATGACACAAGAGTTTATGCGAGTGCTTACACCGATAAACGCATCGCCAGAACAAGTACTTGGGGAGACTATTACGACCCGGTCAGACGTTTATGGGCTAGGTGCGCTCTTGCTACACATATTGTGTGATGAAGCTTTGTTTACAAACAATACGCAATCACGCAGTGACATTGAAACGATGATCATTCACGAACAAGTAATTCGGCCAAGTTTACGTTGTAAAAACTCTAAGCAAGACACAATAAAAAATAGAGCAAGAGAGCTAAGTGGCGACCTAGACACGATAGTGATGAAGGCTTTACAGAAAGAGCCTGAACGACGTTATACGAGTGTAGAGCAATTCATGGAGGATATTGTAAGGCATCAAAACAATTATCCAATCATGGCGAAACCAGATAGCCTCGTTTATCGGGCCTCGAAGTTCATAAAACGAAATACAATTAGCACTGCTCTAGCAACGGTTCTTTTACTCGGCATCATCAGTACAAGTGTGATCATCTTAAAGCAATCATTTACGATCCAACAAGAACGGGATAATGCGCTGCAACAGGCCTTCATTGCCAATCAAGTGTCAGCTTTTATGAAAAACATTTTTATAGCTGCTGACCCTAATGAAAATAACGGAGAAATCCCTTCCCTTCGCACCTTAGTTGATCAAGCAAGCGAAAAACTTTCTAACATAGAAAGTAGTCAAGAAATAAAAGCATCCTTATATGTCACGCTAGGAGCGGTTTATCGGCAACTTGGAGAAACAAGCCTATCAGAGAACATGTTAGAAAGCGCTGGTTCTGCACTTCAGCAAATTGTGTCTTCTGAAAAAACCGAAAGTTCATACGCACTTTACTATTTGCTACAAAATGAAATCGGAAATTTATTGATTTATAAAGGTAAATACAACGAAGCACTTGATGTATTTACAAAAGCAAAACAAAGATTTGAATCTGAGAATGAGCGTCTAAGTGAAGAACAGCGCAACTTTATTTATATTTACATCCATTTTGGCTTAGGCTCTGCAAAAAGCTATTTATCCAAAGACATTGATGCCATATCGCATTATCAAAAGGCATTAGCTAAAAGTGAGATCTTACTCAAAGCAGGCAAGTCTATAAACAATCCGGCTTTGGCTGAGCTTCCAACTCGATACATTGCTCTCGGTCATTCTCTTAGAAAAATTAATCGACTAGAAGAGTCAAAAGACGCAATCTTGAGAGGTATTGAAATAGAACAGTCTAAAAGTGATGAAATCACATCAGATTTAGCTTATGGCTTCAATCAAGTCGCTAGTACTTATCTAAATTTAGGGGATTTAAAAAATGCTCAAAATTATGCGCAAAAAGGCCTAGATGCGAGACGCAATATTTTTGGTGATGCGCATATTGAAACTCTCGCCAGCATTGGACTATTAAGCAATGTGTTTGCAAAGCAAGAAAACTATTCGCAAAGCATCGCTATGCGCAAAGAGATGTTGCAAATGATAGAGGCATTATTAGGCAAACAGCATCCATATTACCCAACTATACAACTAGCCTTAGGCAGAATGCTTCTATTGGCCAACAAACTAAATGAAGCTGAAAAATACTTAGATTTAGCTGACAGTAATTTTCAGCAAATGTATTCAGGCGGAAACAAAAAAAGTGCAGAAGTCTTACTCTATCGAGGGGAATTGATGTGGAAAAAACAACAATTTTCGCAGGCTCATCAGCTATATGAAAAATCGGTTAAAATGTTCAAAGACAGCGCTTCACAAAGTTCACTAGCCTTTGCAAAAGCAAAGACGATGTTAGCGGTGAGCTTATACAATAAGATTAATTTTCAAAATCCTGAATACATTGAAACTGACAATGTAAAAGATCAATTGCGCACCGAAGCAGTTCGTCTTGAAGCAGATGCTCTAGAAATGCTGAAAGAAGTTTTGTCACCGGACACAACAGAATATCAAACCCTTATACAGCGTTTGAACAACGTTAAAACCCCCAAATAAGTGTTTAAAACGGATTCACGGTATATCCATCTTGTTGCAAAAGAGCATGAGCAGTCATAGCAGAAAGTTCGACGTTTACACCATCAATGAGTTGACTTGTTTGAAAGCCTCTTGCAACCGCACTTTGACCACATAAAATAACGTTTACATTATTTTTCATGAGCGCATTTAGGAGCGCTTTATTTGGGTTCTTTACGCCGTATTTTTTCTCATATTCAGTATCATCAAGTAAATCAAATATTGCTTTACCATGCACCACAAGCGCAAGTTGAATATTTTCTTTAGGTACCCCTGCATCGACGTGCATATTTATAAAACGCGCTAAACTATCAAACTTTCTATTGAGCTCACCTTTGTCGCTCGAACTTGCAACATCAAAAGCAACCTTAAATTCTCTGCCATCGAGAGGGGTTCGAGTCGCAATTTCAGCAATCTTACCAAAGCCTTTAATAACCTTGCCTTCCTTAAAAGAAGATATTTGTGCATTAACTGGCGTACTAACACATATGAAGATTAGTGATATAAGCAACATTGCTTTTAAATATTGAGTCTTTAGCATAAATTTTCCTCAGTAATAGCGTGTTATCAGACTTCAGTAATTGATAAGGTCTGATGATTTAATTTGAATTGTTTTGACCTAATGCTTTTTGATAACCGAGAGGTGTTCTCTCTATCATGTAACTCTATAGGCTAACTCAAGCAGATTATAGAGTTAGCCTAATGTTTGCTAAACATGGACTTTTTTAAGTTGTCCGTACTTAGAACACAGGGATAATTTGTAAAAGATAACCGGCCTTTTAATTCCCTCTTTCCATATCTGAATTGATAATAGCGTCGAACTCAGATTGGCTCAAATACTGAGGGCTATAAGTCCCATTGTTATCAATAAGTCTTGAATAAAATGCGCGCAAGTGATTTCTAGACCCTTTCTTTAAATTTGAGTAAACGAGCGCAATGTCAGCATTTCCCTCAAGTTGACTTTCTAGAAGATTTATATCAAATATGTCTAATTCTTCTACTGTAACCCCCACAATAAGTGCGTCAGTAAGATTTGGTGAACCGCTAGCGACCAGATCATCATATAAGTTCTGAAGTATGGAAATGCCAAACTCACCCACTCCCGTGTTAGCAGCTGGATCGCTAATATTATAGCGTTTTAATAAGACTAGCATCGCATCAGTATGAGTTTGCTCACTATCAGCAATATCGCATCAAAATCTAGAGAGCTAAAAAATTCAATTTTTTTAATCAATTTTTTAGATGGACCTGATTTGCAGAAACGGTTGGAAGCAAGAGTTCGAACATATAATAATAAGTCATCGAATAAATGTTTTAATTTAAAAGGAAACAACATGTCTAGTATTGATATTGGTATAAAAGAAAACGATAGAGTTCAAATTGCAGAAGGGTTGAAAAAGCTTTTAGCAACTTCCTATACTTTATATTTGCAGACCCATAATTTTCATTGGAACGTAACAGGCCCTCAGTTTAGAGAACTTCATTTAATGTTTGAAGAACATTACACAGAACTTGCTATTGCTGTTGACGATATAGCTGAAAGAATCAGAACTTTAGGGGTTACTGCGCCAGGTACATATCGTTCTTTTGCTGAGTTGAGCAGCATAAAAGAAGTAGAAGGTGTTCCCTCAGCAAGCGAAATGGTGGCTTTGTTACTAAAAGGACATGAAGCCGTGGTAAAGACTTGCCGAGATGTGCTTAAAATATCTCAAAGTGCAGATGATGAATCAACGTCGGCTTTAGTCGGAGATAGAATGAGAGTGCATGAGAAAACCGCTTGGATGCTTCGTGCTACTCAGTAAGGTTTCCAGCACAGAATTGAGCTTATGCTATACGTGTTTTCCTAGATCGCGCATGGTTTTATAATTCAGTTCAGGAGCTCTAAAAGTACTCATTAGTACTGTCTAAAATTTTTGACTATACGCAATTTAGCCAGTGCTTGCATGAGTTCTAATTCAAGCCTAATTAAATCGTCTCCTTTACAGACTTTTAGTTGACGCTCAGCATTGTCTCGGGCTTGTTGAGCCTTTTTCTCATCTATGTCTTCCGCCCTGACAAGAGTGTCAGCTAAAATAGAAACGTTGTAAGGCTGAACTTCCATGAACCCTCCTGCCACATATAATAGTTTTTTTTCACCACTTTTACTTTGTAGGGTCAGCATACAGGGCATTATTTTGGTGAGAAGAGGTGCATGACCATAATGAATACACATTTCACCCTCGGAACCTTTAACGATGAGCTGAGTTACTGACCCAGAATATACATGGTCATCCGGTGTTACGATTTGAACATCAAAAGTAAAGCGAGCAGGCTGATTAATAGACAAAGTACGAATTCCAGCAGATACAGGTAAATGGGACAGTGTGTAAATTAAAATTACACTTTGCGAGTTTATTAGGAATGCGAAAAATTATCAATTAGGGTGACTTGAAATCATCTGTCTGGAAGTAAGTAAATATCTGGGATGCTGCTCTAAATCATCAATAATATTTTGACGGTAAACGTCAGTCATTATCAGCGTATCGTTGAGCGATTCAAAACGCGATGGGCCACTAACAATCAAGAGGAGTTTATGTTTACTCGGTAGAGCAAAATCGACAGTATTTGCTCAAATTTTACTACTTTATATGGATTCTAAATTAAGACTTTCATGCATCAACTGTCTTTGTTTTTCGTAGTTTTCACTCATTTTTATATCAGATGCTTTATGGTACGTTTCTTCGTTAGGCCACTGTGCATAGGCAATGAAAGCACCACTTTTGTCGCGATGAAGCCGTGAACCCAGGCTGCCTTTGAAAAGGTAAATGCCCTGTGTGACTTTTGGCCGAGCGTCTAGAAATTGGTCTTAATAGCCATCCTTAACTACAAATTCCAACATTACGATAAACATAAAGTGCCCCCTTTGATGTTTAGGCCTCATTAAGAGAAAATTTATAATTGGCTAAAATGTTAAACGCAGTGAAAACAGCCAAGTGTAAATTTTCCTGCCTTAATGTCTTGTTAGGCGAATTTACACCAATGCATAGACTACAGCTAATACCATAAAAATGGCAAATGCTATGCGAATTGCTCGTGCTTGTTTAGGTTTGGAAAATATAGGACGTAGTAGACCACCAAACATTAACCAAAGAGTATCAACTAACGTAGCCACCATAAGACAAGTTAAACCAGTAACAATGTAACCAATCGTAGTATCTGAGAAAGGTAACAAGAACTGGGAAAAAATAGCTAAAAATGCCGCGTAAGCTTTTGGATTTAGCAAATTAAGAATAAAGCCATCTTTAAAGTTTGGAGCAGTTTGAGCTTTATGAGAGTTAACAACAGGCGCTGAAGCGATTTTAAATGCTACATATAAAATATATGCTCCGCCAATGACTTGGCATATAACGCGAAAACTTGGAAACTGAGAAAACAACGCAGCCAAACCAGCGGTAGCACCAACAATTGCGACACTGAGTCCAACTAATATACCAGCTAAAAATGGAATACCTTTTTTAACGCCGAATGTCGCCCCCGTGGCCGCTAACGCTAATGGTGCTGGTCCGGGTGATCCAAGTAAGAGTGCCGTAGTTGTGATTAATACAATAAATGATTCTACCAATTATCAATTCCTTTGAATACGCCTAGCTTAGAGGCTCGTCTAACGCCCCGCTCAGGGGCAAAAATACGTAGGCTATAATATCGAGCGAAGCGAGGACAACCCACGAATTTTTGTCCCAGCACGCTACGCGTGCATCTACAGCGGTTTGTTATGTACCATTCTTAAAATATCCATTTAATTAGATAAGACAAAAATTCAGGCAAAAATACGCCTAGAGCGAAACCCCAACTAAATCCTGTAAATACCCTATTTTTGATTTTTCGTTCAGCTTTTTCCTGCTCAATAGTTTTGATTATTTCCTCAATAGAACCATTTTCTACTACGCTACTATTTAATCTAAACTTGTGCTTTTCAATAGGGATGCAGTATTTCTTATTTTCTTTGAAGAACTTTCTAAGTGACTCTTGATTGATACCCGTCTTCAAGGAGAGAGAAATTAAACCACAGCCATTTTCCCCATGCTCACCCAGCGCTTCTATAATAGCTTTGGTATGTTCCGTCATATTAATAATTAATCTGCTGTTGCAACTTCAAGTGGTACATAACACTACTACAATTTAGATATTCTCTACATACTCATCTTTATTTGCTTTTCTTGTTCCGATTCAATGTATTTAAACCATTGTTTAGCAAATTTCTCAGACTCAGGGTACTTCATAGCTCTGCGGCATGCATCAAGTGCTTGCTCGTAGTTTTTCAAATTAGCATACACCATAGCTTCAAGTACATACGCTTCTCCAAACAGTTCTTTATTTTCAAAAGCCTTATCGAGTGCATTTTTTACACTGGTCAATGTTGCTTTCCAGTTATAACGATCAAAATTCAAATAAGCCTGGCGCAAATACAATTCACCATCTTCAGCCAAAGCTGCAGCGTTGCCCAGACTAGCGATAGCGTTATCTGACTCTGCAGACAATAACCAAGCTTGAGAAAGCAACTCATAATTCCTTCTCGTCTGTTCCACAATGCCATCCTTAATCCCCTTCTCTAGTACAAGCGCTCCTTTGTAAGGCACCTTCTCTGCAATATACAAACTTGCCAAATTAACTAATTCGCTGTTCCTAGTGAGTTGATTACTTTCGTACAGGCTTTCCATCAACACTGTCTGATCGGCTTGTTTTCCAAGCTGCCCATAGACCGAAGATAAATATAGTATGTAGCTAGTTTTAGGGTAGTGTTTTGCAAGTGCACCAAGAGGTGTCAACATGGCTTCGAACAGCTTCAACTCATAATAAATCGCATTTTGTAGAAGCAATAAGTTTTCCTTTGGAAGCTTATCTGCCTTGAGAACAATATTGACTGCTTTCTCCACAGCTTTTCTAGCCTCTTCAAAGTTTGTAGTCTTGTAGTGCACTCTTGCTAAAAGAGCATAGTCACTCTCAGGATTGGCTGAGACCAAAACAAGTCGCTCTGCGTAAACCAATGTCTTTTCATAATACTCTAGGCCTAGGCCAAGCTGAGTTAATGTTCGTAGGGTTGTAGTATTTAATAGTTCAGCAATTTTATCAGGCTCTACAATCACGTTTTCGAATGAATTGTAAGCTGATTCCAATTCACCTATTTGATATTGAGTCATACCCTTCAGATAATGCATCTGTGCACGTTCATATATAGACAACTTCCTTTGACCCAATTTGTCCAATAATTCAATAGCCTCGTCGAATGCCTTCTCGTCAATTTTTTCATTGATAACCGTTATTCGTTCATAAACCGCTTTTGTAAGCGCAAACGTCTTTTTTTTCTTGCGCTCCTGTTCCGCCAATGCTGGCGTCAATACAATAGCCAGAATAAAAAATATGCATAAAAGATATTTCACTGATTTTCTGCCTTGTGTAATGTGTAGTTAAAACGATTCCTGACATTAGGTACTTCAATTGCTACACCATCTACTACACGCGGCTTATATTTGAACTTTTTAGCGGCTTTTATAGAGGCTTGAGCAAAAACACCAGGACACTCTCCAGGTACTGTAGAAATGTCTTTAGTCGAGCCATTAGTAGTAACTGTGTATTGAACTGTGCAATGTCCCTCAAGACCTTTTCCCATAGCAGCGAAAGGATAGACCGGTGCTATTTTAACAATAGGCAAGTACTCGCCATCACTTTCATCTAAACCAATACCACTTATATCCACTGCTACATCGCTGGCGATCGTGGGGGCCTCAACCGCTAGGCTATTATCCGACAAATCACTATCGTTTGCTTCAGGCGTTTTTGGTGCTTCTGGTGGTTTTTCTAATTCTGGACGCTTAGGTTTAACATCTTTTTTCTGCGACGCCTCATCTCGCTTTACTCTGACGAAATCAAGTAGATTTGCTCTACCGGTCTGGTCAAGTTCCTTCTGGCTTGATTCAATTAGAACATGCATAAAAAAGGTTAATCCTCCAGCAATTAACAATCCTAAACCAAACAAAATAATGAACCGTAGCAGACTGTATTTGTCGGTAATGGTTGCTTCTTGTAAGAAGTGAATAGACATGAGCTTGTCCTAGTTAGATGCCGCCAAAGCAATGTCGTACACGCCGGCTTTACGAGAGGCGTCCATTACTTTTACCAGTATTTCATTTCGTGACATCTTGTCAGCCTGGATGACAACAGAACCTTTTGGATTTTCAGCATGCAAGCGTTCAATGTTTGGTCTCAAGGCTCGATAATCAACTTCCCGGCGATTTATCCATATTTTGTTATTTTCATCGATCGCAATAAGGATATTTGCTTTTTCCTGCACGATGGCCGTTGAAGCCTGAGGCGGATCTACTTCAATCCCAGTCAGTTTCACAAAAGTTGCCGTCACGATGAAAAAAATCAACATAATAAAAACAACATCCAGCATAGGCGTGATGTCAACTCCTGCATCTTGATCTGCAGCGCTTTGCCCTACTAATCTACGCATGTTTATTTTTCCCTCTTGATAATTTAACCTTTGCCCCGCCTAGCGGTAGCCCTTTTTGCAATGCCTGCTTAAGCAATGACGCTTTTTTCATTAAATGATTACTTACCATCAAACCGGATATAGCTACAACCATTCCTGCCATAGTCGAAACCGTCGCCTTTGAAACACCGCCAGCGGTCGACCTTGCACTGTTATTTCCAGTGATTGCCAGAGCATCGAATATCTCAAGCATGCCAAGAACGGTTCCCAATAAACCAAGTAAAGGACAAACCTTTACTAAAGTCATTATTAAGGCCAAATTGCGCGAGCTACTTTGAATAACTCTTTGAATCAAAAGTTGGCGCAGTCTCTGTGACGTCCAACTCGATTTGTTATCGCGTTTTGCCCACAGCGCTACTGCTTGATTTTTTTCCTTTGGGTATACAAAGCGAAAGAAAAATACTCTTTCAAGAATCAATGTCCACATAACCGCAGCCAATATGATGATTAAAAGCAGAATTTCTCCTCCTAATTCCATCATATCTCCAAACCATGGAAACCAGTTGTCAATTAGAACTAGCATAATAAAGTCCTTAGCCTGCTTGCTCTTCAGCGTGCAAAGCGATAATTGAAATAGATTCCTGTTCGAGTATTTCGTTAATCTTTGTCGCTTTACCTTGAACTAGGTTGTGCAATAGTAAGGTAGGAATAGCAACACATAATCCCAAAACCGTTGTTACAAGCGCCTGCGATATACCGCCGGCCATGAGTTTTGGGTCTCCGGCTCCGAAAAGTGTAATAGCCTGGAAAGTGATTATCATACCTGTCACTGTGCCAAGTAGACCTAATAACGGTGCTACGGCAGCACTGATCTTAAGGAAAGACAAACCCCAGTTAACCTTTGGCACTTCTCGTAGCACAGCTTCACTAAGTTTTAATTCGATTGATTCAACATCATCGGATTTATTGTTTTTATACACGTCTAGAATTCTCCCTAACGGGTTATTTCCAGGTGCTTCTAAGCTATGTAATTGTTTGCTAATTTTTATGTCAAGCAACTGAAGATAGCCAAGTCGCAACAGTGCAACTAATACAGAAATGACTCCAAGTCCTATAATGATGTAGCCGATTTCGCCTCCCTGTGCAATTCGCTCTCTGAGATCAGGTGCAGTGCCCTTTATAGCGATTAACTGACCACGAATGGGATCAATAGTAAATGGAATCAGCTCACCTGTGCTCTCCTCAATCTTACTTGCTCCCTCCATATACCTACTTGCCGGCTGTCGACCAAACTCTACGATCTGATTCGTTTCAGGTATCCTTTGAAAGTAAGTTCCCTCAGATGTCAGATTAAAGGTACCCACCCTAGTCACTTGCCTTGTTTCTTCCTCGCCATTTGCAGTTAAAACATTTTGGCGCGACACCGTTAACTTCCCTGACTCTGTCATTTCACGTTGAAGTTCAAACCACAATAGTTCAATTTCTTCAATAGATGGAAGTTCATTGGTTTGTCCCATTTTGTCCGCAAATTTATTGAGGCTTTTTGCCCTTTCTGGGTAATGTATTTGTGTCAGCGAGTTGGCGAACTGGCCTTGAGCATCTGTAGCTACAAGTTGCAGCACACCAAACAGCTCTTTGAGCGAACCAAGTCGTTCGTTTAGCCTGTCTTCTAAGAGTCCAATTTGCTGTTCATTGACCTCAAATTCCTGCTCCTGTCTGAAACTGAGGTTTTCTGCTTTTTCACGCTCGCGTTTTGTATTAGACAATAAGTCTTGTTGTCGGTCTTTCCTTAAAGTGAACTCAGTGATTCGAAGTTCATTGACTTGATTATCTTCTGTCTGTCCCCTTTTTACCTGTTCCAATAGTGTATCTAGCGACATATCAGATTGTTGTTGCGCCTTTAGTGGACTTAATACCATACATGTTGTAACGAACGTTGCCGTAATAATTAGAGTAAATCTATTCATTATCTTTGCTCCTTGTTAACAACAAGTGGAATTGTAATAAGCTCTGGTGCCATTTCTTCTTTTGCAATTCGCAGACCTTTAGTAATGTGTCGTTTGTATTGGCTTTGAGTTAATGCTTTCCATTTCCTGGCAGTCTGATCCCAAAATCCAAAGCGTTCTCCTGCATTGTCAATATAAAGCAGAGCTATGCGACCTACCCTTAGCATTTCCACAGCGAATTTCTGTTGCTCTACGGTTACATTGTCTTGGTAAAACTCAATTGTGTATCCAAATTCGTTTTCTATTTGATATGCTTCGAACACTCGCCTTGCTTTTTCCGAAGTCGTCAATGCGGGGTTATCTAAAAGCGCTTTTAGATCAGTTACTCGCTTTGCTCGTTCGACGGCCAAGAACGGAACATCTAGCTTGACGAAGTTCTCTAGTGAATCAACCATTCGGTCCAATAAAGGCAGGATTTGTCTTTCGATTAGGGTTGCGTTATTGATCGAGTGATTAAGCGTGGCAATGTTTTGCTCCTGCGAGTCCAATTGCCTTTTAAGCATGCCATTGTACAAATTCAAGCTGTCTAAGAGTTTGTTTTCTTCCATATATTGCTTCAGCAAAGCCTGCGACTTTTCAACCTGCTGATCTACCTCGTTCTGCGCTGCTCTGTTGCCTGACAATCTTTCGTTACCAACATCCACCACATCAGCCACCTCCGTTTGAGATACTGGCGAAGTCTCATCTTGTGGTGTTTGTGCATTCACAGATATTGTTAGTAGCGATGCGAAAGTAATCAAAATAAATTTTGAGGCGGTAGGTATTTGCATGACTTACTCACTGAGTAGTTAACTTGTATTTATTCAATATAGTTAACTCATCACCAATATTTATTGTCCTAAATCAAACCTGAATTAGATTTTATTTAACATATACAAAGCATTTTCATAACAAATGAGGGAATAACAGCCTAAGCCTTTGCATACATAGACTTAGGCAGCTTTTGTAGACATTCCTCAAAGTTGCAACAGACCATGGTCTAAGCATAAGAGCCAATAGAAAATATGAATAAAAATCATGCGACTAGGAATGAAACACTACTACTGGGTCTTTGATACAAGCAAGTCCAAGACATATTCTGCTTAGCTGAGTAAAGTCATAAGTTAGATTTGCGAGAATATACAACCGTATTCAGCTATTCATTGTGTGGTTAAGATTGTATGACTAAATCTAATATGCTAATAATTTAGACACTCTCTTCATTTTTCTTCATCTTATGACAACTGAAATATTCTCAATTTTTGTTTTGCTTGGTGTAACCGTTGCACTATTCATATGGGATAAAATCCGTATGGATATTGTTGCGTTGATGATAGCGCTAACGTTAGCACTATCTGGTCTCATTGAGCCTAAGCAGGTATTTTCTGGCTTTGGTGCACCTGTTGTTGTCATGATTGCTGGCTTATTTGTAGTAGGTGAAGGGCTTTTTAGAACGGGCATTGCTGCAGCTGCTGGTCAGTGGCTACTGAAAGTGGGTGGCAACAGTGAATTGAAGTTAATGCTATTTTTACTACCTGTTGTTGCCATACTTTCTGCTTTTATGAGTTCAACAGGGGCGGTTGCCTTACTGATCCCCGTTGTCCTTATCATGGCTCGAAAATCACAAATGTCACCATCTAAATTACTTATGCCTATGGCTTTTGCGTCACTAGTAGGAGGGATGCTGACGCTCATCGGC
>CBFHTO010000025.1:0-53011 GCA_965658765.1 Glaciecola sp. | reverse complement strand
ATAGACTGGGCGTGGGGCACCTTCCTCACCATGAGCACCGCGACCGCAGGATTACTTGCTTTCAAAATGTGTAAAAGCACCTAAAAGGCAATGGTATGGTTTCTTTAGAAAAATATTCAATGCTAGCGCATATTAATAGTAGCTGAGCGTTATTACATCGGGCTGTTTATAGTGAATAGTTCAACAATGGCTTTCAAAAGAGAAATTAAATTAAATGTTTGAAGAGTTTATTGGTATTGATTGGTCTGGGGCAAAACAACCAGTAAAGACACACTCAATATCACTGGCATCATGCCAGTCGGCGGATGCATCCGCACCGATTGCCTTGGAATCGTCATTGTCGAGACAGGATGTATACGAGCAAATACTGGCGCGGTGTCAGTCCTCACATAAGACCTTGATAGGAATCGATTGTAATTTTTCGTATTGTTATAAAGTAGGGAAAGAACAGTTCTCGCATGATGCTCGATACACTGATTTGTGGAAAGAGGTCGAAAATTTAAATATTGAACAAACAAACTTTTTCGCAGGTGAGTGTTGGAAGCAAGAAAGTTTTAAAAAATACTTTTGGACTGAAGGGAAGCAACCCGACTGGTTTAATATAGAATCTTTGCAACGAGCAACAGAAGCACGAGCCCACGCTCAAGAATTTGGAAAACCAGAAAGTCCATTTAAACTGATTGGCGCCAAACAAGTCGGCAAAGGCGGTTTGGCTGGTATGCGTTTATTGAGAGCACTTAAAGAGAAATGTGGTGACGCTTTAGCGATTTGGCCTTTTGAAATGGACAAAGTGCAAAAAGCCAAGGTCGTCATAGCTGAAATTTACCCAAGATTATTTATCAGAAAAGCCGGTCTTGGCAATGCAAAAGTGCGTGATGTACCGTCCTTGAATAAGGTTTTACACCACTATTCATCAAAGCCTTTCGATAATGATATGCATCTAAATGACCATCTAACAGACGCAATAATTGCCAGTGCAGGTTTACGTTCTGCATTTGCAGGAGTAGACCAAAATATCGAATTTGAAAAACAAATAAAACACACACCTTTGAATACGGAGGGCTTGCCTAAACGAGCACTGATATTTGAAGGTTGGATCTTAGGGGTCGAAGCGCTATGAATTAGGCTCTCATTCAAAGTAAGGTACTTTTAAGCTAAACTGGTAATACAGTCGTAATGTATTTAGTTAATGTCAAAAAATATACCGTTCAATAGCGAAACTTCACAAATGCGAAATCATACTGAAGACTGTGATTCGCATGATAACTTCACTGGAGCTGACTATGTCTAATCACAAGCACGAAGATTTCTCGTTTTTAGCAGAAATGCAAGACGTAACTCCGCTCAAAGCCGCTCCAAAAGTGCATACTGTGCAAGAAGAAAAATCACTGAGCGCACAACTAAAACGCCAAGCAATGGAAAAACACATTGCGTTAGATGACAATGGCTTAAGCATTGAAAAAGTAGACCCTGTTGACCCTTACGACTTCATTCAGTTTAAAAAAGACGGTGTCCAAGATGGTGTTTATAAAAATCTACGTTTGGGCAAATATGCGATTGATCACCGATTATCACTAAAAGGGAAAAAGTTTGATGATGCGAGATATGAAATCTATCAAACAATCAAGCAATGTCATGAAAAAGGAATACGAACACTATTGATTGAGCATGGTTTAGGCCTTCACTCTAAGCCCTTTCCAGCCTTTATGAAAAGTTATGTAAATCAATGGTTGAAAGAAATCGACATGGTAATCGCGTTTCACACCGCCATGAAACAACATGGCGGCCTAGCAAACGTATATGTGCTGTTAAAAAAACACCCTAACCAAAAACAAATAAATCGCGAACAGCACCAAAGGCGCTTCTAGCTGCGTGAGAAACGGGTTAATCTACGAATACCCTTGCGTTCCTAAACATTCTCATCCAAGGGCTATCTTCTTTCCATTTAGAATCGCGCCACGAGTTTGTCACCGCTCTAAATACCCTCTCAGGATGTGGCATCATAATCGTTGCGCGACCGTCCGTAGAGCACAGTCCGGTAATTCCATCAATTGAGCCATTTGGGTTTGCAGGGTAATGCTCTGTAATTTCACCGTAATTGTCGATGTACTGCAGAGATATATTAGAGTTCTTTTTAGCGAGTGAAAACTGTTCGTCAGACGCAAACTCTGCTCTTCCCTCA
The DNA here is from genome assembly GCA_965658765.1 of Glaciecola sp. Taxonomy (GTDB): domain Bacteria; phylum Pseudomonadota; class Gammaproteobacteria; order Enterobacterales; family Alteromonadaceae; genus Glaciecola. The sequence goes on along the minus strand of CBFHTO010000025.1, from coordinate 50,829 downwards.
CCATGTGACACAGCGATAGGCATTCTGGAACCCTGCATGCCTTGCAAAAATATAGACTTGGAATTTTGAACTTCAACCATCGCAACACGCGCTTCAAAGCGTTTTGACAAATTGTCGACGAAGTGAGGCCAGTTTTCCGCTCCCGGGATCAGCGATTTAAGATTAGACATCATTTGACATCCGTTACATATACCAAGGCTGAATGTCTTTTTATCATCAAAAAAGCTAGCAAATTGTACTCTTAAATACTCATTATATAAGATGCTTTTTGCCCAACCCTCTCCGGCGCCCAATACATCGCCGTATGAAAAGCCTCCGCAGGCAACAAGACCATTGAAATTTTTGAGCTTTATGCGTTTTTCAACTAAGTCGCTCATGTGCACGTCTACCGCATCAAACCCAGCCCTTGTAAACGCAGCAGCCATTTCGACATGACTATTTACGCCCTGCTCCCGTAAAATAGCAATACTCGGTCGCAAGCCCTTAGCAATATAAGGTGCGCTAATATCTTCGTTAATGTCATAACTTAACTGCGCATGTAAACCAGGGTTATTTACATCTGCTTTAACCTCATGCTCTTGATCAGCGCATTTTGGATTATCGCGCAGTGTTTGCATGGCATGTGTGGTCGACGCCCACTTTAATCTTAAGTCACTTCTAGATGACTCATAAACAGACTCATCTGCACAAACCACGCTTATCTTATCTTCGTTTGTAACTCGTCCGATATTGCTTACTTGTTCAGTTAAATGATGTTTTTTGATTAAATCATTTAATTTAGCTAAGTTTGCATCACTTACTTGAATGACTGCACCAAGTTCTTCATTGAATAACGCTGCCGCAAAGTTCTCTTTATCAACGCCATTCAACCCATCAAGGTCAATATCGAGCCCTACATTACCCGCAAAAGCCATTTCAGCAAGCGTTACGAATAAGCCACCGTCGCTTCGGTCATGATAAGCACTAAGCAGGCCTGCCTTGTTTGCATCTTGAATAAAATTAAAGAAATTAAGCAGATCATCAGGTGAATCAACATCCGGCACATGATTGCCCAGTTTTCCGTAAACCTGAGCTAGACACGAACCACCTAAACGTTGTTTTCCTCTCGCAATATCGAGCAATAAGATGGCGCTGTCGTGTTCATTTTGTAATTGTGGAGTCAATGTCTTGCGTACATCCGTGACTGGAGCAAAACCTGTGATAATAAGCGACATTGGAGATGTAACAGACTTATGCTCCCCATTATCGCTGTTCCAAGCAGTTTTCATTGACATCGAATCTTTGCCGACCGGGATACACAAACCGAGTGCCGGACACAGTTCTTCACCTACCGCATGCACAGCTTCATATAAGCCGGCGTCTTCGCCAGGATGATTTGCTGCTGACATCCAGTTTGCTGATAGTTTGATTTTTTTAATATCATCTATCCTTGCCGGTGCTATGTTCGTCAGCATTTCTGCCACTGCAAGACGCGCAGAGGCAGCATAGTTTAGAAGCGCAACTGGGGTTCTCTCCCCCATAGCCATAGCTTCACCGTAATAACTGTCGAAAGAACTAGTAGTAACCGCGACATCCGAAACAGGTATTTGCCATGGCCCGACCATTTGATCGCGACTCACCATACCGGTAACGCTTCTATCACCAATCGTCACGAGGAAGGTTTTCTCTGCAACCGTAGGCAAATGTAGAAGCTTGTCGACAGCATCAGCAATATTAATTGATGAACTGTCAAAACTATCGCCCTTGGCAGTGCTTGATTTGACATCTCGATGCATTTTAGGTGGTTTACCCAACAAAACTTCCAATGGAATATCAATTGGCTTGTTGCCAAACTTTTTATCACTAAGGCTCAGATGTTGTTCTTTTATCGCTTCACCCACGATGGAAAACGGCGCGCGTTCGCGCTCGCAAATACTTGTGAATAAATCCATGTTCTCAGGAGCAACTGAGAGCACATAGCGCTCTTGAGATTCGTTACACCATATCTCAAGAGGAGACATGCCGGTCTCGTCACAAGAAATATTTCTCAATTCGAAGATGCCACCCATTCCGCCATCGTTGACCAGTTCTGGAAAAGCATTGGACAAGCCACCAGCTCCAACATCGTGGATAAACTGAATAGGGTTTTGTTCATCAAGTTGCCAACATCTATCTATCACCTCTTGACAACGTCGCTCCATCTCAGGGTTGTCACGTTGTACCGACGCAAAATCTAAATCTTGATTTGACTGACCAGAGGCCACCGACGAGGCTGCACCGCCGCCCAGTCCAATATTCATAGCGGGACCGCCCAGTGCGATTAATTTTGCACCGGAGGTGATAATGCCTTTTTCAATATGGTTTCGCTTTATATTACCTAGTCCGCCCGCTAGCATGATGGGTTTATGGTATCCACGCACTTCTTGGCCATTGAAGCTGTTAACTTCTTGCTCGTAAGTACGGAAGTAACCGAGGATGTTTGGCCGACCAAACTCGTTATTAAAAGCCGCGGCACCAAGTGGCCCATGAGTCATAATTTCTAGTGCATCGACAATTCGTTCTGGTTTACCGTAGTCATTTTCCCAAGATTGTGTTTGATTTGGTAAGCGCAAGTTAGACACTGAAAAGCCTACTAAACCCGCCTTCGGCTTAGAGCCTCGTCCAGTTGCGCCCTCATCTCGGATTTCGCCTCCTGAACCAGTTGCCGCTCCTGGAAATGGAGAAATAGCGGTAGGGTGGTTATGTGTTTCAACCTTCATCAATATATCAATGGCTTGATGGTGATAGTTATAGATATTGCTTTGCGCGTCAGCATAAAATCGGCCAGCTTCAAAACCGTCCATTACTGCCGCATTGTCTTTATAAGCTGAAGATACGAACTCTGGTGTTTGTTCATAAGTGTTTTTGATCATTTTAAACAGTGACTTTGGTTTGTCTTCACCGTCTATTGTCCAGTCCGCGTTAAAAATTTTATGTCTGCAATGTTCAGAGTTTGCTTGGGCGAACATGTATAACTCAACATCATTAGGATTGCGTCCTAACTTTGTAAAGTTCTCGAATAAATAAACAATTTCATCTTCGGCTAATGCCAAACCAAGCTCTTGGTTTGCTTTATCTAAGGCATCTCTGCCCAGCGAAAGGATATCGATTTCAACGAAAGACTTGTCTGAATGGTCGTCGAATAAAACAGATGCTTTGCTTACATCGTCAATTACCATTTCTGTCATTCTGTCGTGTATTAGCGTGTTTATGTCAGAAATTTCAGAGGGCTTTGCGCCCACTATCGAGTACTCTACTCCACGCTCAATACGTTTTATTTTATCGAGACCACAGTTACGAGCGATGTTTGTCGCTTTCGTAGACCAAGGCGAAATTGTGCCCGCTCTTGGGAAGACATAAATTTGCGTAGCTATTTGATTAGATTTGGTGATTTCCGTTTCAGCTTGCTCTTTACTACTGGCCCCTGAAAAACTTTGCTGAGGCTCTGTAGCTTTCGGTCCATAAGTCAACAAACTGTCCAGAACGTTTTGCTCAGATTCAGTTAAGCTCCCGTCTACTTCGACAATGTGGACATAGTGCGCGCTCAAATCTCCGACTGAAAAGGCATGTTGCTTTAATTTCAGTATCAACTTTTCTTTATTGAAATCTGAAAGCATAGATGAGCCGAACAAAATGAGCATAGTAGTTTTCCACCAAAAGACGTATTTAAAAAAAGCCGCAAACTGCCCAAAAGCATTATAGAAAAAGCTTAAAATTGAGACACACGCATCCTCTTACAAAAATCAATGAGGGGCGCTAAGTTGCAGTATCAAAACATGCGCGAGTATAGTGGAAATATGCTCGTTTGATAAGTTATGAAGCGGTATATTGCATAAATTTTTACATTTAATGTATGGATTAACGACTCGAATTTAGTCACAATTAAATCTATGGAAAATAAACCAACAAAAGCACTGAAATATAATAGCTTATATACGCGAATGAAACGCTCGCTGTCTTTGGTTTTTTGTTTTCTTTGTTTTATTAGTCTCACAAGCTGCCAACCATATAATCGTGAAACCTCGCTTTCTAAAATATTGGATTCTGGGGTGATAAAGGTCGGCTCTATATACGGTCGCACGACATACTACAATGGACCTGTTTCGCAAGAGGGTTTTGAATACGAACTTGCACAGGGCTTTGCCGACTACCTTGAAGTTAAATTAGAAGTTTATCCTTATTATTCGTATAAAGAACTGATCGAGCAATTAGACAGTGGACGCGTCGATTTTTTAGCCGCGAACGTAACTATGACCGACGCTCGTAAACAAAAATATCGCTTTGGTCCAGCATACCAAAATCTGCACTTCGAATTGGTTTATCAAAAGGGTAAAACAAGACCCCGCGATTTTACGGAGCTTGAGGGCGACTTAACGATCATCGCTAATGATATTTATCGTGAGCCTCTTGAAGCAAAAGCCCAAGAAATTGATGGTTTAACTTGGCAGGAAACCTCGGATAGAGACATTGAAGAACTATTGGCCCAAGTTGCACAAGGTGAACTTGATTACACAATTTCAGACACTAATATTTTGGCGATTGCCCGGCGGAGATTCCCAAATTTAGGTATTGGTTTCTCGGTAACCGACTCACTTAAGTTAGGTTGGATGATCAACAACGAAACCGATGACTCGCTGCGCGCTGCAATGCTGGAGTATTTTGGGAACTTACGTTCTAGCGGTCAACTAGCCGTTTTGGAAGATAAATACTTTGGTCATGTTCGAAGCTTTGATTTTGTAGACACCCGAGCGTTTATGAGAGCTGTAGAGAACACGCTCCCTAAATATAAAGAAATGTTTGAAGTACACGCTGGTAACCTTGATTGGCGATTACTTGCTGCTATGGCATACCAAGAAAGCCATTGGGATCCAGAAGCAATATCGGTGACTGGAGTAAGGGGTATGATGATGCTCACCCAAGGTACCGCAAAAGACATGGGAATCGAAGATAGAACCGATGCAGAACAAAGCATAAGTGGCGGAGCGCGTTACTTCACGAACCTTTTAAGTCGTATTCCTGCTAGAATTCAATCTCCTGATAGAGTCTGGATGGCAATGGCCGCTTATAATATTGGTCTTGGCCACCTTGAAGATGCCCGCCGGTTAACACAGCGTTTTGGCTACAATCCAGATTTATGGATTGATGTGAAAAAACACCTCCCGCTGTTAAGACAGAAAAAATACTACACGACCACTCGGTTTGGCTATGCTCGCGGGAACGAAGCCGTCAATTACGTCGATAATATTCGCCGATATTACGATAGCCTATTGTGGCTTGAGGAAAACGACCAAGATAAAGATGCTCAAACAGATCAAATCAATAAAGCTCCTCAAGATTTAACAGATAAATCAGTCTCGGATCCTTTGTCCTCTGCCGATATTTAAGCAACTAAAAGCCCGCAGTGACGAATAAATTGAACCTTTCTCTTGAAATTTGTCATAAAAGCATCACTAAAATGTAATAAAAATGGCGCAGTTCTTGCGTAATTTGTTTACCATAGGGTTGTTTTGGATGCGTACGAAAACTTATGCGCAATAATTTGGATATCGAAGTCCTGGTATTCAATCTAATACCCTAGGGTTAACGCTTTTTAGCTCGCTACTAAAAAGTATAAGAGGCAGAGATGTGCTTCCTAGCGAGAAGTAATTTGAATGTGGTGCGTTAGGAACTCCAATAAAATGGAAAAAATCAACGCCCTCAATAAAAGAAATAAATCGAAGAAGTAAATAAAAGGCTTCAGTGTTGATTACCCTTCGCGGCAGTTAAAAAAATACTGTACAAGGGAATAAGTACAGGAGTGAAAATGAGAAGAATGAAAAATATGAATAGACAAAGAAAGTTGAGAAATAACAATCAAAGAAGAGTATTACTGAAGAAACTTCATAACCGAGTTCTGCTGAGAAGGAAACAATTTGCTGTGACTGAATTGAATGAAGAATATCAGCAAGCTTGTTAACGACAGTATAGAGATTCACCAAAGCGCTTTATAAGTGCTTAGTTTCATCCAAGGCGGCTTTCATAGCCGCCTTTTTAATTTTTATTTGTTTGCGACGTTTGCTGAAGAATTCTGACAACAATGACCCGCATTGCTCCCCCATCAAGCCAGAAAGTGTTTCTATTTTGTGATTAAGTTGCTCGTGCATTACTAAGTTCATAATACTGCCACATGCACCAGCCTTTGGATCTGCCGCACCAAATATCAATCTGCGGATCCGCGCATGAACCAACATGCCTGCACACATACAACAAGGCTCTAAGGTAACGTATAAATCAACGTTAGGTAAACGATAGTTTTGCAAGAAATCACATGCTTGTTTTATCGCCATAACCTCGGCATGCCCTGATGGGTCGTGAGTGGAAATTGAATGGTTATGACCAACACCTATTACCTTGCCCTCAAAGACAGCGACTGCGCCCACAGGAACTTCGCCTAGTGTTTCGGCATAATTTGCCTGCTCTATGGCTTTTTCCATAAAATATTCATGATTTATTTCATTCATCATTAGATACGTTTACTTAATGTATAATTTTCTAATTAACACCGTTGATGCTTTCGCTAATGTTTTTGAAATTTTGCGTTGCAAGAAAAATGCGTGTAATTACTTTGCTACATCGCAGTTTCCAACAGAGGTATGAACCGACCATAATGATACTAACCACCATCAAGCAGATATTTCTCAATTCGTTCGACACGCCGTGGCTTGCCCGAAATAACAACAACGTCGTTTGCCTCAAGCTTAAAATCTGTGCTGGGGTTCTCGTATTCCGTACCCAAACGTCTGATTGCCGTGACGCTAACCCTGCGTCGCACAATGTCTAAGTGTGCAAGTGTTTTACCCACAGCAAACGCACTTTGGGTGAGTACAACCGCATGCATAAACTCGAGCTTATCGCCCTTATCATATGTTATCTCGGTTGTTTCACCAGGAAAGAAGCCATGCATGTGCTGATAACCTTGCTTTCTCTCGTTACGGATTCTCTTTAAGATCCTTGACATAGGAATGCCTGAGTAATGAAGTACTTGAGATATCAACATCAAGCTCCCCTCTTGTACCTCCGGCACAACCTGCAGGGCGCCTGCGTCAAACAACTCCTGCATATCATAGTCTTTTCTCGTTCTGACCAATATTGAAATTTCTGGATTCAGAGCTTTAATTGCAATAATTAACTTTAATGCTCTATGGTGTTCATCAAAGGTAATAATAGCGATGTTAGCCTGCTCAATAGCTGCTTTTTTGAGTATTTCTTTTTGCAATACGTCACCATATAGAATCTCCTCACCAGCAGTTCGACTCTCTTGTACACGCACAGGATCGCTGTCAATGGCGACATAATCAAGCGCTTCTAGCTTTAACATTCGTGCGACCGATTGCCCCACTCGTCCAAAACCAAGTATGACAATGTGTTTGCTGTTATCTTTAGTTTTGGAAGAGTGATTTAATTGTTGCTCAGCAGATAATTTGTCATGCAGTTTATTACCAGAGAATTTTTTAGCAACCACACCACTTTTATTGATTAACCATGGCGTAATGGCCATGCTGATAAGTCCAATACTCATCAAAACAGAAGATTCTAATTCGCTCAGTAATTTGTTTTCTAATGCTAGAGCAAGAATAACAAAACTAAACTCTCCCATTTGGGCAAGTTTTATGCCCGCCGCCCACGAATCCTCAATACTTACCTTAGATGCCCAAGCGACTAGCCTTACAACGGCACCTTTGACTGCAACCACTAAGACTAGCCCTAACAAAATCACAAAGAAATGCGAAGACAGAACACTCAAATCGAGTTGCATTCCAATGGTGATGAAAAACAAGCCCATTAAAATGTCTCTAAAAGGTCGTATATCTGCCTCAAGTTGATGCCTGTACTGCGATTCACTTAACATCATACCTGCTAAAAATGCCCCTAAGGCCATTGACAAACCTAGGTAATATGTTGCACCAGCAGCTAACAGTGCAATCAAAATAGTACTTAATACAAATAACTCGTCAGTTCTTGTTTTCGCTATTTCATTGAAGATCCGAGGTAATAACCACTTACCGACTGACAGTAAGAAAACAACGGCCAAGACTCCTTTTACCAAGGCCCCAAGAATTGCCAAGCCGATACTGCTATCAGATGAGGCATTCAAAAGCGGAATAATAATCAATAATGGCACTACTGCGAGGTCTTGAAACAGCAATATGCTGATTGCGAGCTGCGAACGTTGAGTATTCAACTTACCTTGGTCGTCTATAGCTTTGATAACAATGGCCGTTGATGATAGCGCTATACAAGCCCCAATTATGATTGAAGTGGCATAAGCTTGCCCCAAAGCAATGCCGATGCCGGCAAAGATCGCCGTTGTTAGCAACATTTGTCCAGAACCCACTCCAAACACCAAGCTTCGCATCGCGAACATTCGAGCCAGACTAAACTCAAGGCCTAAGCTAAATAACAAAAAAACAATCCCGACTTCTGCCGCTAAATGCATATCATCAGCGCTTGAAAATAATGCAAATACTTCCGGACCAGCAATGACGCCCGCAGCCAGGTACGCCAAAATAGGAGGCAAATGAATTCTTTTAAATAACCAAACCGTACCAACGGCAATTGCCATGAGGGTTACGATGCTAACAAAGGTGTGATCCAAACGAGTCGCCTTGTGAATAAATGTTGTTAAATTTCGCTATGGCATATTCTTTGCTTCATCTATAGCAACGACAGTACAACTGAGTAATTGTCAAAATGCTAACGAGAAATATGTCGAATATAACGTTAGTTTAGGTGAAAAGAAGTTGAAGCACCATGCAATTACTCAATTCCAGCAAGTATCGACAAAAATTTGACGTATTGGAGATAACATGGACCTTGGACATCACACGCCAGAAATTTCATCGAGGAATTCTATGGTTAACTATGACCGTGACGAAAGCGTCTTAAGCGCGACAGAATCAGCTGAAATTATGCGCACCATGATGTCTTCTATCGACTTACATCAACTTAGCGAAGACTACTTTAGAATTATAAGCCGAATGCTCCCTTGCGTGTCACTTAAACTCAGTTTTGCCGAACAAGTGATTCTGGCAGGCAAAAAAAAGCAAAACTCAAGGATAATGAAAATAGCTATTTCCTACGGTCATCCCTTTGGCACTCCTCAGCATGCGCAACTTGCATATTCATTTGCAAGAGTACTTACGCCCGTTCAACGTAAATTATTGTCGGAGGTCCATGGGATCTTCGCAATGAGTTTGCGTCATGCTTTGGAGTACTTCAGGATCAGCCAAATGGCCACAAAGGATATGTTGACCGGATTAGGAAATAGAACCCATTACGAAGAAGCGATTTATAAGTTAATCAGTATAAGTAAGCGTAACAAAGATACATTCGGCCTTTTGGTGTTTGACTTAGACAACTTTAAACAAGTCAACGACCAGTTCGGTCATCAACAAGGCGATGAGGTACTGATAGCCTTCGCTAAAATACTAACAAGCTGTTTGCGAGACTCAGACCATGCCTTTAGATTCGGTGGCGATGAGTTTTGCTGCCTGTTGATCGACAGCGACGCAAGTGCAAACGAACGCGTCGCCGAACGTATCAGCAATACCATAGGTAAGCATCCGCTATTTAATAAACACTCCGTATCAAGCAGCGTGGGCGCGACCTCGTTCATAGATGGGGATGACCAACGCAGTATTTTTGAGCGTGCTGATATTGCTCTGTATAAGGCTAAGCAAGCTGGTAAGAATATTTTTATCGCGGCATGATTTTTAAAAACCTTTTAAAAATCTTTAAAACTTCCTAAAAACAAAAATATCTATGCAAGGCTTTCTTGACTGAGGCTGCAGTGCACTTGCTTTAGTAAAGCCTGTCTATATGAAGTCATATTATGTAGCAGTTTGATGATAACTAAGTATTAGCACGTCATTATTTTCTTTACTTTCATTCTCAATTACTTTGGGGTCTAATACGTTTTCTAAACAGACTTTTATCTCTTTTTTCCGTGGTAGAAACACCGCCACTACCTGCTCCCCAACTAATATTACTGGGCATGATTTTCTCTCTAATGGTGAAACGCCCCATTCTTGAAACCAAACCTTTAACGATTTAGAAGGCCTATTAGCTTGCATCCGAGCCTTGCGTTTTGTTTCACCATAGCACACCCTAATTTCTCTCTCACCCACCTGCTCTTTTCTTACAGGATCTATAGATTGAATGCGCGCATAACTAGCAAAAATCTGGCATTTCTCTTGTAATGCCTGTTCTTTTAGCTCTTTTGCTTTAAGCCAAATTAATGATTCGCCATTCTCTAGACAAAGTTGCTCACCGCGACTTAACAAATGAGATGGACGCTGCTTGTTTGCAAAATAGGTATGTGCGATTAAAGTATTTTGAAATCGCTCAACTATATACTCACCACAGTCAATAAAAGCGGGGGCAGCGTCTAATTTGCATATACTTAGTAAAGCATCCAAGGTCTTAGCACTCGGCATTGTAAGGCGCTTTCTGTCCAACCAATAACGCACAAACTGAGCACGAGTATGCTCAGAAAGCCTTAATAAAAGTTCAATATTTAGTTCCTGATGTATATTGCAAAGCTCAGTCTCAAGTTTAGACATATACTCATCAATGACCAACTGAGCATTCGCACAATGTTCGGAGCTTCTATGCACTGCATCAGCAAAATGCGGCCATCGCTTATTAAGAAGTGGAAGTATTGAGCGCCTTAAAAAGTTTCTATCGTAGCCTTGGTCTTGATTGGACTCATCCTCAACCCAAGATACCTTGCACGTTCTTGCTAAACTCTCAATTTGTTCTCGTTTAAAGCCCAATAACGGCCGACAAAAATCGATTTTCTTGTCCTTATTGGGCGCCAATTCGTTCATCTTTAATGATGGTAACGTTCGTGTATCCTCATTTAAGGTGAAATACTTTGCCATACTGCTCAGGCCTTTGATTCCACTACCTCTTTTTAATTGAATTAAGAACGTTTCAGCTTGGTCATCAATATGTTGCCCTAGCAGAACAACACAATCCTCATCGATACTTTTTACAATCGTCTGATATCGAGCACTTCGGGCGTCTGACTCTAAACTTTTGCGAGCTTGTTTTCTCAAAAAAAGGGTTTTAATCGTAAGTGGAATACCCATATCTCGACATTGTTTTAAACAATGCTCTTGCCATTCATCAGCATGTGGACTGATTCCATGATTCACATGAATGGCGCTGAGTATAAATTTATTAGTCGCCATGTGTAACTGATTAGCTAGGTACAAAAGTAATGTGGAATCAACACCGCCACTTAAAGCAACACATACTTTTTTTGCGCTACCAATGCCGTCTGCTAAAGAAGCAAGCATTTTGGTTTTTAGATGTTCAGGATCTGGACAATAGCAAGACGACAATATTCTCTAAACCTTATTACAAATACGCACAGCATATCCTTACTATTTTAGTGAGTATCAGCAATAGCCGAACGACATAAGACGCTCGTAACGTTCGTGCATAAGTGTTTGCTGGTTCAAACCCTGAAGCTGTGATAATTGCTGTTTAATATTGGCTTTTAGATTGGCTGCCATACCCTCGTGGTCACGATGCGCACCACCGAGAGGCTCGTCCACAATAGCATTAATTAGTCCAAGCTGTTTAATTTGTGGTGCGGTGACGCCCATTGCTTCAGCTGCAATCGGAGCTTTTTCAGCGCTCTTCCACAATATCGACGCACACCCTTCCGGAGAAATAACAGAATAAGTGGAATATTGAAGCATATTCACGCGATCACCAACGCCAATAGCAAGTGCGCCACCAGAGCCACCTTCGCCTATGACGGTGCAGATAATCGGAGTTTTAAGTTCAGCCATTGCTTTTAAGTTAGTGGCGATCGCTTCACTTTGCCCTCGCTCCTCTGCGCCCACTCCAGGGTAAGCACCAGGTGTATCGATGAAGGTTAAAATAGGTAATTTAAAGCGTTCAGCCATGCGCATTAACCGCAGTGCTTTACGGTACCCCTCTGGCTTTGGCATACCAAAATTACGCTTTATTTTTTCTTGAGTGTCTCGGCCTTTTTGGTGGCCGATCACCATAACGGGGATGTCATCTAAACGCGCAAGTCCGCCTACAATTGCTTTGTCATCAGCATAAGCTCTGTCGCCAGCTAATTCATCAAAATCAGTGAATATATTGTCAATGTAATCCTGTGTGTACGGACGCATAGGATGGCGAGCTACCTGAGAGATCTGCCATGCGCCTAGTCCAGAAAAAATCTTACGTGTGAGTTCTTCACTTTTTTCTTTTAACTTTGTGATTTCTTCCTCTATACCAACGTCAAAATCACCACCCTGGTTGACGATGCGTAACTCTTCTATTTTAGCTTCCAATTCAGCAATCGGTTGCTCGAAATCAAGAAAGTGTGAGCCCATATTTTTATTTATCCATATAAATTTTGTACTGTTTATTTACGCAAATTCCAACTGAATGCTTGTTTTACCTAATAGGTGTTTGAGTTCAGCAATCAGTTCATCTTCTAATTTTACGTACCAATTTACACCACTAACGAGTTGGAGTTTTACCTCTGGATGCTCTAAGTGCAAATGCAGCGGACATGTGCCGCCTTTGTATTTGTGTAATATGTCTTGTATTTTCGTCACCGACGATAATGAACACATATCTGAAGACAGCTTAATGCTTAGACGTTTTGCAAAACGATTTCTAGCATCAACCAAGGTCATGACTTCTAATATGCTCATTGTAGTGCCTTCCGTATACCTGTCAAAGCTGACCTGTCCTTTTATCCAAACAAGGTTGTCGCTTTCTAGTATACTTTCGTATTGTTCAAAAACATCAGGACTCACCCGCATTTCCATGCGAGCCGATTTATCATCAAGCGTAATCAACGCCCAGCGGCGTCCTTGTTTGTTAGTCAACACACGCATAGCGTAAATTAATCCAGCCGTACGAGTATGTACATCTCGCCTAGTCGGCATTAGGTCTTTTACACTGCAATCGGTGTACTGCTTTACCTCTTTTAAGTACTGGCTCATAGGATGACCAGTTAAATACAACCCTAAGGTTTCTTTTTCACCATCTAACCAAACCTTCTCGGTCCAAGGTGCTACTTGAGTAAAGCTATTTTGCGCCTGCTCTTCTGTAAAGTCAGACATTCCAAACAAATCGCCTTGACCCGCCAACGCGGCTTTAGCGTTTTGCGTTGCAGCTTCCATCGCATCTTTTAACGAAGCCATTAAAGCCGCTCTGTGAGGACCAAGTTTATCCATAGAGCCAGCCATAATGAGCTTCTCTAACACGCGTTTGTTTATTTTCTTTAAATCAACCTTGGCACAAAAATCGAACAAATCATCAAAGCTACTGTGCTGCTCTCTCGCTCTGATTATTGTTTCTACGGGGCCTTCTCCAACCCCTTTTATTGCACCTATGCCATACACGATTTGACCTTCCTCGTTTACCGTGAATTTGTATTGCCCGGCGTTTAGATCTGGTGGCAACACGGTCAAATTCATATTGTTGCACTCGTCGATCAGAGTAACCACTTTTTCGGTGTTATCCATATCGGCTGATAAAACTGCCGCCATGAATTCTGCTGGATAATGTACTTTCAACCACAAGGTTTGATATGACACTAAAGCATAGGCAGCGGAATGAGACTTATTGAATCCATAACCAGCAAATTTTTCAACTAAATCGAATATCTTCATCGCTAGGTCAGGGTCGATGTTATTTTCGATGGCGCCATCTTTAAATATTGAGCGCTGCTTTTCCATTTCTTCTGGTTTTTTCTTACCCATCGCTCGACGTAACAAATCTGCGCCACCAAGAGAGTAACCGGACATAACCTGTGCAATCTGCATGACCTGTTCTTGATACAATATTATACCGTAAGTAGGCTCTAGGATTTCTTGTAAACATTCATGCTGATAGGTCGAATCTGGATAACTGACTTCTTCTCGGCCGTGTTTTCGATCGATAAAATTATCCACCATACCGGACTGCAGAGGCCCTGGTCTGAATAAAGCCACAAGTGCAATAATATCTTCAAATACATCCGGTTGAAGCCTCTTAATAAGGTCCTTCATACCTCGTGATTCTAATTGGAATACTGCGGTTGTCTCTGCTTGTTGCAAATATCTAAACGACTTTTTATCTTCGAGAGGTATTTGAGTAATGTCGATCTCGACGCCCTTCACCTCCCTTATCATGTCAATCGCCCATTGAATGATAGTCAAAGTGCGAAGACCAAGAAAATCGAACTTAACCAAGCCGGCTGTTTCAACATCGTTTTTATCAAACTGGGTAACTGGATTACCGCCTGAGTCGTCACAATAAAGGGGCGAAAAATCAGTGATCGTAGTGGGTGAAATCACGACCCCACCAGCATGTTTACCAGCATTTCGTGTTACGCCCTCTAGAATACGGGCCATATCAATCAGGTCTTTTACCTCTTCATCCTGTTGGTAGAGCTCAGGAAGCCTTGGTTCTACGTCGAAGGCTTTTTCTAAGGTCATACCGGGGTCACCAGGAATCAGTTTAGATATACGGTCAACAAATCCGTAAGGGTGGCCCATTACTCGTCCTACGTCTCGAATTACAGCCTTTGCCGCCATCGTACCAAAAGTGATGATCTGTGAAACCGCATCTCGCCCGTATATATCAGCAACGTGGTCAATGACTTCGTCCCGACGATCCATACAAAAATCGATGTCGAAATCAGGCATCGAAACCCGCTCGGGATTCAAAAATCGCTCAAAAAGTAAATCAAACTCAAGAGGGTCAAGGTCGGTAATATCTAATGCGTAAGCGACTAACGAACCAGCACCCGAGCCTCGTCCCGGCCCAACTGGGATATTATTGTCTTTACTCCACTGAATAAACTCCATCACTATCAAAAAATACCCAGGAAATCCCATTTGATTAATTACTTGGAGCTCAATTTCCAGACGTTCATCGTATTCTTTACGTGACTTGTTGCGTTCAGCCTCATCAGGAAATATCTTGATTAATCGTCTCTCTAAGCCTTCCCTCGAAACCTTGACTAAAAAGTCTTCAGTGGTCATATCTCCTGTCGGAAAGTTTGGTAAAAAATATTCACCTAGTGTGAGCTTAACATTGCACCTTTTGGCAATTTCAACAGTATTTTCAATGGCTTCAGGGATGTCTGAGAATAAATCAAGCATTTCAGCTTCACTGCGCAAATATTGCTGCTCTGTGTATTTTTTCTCTCGACGGTTGTCATCCAAAGTATACCCATCTGCAATGCAAACACGCACTTCATGCGCTTCAAAATTATCAGGCTTTAAAAACCGGACGTTATTTGTAGCCACCACGGGCAGGTCATAGCGTTGAGCAAGTTCAACCGCTTGTTCGATATAATAATTTTGACCTTTATGACCTGTTCGATGCAGTTCAAAATAAAAACGCTCAGGAAACACCTCCCGATAAAACCCAAGGGTCTGTTCAATAAGAGCTGGTTTATTAAGTGATATTGCTCGTCCAATGTCGCCGTCTAAACCGCCAGAAAGGACAATTACACCTTCATTATGTTCTCGTAAAACTTCTTGATTAACGACTGGCC
This sequence comes from Glaciecola sp., assembly GCA_965658765.1. Lineage (GTDB taxonomy): Bacteria > Pseudomonadota > Gammaproteobacteria > Enterobacterales > Alteromonadaceae > Glaciecola. The sequence goes on along the minus strand of CBFHTO010000025.1, from coordinate 35,243 downwards.
TGTGCTCTACATGGCCTTGCAAAAACGCTTTAGATATAATGGTGGTAATATTTTTATAGCCTTGCTCATTCATGGCTAATAAACAAATTTGCGCTGTATAGCCCTCAATAAAATCACTTTTTAGCCAAATATCACAACCCACTATTGGTTTTAAGTTTTTGCCCTTGGCGTTTGAGTAAAACTTTACGAGCCCACACATGTTCATCAAATCAGTAATCGCCAAGGCATGGGCCCCGGATTCTGCAGTGGCGGCAAGGATGGGATTGATTTTATTCAAACCATCTTGCATTGAAAAATCACTATGGATCCGCAGATGAACAAATTGACTGGGCACTTAATAGCCTTCCTTAATGACAATAAACTTAAATTGGTAGAATAACATGTTAGCGCGTTCCAGCGACAAGCTGAACAGGTTTAAAACTAAATCGATGCTGAGGCAAAACGCCATGCTCCTTAATCGCTGCTAGGTGCTGTTTGGTTGGATAGCCTTTGTGCTTAGCAAAACCGTATTCGGGATGCTGTTTATCGAGCGCAACCATTTCCCGATCTCTTACTACTTTTGCCAATATTGAAGCAGCTGAAATTTCAGGGTGCAGACTGTCGCCTTTGACTATTGCCTTACTTTGATATTCCCACTGAGGGAGCCTATTACCATCGACTAATACGAAGTTTGGGCGTATCTTCAAACCATCAACTGCTCGTTCCATAGCCAACATGGTGGCATGAAGAATATTCAGCTGATCAATTTCTTGAGGAGATGCCCGGCCCACGCAATATGCTAAGGCTTGTTCGCAAATCGCTTTAAATAGAAATTCTCTTTTTTTCTCACTGAGCTTCTTTGAATCTTGCAAACCGTCGATCGGTTTTTGTGGATCAAGAATGACCGCTGCAGTCACAACGTCTCCTACTAGAGGGCCACGTCCCACTTCATCAACACCAGCTATGAGCTTACCAGCGTTCATCATCACTTGCCTATAAGCTCTAACACAGCTGTGGCTGACTGCTTGTCAGCATCGCGTTTCAAACTTTTATGGATATTATTGAATTCTGCCACTATTTGTTCGTTGTCTTGTTGCCAAACTCGCACAAGCTGTTTTGCGAGGTTTTGTGGATTCACTTGTTCTTGCAGAAACTCAGGAACTAATTGTTGATTAGCGAGTATATTGGGCAAGGCAAAATAATCAGGTTTATATAAATGCTTCATCATTTGGTAAGTCAACCAAGACATCTTATATGCTACGACCATGGGTCGCTTACACAGCATTGCCTCAAGAGCGGCAGTACCTGAAGCTAATAAAACAAGATCTGACGCCATCATCACACTGCGAGCTGGAGCCTTAGTGATCGTGATATCGCTTTGGATTTCATTGTAGTCTCTTCGTTCTAGGATGATCGATCGGATTTGGTCTTCACGAGCATCGTTTACCGCTGGAATAATCGCTTTAAGCGACGGATAGTCACGTTTGATAATTAAAAACGTATCGATGAATATATTTAATAGTGAGCCAACTTCTCTGCTTCTAGAGCCAGGTAATATGGCCATAAGTGGCTCACTAATAGGTAACTGCAAGGCAGCGCGTTGACCATTCTGATCAATATCAAGCGGGATATTGTCTGCCATTGTATGGCCAACATAAGAAAACGGTAGTGCGTATTTTTGGTAAATTGCTTCCTCAAACGGGAAAACACCTAACACGAGGTTCGTAGCTTTTGCGATTTTATATATTCTTTTCTCTCGCCACGCCCATACCGTTGGACTCACATAGTGAACTGTAGGTATGCCAGCAGCCTTCAATTCGGTTTCAACCTTTAAGTTAAAATCAGGAGCGTCTACGCCAATGAATAAATCTGGTGGGTTGTTTAAGAAATGCTGAATCACGCTTTTACGAATATGCAATAAACGGGGTAGATGTTTGATTACCTCTATCAAACCCATTACCGACAATTCATTCATGTCAAATAAAGACCGCATGCCCAAAGATTGCATGTCGGAGGAACCAATACCCTCTACCACACAGTTAGGGTAGCGTTGAAAGACTTGTTTTAGCATGCCAAGTGCCAATATGGCGCCTGACGTTTCGCCTACGACAATCCCAATTCGCAGTGGAACTTGTTCAGACATGGTTTTCTTCTTTTTATTGTTATGAATTGAAGTGTGCGAGTATGATTATTAGCGCCACTTACTTATCCGTTTTCGGTTTTACATTTAACTTTTAACTTTTAACTTTTAACTTTTAACTTTTATCAACCTTGCTAATCAATAAAATACTACACAAGCGCTAGTAATGCCTTCGCCAAATGACACTTAGGTTTTAGGCGTTCTAAGACATAGCCTCTATCTTGCTATGCCCCTCGTTGCATCCTTCAAAAATTCTGCCATTACTTTCAGTTCTTGATTATCTTGGCTTAGGTCTTGTATTTGCATCACCGCGTCTTCAAATCTCAGGTTTTGCCTATATAGAATTTTGTAGGCTTTTTTAATATTTGAGATATTATCAGGACTGAAACCACGTCGTTTAAGGCCCTCACTATTAATACCTTGAGGAATATGCTTGATCCCGCTAAACATAACATAAGGCGGTATGTCTCGTAACACAACAGCGCCTCCACCGGTAAATGCGTGAGAACCGATATGGCAAAACTGGTGAACTGCCGTCATACCGCCTAAAATAACGAAGTCTCCGATATGCACGTGGCCCGCTACTGTCGCATTGTTTGCGAGAATATTATCATCACCTACAACACAATCGTGTGCCAAATGAGTATTTACCATACACAGATTACGACTGCCAATTTTAGTCAATGAATTATCTTGAGTGGTGCCGCGATGAATAGTACAAGACTCACGAAATACATTGTCATCGCCAATTTCTAAATAAGTCTCTTCACCAGCGTATTTTTTATCCTGGCAATCTTCACCGATTGAACAAAATTGAAAAAACTGGTTATTTTTACCCATTTTAGTGTGGCTCTTCACTACAACGTGGCTTGTGAAGGTGCAGTTGTCTCCGATTTCCACATCATCACCAATGTAACAAAACGGTCCAATTGACACGTTATCGCCAATAATCGCGCTATCAGATATTACCGAAGACGGGTGAATCATACTTAATAGTCTCTCATTGCACACATAAATTCAGCATTACAAACTTCTTTACCATCTACGCTCGCTACGCCATGGAACTTCCAAATGCCTCTTCTCTCTTTTATTAAGCCGACCTCGAAACAAAGGCGGTCGCCTGGCACAACGGGTGCTTTGAATCTTGCCTTGTCGATTCCCGCGTATAAATAGAGTTGATCGCTGTTCCCCATGGTTTTAAAACCTAAGATACCAGCAGCTTGTGCCATGGCTTCCAAAATAAGAACACCTGGGAATATAGGTTCACCGGGGAAGTGCCCTAAAAAACATTCTTCATTAATGCTGATGTTTTTATAGGCAGAAATTGATTTACCAAGTTCATAATCCGTTACCCTATCGATCATCAAAAACGGATAACGATGAGGTAGAAGGGCCATGATTTCTTTTATTTCGATAGTGTTGAGCGAGTTTGCCAAAAAGGTCTCCTAGTGATTACGTGACTATGCTTACGCCGATTAGGCGAATCGCGCTATAAGATACGTCCTTATGCCTTAAAAACAAATCAGACCAACAAAAGTTGGTCTGATATATTTTTAAATCTGCCGTTTCAGCGCGCTTAGCGTCTTTACTTTGACGCTAGTACACCATAACTTTGCCTACTTGGCTTTACTAACTTGGTCTAATACCTGCTGAGAGATATCAAAATCTGGTTTTGTAAAAGGTACTGCGTTGGCGTTTAACACAACGTCGTAACCTTCTTTTGATGCAATGCCATCAATCGCTTGTTTAATAAGCCCTAAAAGCTTATTGCGCTCTTCAGCAGTACGTCTTTGCATGTTCTGTTGAAGTGGCTGCCCTTTTTGTTGAAGTTGTTGTCCAACAGAATTGATCTGGTCTTGCAATTCTTTAATTTGCTCAGGGCTCATGGTGGCTTCTTCGCGCTGCAATTTTTCTACAAGGAAGTTACCATCGCTTCTCAAGCGGTTCACTTCTTGTATTTGGTCAGCAAACTCTGCATTTATGTTTTGCTCAATTACGGCAACCTGCGGAAGTGCTTGAAGAACTTGTTGAACGTCAACGACGCCAATTTTCTGTTCCGCGTTGGCTGCAGAGGAAACCGTTGCTAATGTAAATAATAGTGCAATCGATATTCCTTTAATGAAACTTTTCAATGTAAAACTCCTCACTGTTTTTATAATTTGCGTGTTTGTCACACACTTTTATGTTTACTTACCTAATTATAACCTGTCTAGAAGGTTGTTCCAATGTTGAAAGTAAAGAATCTAGCGTCATCTCCTTCACGCTCTTTCAAAGCTCTTGAAAAACTAAATACCATTGGGCCCATTGGTGAAATCCATTGCACTGATAAACCAGCAGAGCTTCTGTATAGCTTCCAATCACTATAGTCTAATAACTGATCGCTTCCGGTTTGCAAACGAAGAGATTCGTACTCATCGAAGTCAAACTCCGTATCCCATACATTACCAACATCAAAAAACAAACTTGTACGTACAGAGTTATCAAACTCTTCTTCAACAAATGGCGTCGGTACGATCAATTCTAGTCCACCTATTGCCATTGCGTTTCCGCCTAAACTTCGTTGCGACAAGAAAATAGTGTCATTGCTAGGGTCTTGCAGGATAGGCACCCCGTTAGGTGTTACCAAAAGAGCTTCAGAGAAACGTCTGACGCCCCTTGGACCAACCGTGTTATTTTCGAAGCCACGCAAACTATCTGAACCGCCTGCAGTGAAGTTCTCGGTAAATGGCAATATTTGCTCAACTCCGTTTACGTCGCCATAACCATTACCGTAGCCTAGTCTCATCCGTGCTAAGACCGTCCAACGTTGGTTTCTAGATAGAGGGAAGTACCACTTAGTATCCGCAATCATCTTAAAGTAATTTACGTCTGAGTTAGGCGTTGTCATGCTAAACGACGCACGTTGTGACGAGCCTGCAGTCGGGAAAAGCCCGCGGTTTAGGGTGTTACGTGTCCACGAAACCGATGCTAGGAAACTATCATAATCAATCGGTGCATCTGGGTCATTCGGATCGGCGAATTGGTCATAGAAACGCGTAGTCTGTTCATAACTTGTATTGTCGCTCGTCAACTCTACATTTGAATACGTCAGACCGAAGCTAATCCTATTAACTTCGTTGATCGGATATCCTAAATTACCACCAACAGACCAGCGTTTACTGTTGTATTGGATTACACCAAAATCGCCACCGTCGAACTCGCTATAGCCGACAGAGCCACCTAAGCTGATACCATCGATAGTGAAATATGGGTCTAAATAAGTAATTTGCGCGGACGATTGATAAGAAACCGTTGATACGTTGACGCCGACGCGTTTTCCCGTACCTAAGAAATTATCTTGTTGGATCCCAGCTTGAATACTTAACTTTGTTGCATCCCCGTAACCGATACCAGCATTGAACGACCCTGCAGCTTGCTCTTTAACTGAAAACTCAACATCTACTTTGTCGTCTTCTCCGGGTAAGCGAATAGTTTCAAACTCAACCTCTTCCATGTACGTTAGTCGTGAGAGCTGTGCTTTTGATGTTTCTAAAGACTGGTTTGCAAGCCAACTACCTTCCATTTGCACAACGTTTTGACGAAGCACATTATCTGCTGTGACTTTATTACCAGTGAAAGTTATACGTCGTACGTAAATTCGCTTACCGGGGTCGACTGCGAGCGTTAAATTAACGGTCTTATCTTCCTCATTAATGTCAGGTATCGTCGTGACTGTAGGATACGCATAGCCAAATCGCCCTAGGTATTTCGAGATAAACTCTTCTGTGTAAGTCACCTCAGCTTGATTGTAAAGCTCACCCTCTCGGATAGGTAACACCTGGGCTAAAAAGTCTTCATAACCTAAAAGGTCACCGCTGAGCTCAACGCCAGATACGGTATATTGCTCCCCTTCAGTAACATTTAAGGTCACATAGATGCCGTCTTTCTCAGGCGTCATAGACACTTGCGTTGAATCAATTGCAAACTGCAAATAACCGCGGTCTTTATAGAAACTTTCAATAGTTTCCATATCACCAGAAAGCGTTTGCTGTTGATAGCGTGTCTCGGACATAAAATCGTACCACGGAGCATTAAATTTCAGCTCCATCTGCTTAAACAATTCTTCGTCTTCAAATAGCTCGTTACCAACAATGTTTATTTGTTGAATTTTAGCCGCGTCACCCTCTTCAAAAAGAAGCTTTAAATCAACTCGATTACGAGGCAAGGGAGTGATGATCGCAGACACGTCTGCATTGTATTTACCGATGCTGTAAAAGAAGTCCTTCAAGCCGTTTTCGATTGAAGCAATAACGGTCCTATCTAAAGGTTCGCCAATTCGGATATTTGAATTATTCAGACTTTCTTGAAGCTGTTCATCTTTTATATCGTCGTTGCCCTCAAACACAATATTACTTATGGTTGGACGTTCTTCTACTCTAACCACCAAAACGTTTCCGTCTCGGAATATTTCAACACTCTCGAAGTGAGTAGACGAATACAAAGAGCGAATTAATTGAGTCACTCTGAAACGGTTTAATGCATCACCACGTTGCACAGGTAAATAGGTTAACGCCGCGCCAAGCGCGACCCGTTGCAAACCTTCAACCCGAATATCTTCTACTACAAAGTCGTACGAAGATTGCGCTAAAGAATATGATGAGCATGCGAGTAATACTGCAGCTATAACGAGATTTTTACACTTCATCAACTATTTTATTTCCAAGATAATTCTTGCCAGATGTTTTTGTTATGTATTTCGTAGAATATCGTTAAAAATGGCCGTAGCCATTACGGTGAATAATATGACACCGCCGATTTTAAATCCTACTTCCTGAACCGCCTCTGACACTGGCTTTCCAGTTATCCACTCAATAGTGAAGTACAATAAATGCCCACCGTCTAATATGGGTAGAGGCAAAAGGTTAATAATACCAAGATTCACGCTAATAAGCGCCAAAAATCCTAAAAAAGCCACAATCCCATAACTAGCATGTGCACCTGCTCCCTGCGCGATGCTGATTGGGCCACTTAAATTCTTTACCGATAGATCGCCTATTATCAGTTTGCCTAACATTTTTACCGTGACTGACATTAATCGCCACGTGCTCTCAACACCATTTACAAAGGCGTCGATAGGTCCCAGTCTAACATCCCTTATATAAGATTCGGGCCACTCTTCTCGCTGAGTAATCACACCTAGGTAACCCTGCGGTGCAGCACCCTCCGCTGTATTTTGCTTTTGCGAGAGCGTCGCCGTAATTTCTCTTTTGCTGCCATCCCGTCTAATTTCAAACGAGACGCTCTGATTTGGGCGCTCTTCTATATAACGGACTATTTGTCCCCAATTATCCATTGGAGTTCCATCTAATTTCATTATTTCATCGCCTACCTGCAATTGAGCCTGATCCGCTGGACCGCCCTCTTCCACATAAGCAAGTGTCTTTGTTACCGCAGGACTAAAAGGCTTAAAACCTAAAGCACCAAAAAGATCGCCGCTATCAGGGTCTAGCTGCCACCCATTAATCGGTAGCTCTTTTATTTTCTCTTGTCCATTTCGATTAAGTACCGTGATCGGCATTTTATCATCGCCACTAAAACTCACCATTTCGATGCTTACATCTTGCCAATTTTGTACGTCGCGACCGCCGACTTTTATGATGTGGTCTGAAACACTTAAACCTGCTTCGCTGGCATATGTACTTGGAAAAACCTCACCAACGATTGGCTTTGCTGTTTGCTCACCAATCAAACCGACTAACATCAAGGCAAAAACAGCAAATATAAAGTTAACGATTGGTCCTGCCGCGACAATGGCCATGCGCTGAGCCACTGGTTTTTGGTCAAATGCAACATCTAACTGGTCGCTTCGTATTTCATCAATCCGCCCGTCTAGCATTCGAACATAGCCGCCTAAGGGAATGGCTGCAATCACGAACTCCATTCCCGACGGCGTTATCTTTTTGTAAATTGGCTTACCAAAGCCAATCGAAAACCTAATGATTTTCACTTTACATAACTTTGCAACGTAATAATGTCCCCACTCGTGCACCGCAACTAAGATGCCGAGTGCGACAACAAATGAGAAAATATTCCACAAAATACCGAGCATTAAACTATATCCTTAATGATATTTTTTGCCGTCTGGCGGCTTAGACGATCATGATCTACTATGGACTGTATTGTTGTTAACGAACCTTGTGAATGCCGCTGCAAGGTTTCTTCATTGACTCTATTAATTTGAAGAAAGTTTAGTTTACCCGCTAAAAAGGCCTCTACGGCCACCTCGTTTGCAGCATTTAAGGCCGTTGTTGCCGCTTGCCCTACTCTGCTCGCTTCTATCGCAAGAAATAAATTTGGGTAACGTTTTTCGCAAGGTACTTCAAAACTAAAATCAACGAGTTCAGAAAAATCTAAGGCTTTTACCCCTGACGATATTCTGGCTGGATAGGATAAACCATGGGCAATTGGCGTTCGCATATCGGGGTTACCCATTTGTGCTAATACGGAGCCATCGACATATTGAACCATCGAGTGAATCGTACTCTGAGGGTGCAAAACAACTTTAATGTCTTCTTCAGCAAAGCCAAATAACCACTTGGCTTCGATAAACTCTAGGCCTTTGTTCATCATGGATGCCGAATCAACAGAGATTTTTCGGCCCATCGACCAATTTGGGTGTGCACAAGCTTGGTCAGGCGTAATAGACTCAAAACTATCTAACGGTCGCGTTCTAAATGGCCCCCCACTGCCGGTGAGCAAAAGGTGTTGAATACCACTGCTCGCTTTGTTCCCATATTCAAAGTTTTCAGGCAAGCATTGAAAGATTGCATTGTGTTCACTGTCTATTGGGATGAGTTCGGCTTTATTGTGTTTAACCGCATTCATAAACAGCTCGCCAGACATCACCAAGGCCTCTTTATTCGCTAAAAGAACGCGTTTTGAATGCTCTACTGCGGCTAAGGTAGGGACTAAGCCGGCAGCGCCTACAATAGCAGACATGACAATATCGACCTCAGAGCCGCATGCTATATCTATTAGCCCACGCTCTCCAATAAGGATTTCTGGAATCATACTGGTGTGGAGTGAGCTATCGCTCAATTTAACAAGGAGTTCGCTTCTTAGTTCTTCGCTAGGTACAGCAACATACTGTGGATGAAAATCTAGGATTATTTGTGCTAGCGAGTCTATTTGTTTAAACCCACTTATTGCAAAAACGTTAAATTCATCAGGGTGTCGCGACAAGACGTCTAGTGTAGAGCGCCCAATAGATCCAGTTGCCCCTAAAATGGTCACATTCTTTGGGTAAGTATTGCTTTTAAGTGCATGGCCAGCTGGCGTTTCAGGCATTCTCGTTTACGCCATCAGTAATACGTATAACAGCGCAAATACTGGAAACGCAGCCGTTAAGCTGTCTATTCTGTCCATTATACCGCCGTGCCCTGGCAAAATTCGACCACTGTCTTTGATGCCTGCGCAACGTTTAAACATACTTTCATTTAGGTCACCCAAAGCAGATACACCGACAGTTATGCAGCCAATTATAAAATGAATCCAGATAAGCGATGTATCAATATGATAATGTAAGGCCGCAAAAGCGATGATCGCAAACGATGCCATCACGCCACCGAATAGGCCTTCAAATGTCTTACCGGGGGACACATTTGGACGCAATTTGTGTTTGCCAAATTTCACCCCTACAAAAAAGGCCCCAATGTCTGCGGCCCATACAATACCAAGCACGTAAAAAAGTAGAGATGCACCGTAAAATGGGTCTACATCATACAAACTCGTACGCAGTGCAACAATGGCAATCCAAGTTGGGATCAGGGTCAAGACACCAAAACCCGCACGAATAGCAATACTGTTTTTCCAAAATCCACTGTATTTCGGATACGCTAATATCATCGCCAATGAGATTAGCCACCAAAATCCAGCCACTACAAGGATGGCATAATAAAGTGTATTTAATTCACCCTGCACCCAAATAGATTCTGCATCAACCGCGTAGATAATTAACGCACACAAAAGGCCAATGAATAGTGTGAACCAACCTTTAAAGACCCTTGCGGTGATCCCAGACATATTTGCCCATTCATAAGCACCTAATAATATAAGGCCAGAAACGACGTACTTGAAGCCTTCTATAGAAAGAAACAAAATAGCAATCAAGGCAAGCGGTGCGAGGATTAACGCTGTGATTATTCTTTGTTTTAACATCTAGGATTCTTGACCTTGTGTCATGATTTGCGCACCAGTCAAGCCAAACCTACGTTGCCTATTAGCAAAGTCTGCAAGGGCAAGGCTGAATACTTCCTCATTAAAATCTGGCCACAACACTTCAGAAAAATAAAACTCAGCGTAAGCACACTGCCAAAGTAAGAAATTACTGACTCTATGGTCGCCGCCAGTTCTTATGAGCAAATCAAGTTCTGGTAGATTGTAAGTACTCAAATACTGTTCAAAACGTGTTTCATCAATATCTTTTTCGTCTAACTCACCGCGCGTTGCAAGTGCAGCGATTTTGCGCGTAGCTTCGATTATGTCCCATCTACCACCATAGTTTGCAGCAATGTTGAGAACAAGCGCATCATTTTGTTCCGTTAGCTTTTCTGCTTTTTGTATTTTTTCTTGCAAATTTGCTTCAAACGCAGACACGTCGCCAATGACTTTGAGGCGTATGTTATTTTTGTTTAGCTTTTTAATTTCGGATTTCAATACCAGGTTGAACAATTGCATTAGCACCGATACTTCTTCTTTTGGACGTTGCCAATTCTCGCTGCTAAAAGCAAATAATGTGAGCGATTTTATCCCAACTTCTCGAGCTTTCTTAACAGCAGAGCGCACTGCATCAACGCCAGCTTTGTGCCCAAAGGTACGAAGCTTGCCTTTTTGTTGCGCCCACCTGCCATTGCCATCCATGATTATCGCAACGTGCTTTGGGATTTTGTCTGCCGAAAAATCAATTTCGCGCAGGCTTTTTTCACTCATATTCAAGCAACTATACTTCCATTAGTTCTTTTTCTTTGTCAGCTAAAACCGCGTCTATCTTTTTAATAAAGTCGTTGGTAATTGACTGTATATTTTCTTCAGAAGCGCGTGCTTGATCTTCGCTGATTTCTTTTTCTTTAAGTAGTTCTTTTATGTCTGAATTAGCATCGCGACGTATATTTCGTACTGCGACTCTTCCTTGCTCTGCTTCACCTCGCACAACTTTGATCAGGTCTTTACGACGTTCTTCCGTCAAAGGAGGCAAAGGAATTCTAATCGCAGCTCCTGCACTCATTGGGTTTAAGCCCAAATCAGACTGCATTATTGCCTTTTCGACCGCTTGGATAGCACTTTTGTCAAAAACCGATAAAGCAAGTGTACGGCTGTCTTCAGCCACTATGTTTGCTAACTGCTTTAAAGGTGTGTCTGCACCATAGTAAGGCACCATGATACTGTCTAAAAGGCTTGGATGAGCTCGTCCAGTTCGGATCTTACTCATTTGACCTTTCAATGCAGCAACGCTTTTTTCCATTCTATCACTGGCATCTAATTCAATTTCATCAATCATGTTTTTACCTTTCGATTTTATTTTTTTTGTTACATTTTTTGTGCGCGTTATTACGACTGCGCATATTAATCTTTATCAGTGTGACAGATTAAAGTGCCTTCAGAATCACCGACGACCACTCGTTTTAGGCAGCCGGGTGTATTCATATTGAAAACTCGAATTGGCATGCTGTGGTCTCGAGCAAGAGTGAAAGCAGCTAAATCCATGACTTTTAGCTCTTTTTCTAAAACTTCATTATAACTCAATTGCTCTAACAATACGGCTTCTGGGTTTTTAACGGGGTCACTGTCATACACACCATCCACTTTTGTCGCCTTTAACACAACATCTGCTTCTATTTCGATGCCGCGTAAACAAGCCGCTGAATCAGTAGTAAAAAATGGATTGCCAGTACCTGCAGCAAAAATAACTACTTTGCCAGATTTTAGTAGACTAATTGCGTCTGTCCAATTGTAGGAGTCACATACGCCATTTAGAGGGATAGCTGACATCAAGCGCGCGTTCACGAAAGCTCTATGCAAAGCGTCACGCATAGCCAAACCATTCATCACAGTGGCGAGCATGCCCATGTGATCCCCTACGACTCGGTTCATGCCTGCTTTGGCAAGACCCTCTCCACGAAAGAGGTTTCCGCCTCCAATGACTAAACCGACTTCCACGCCCATTTCAACGAGTTCTTTTATTTCCTGTGCCATACGGTCCAGAAATTTTGCATCAATACCAAAGCTCTCATCGCCCATGAGCGCTTCTCCGCTGAGCTTTAATAACAAACGTCGATAAATTGGTTTAGGTGAGACACTCATGTTTGAAGTTTTCCTTAAATAGTGGCCGCTTTTGATAACCATGCCTCTTTTTGATAGACGCATAAGTAATTAAAGAAAATACCGTGTATCAATCAAGGTAGCCTTAATGCATTACTTGTTTGCATCACTTGATTTAACACTCATAAAAAAGCACCTCATTTGAGGTGCTGTATAGTGTATATGAACATCGACTTTTTCAAAAGTCAGAACAGCAATTATTTCTTAGCCGCTTCCATTTGCGCAGCAACTTCTGCAGCAAAATCTTCAGACTTCTTCTCGATGCCTTCACCAACTTCAAAACGCACGAAGTTGATAACGTCGGCACCTTTACTTTTCAGTAAATCGCCAACACTGCTGGATGGATCTTTTACGAAAGGCTGACCTGTAAGACTGATTTCGCCAGTGAATTTCTTCATGCGACCAACCACCATTTTCTCAGCGATTTCAGCAGGCTTGCCAGACTGAATAGCAATATCTACTTGAATTTCTTTCTCTTTTTCCACAACTTCAGCAGGCACGTCACTTGGTTTGACAAACTGTGGGTTAGACGCAGCAACATGCATTGCGATGTCTTTCGCTAAGTCTTCATCACCACCGTTTAGAATTGCAATTACGCCGATGCGTCCGCCGTGCACATATGCACCAAGATTATCACCTTCTAAGTTGATAATGCGGCGAGGAGAAATGTTTTCACCTATTTTGGCGACAAGATTTTCACGTACTGTTGCAACGGTTGCGCCGTCTAGTTCAGCAGCATTTAATGCGTCGATGTCGTTAATGTTATTAGCAGCACCAAGCTCAATAAGCTTGTTACCGAACGCTAAAAAACCTTCGTCACGCGCAACAAAATCTGTTTCGCAGTTAATTTCAAGCATCGTCGCCTTGTTACCTTTAACCTGAGTTAAAATAACACCTTCAGCTGCAATCCTACCTGCTTTCTTAGCTGCTTTTGCTTGGCCAGATTTGCGCATATTCTCAATCGCTTGTTCAACGTCACCGTCCGTTTCAACAAGCGCTTTTTTACAATCTAACATACCGGCGCCTGTGCGCTCGCGTAATTCTTTTACCAGTGCTGCAGTCACTGCCATCGTCTCTTCCTCAAAATCTTTTAATCAATTAAGTAAAAAAGGAGAGCTAGGTCTCCTTTTCTGTTGTAATGTTTTTGAATTATTCGCCGTCTACGACAAACTCATCGCTTGCGACAGGGGCGTCTTGATTCTTGCCCTGAAGCACTGCGTCAGCCGCCGCATTAGTATACAACTGTACTGCACGGATAGCGTCGTCGTTTCCAGGAATTATATAATCAACGCCATCTGGGTTTGAGTTTGTATCCACAACACTTACCACAGGAATACCAAGGTTACGCGCTTCTGTTATCGCGATATGTTCGTGGTCTGCGTCAATAACAAAGATAACGTCCGGTAAACCGCCCATGTCTTTAATACCACCAAGGCTGTTTTCTAATTTTGTCATTTCACGTTGAAGCAACAAAACTTCTTTTTTCGTAAGTTTATCGAAAGTACCGTCTTTGCTCTGTGACTCAAGGTCTTTTAAACGATTAATTGATTGACGAACTGTTTTCCAGTTAGTCAACATACCGCCTAACCAACGCTTATTTACGTAGTATTGACCACACTTAATTGCGGCATCTTTAACTGCGTCGCCTGCAGCTCTTTTTGTTCCGACAAACAAAATTTTGCCTTTGCGAGCTGATACGCTAGTTAAAAAACTTAAAGCGTCATTGAAAAGTGGAACGGTTTTTTCAAGATTAATGATGTGTACTTTATTGCGAGCGCCAAAAATGAATTGTGCCATTTTTGGGTTCCAGTAACGAGTTTGGTGACCAAAGTGAACACCGGCGTGAAGCATGTCACGCATAGAAACATTTGCCATGTTTAATTTTCCTAATTTTAGGGGTTAAGCCTCCACATTTCCCTGAATCCGATCCTCACGCTGGCAGCGTTCAGACACCCCGCATACAGTGTCGAAATGTGTGTGTATTTAGATATTAAGTTTCGCTCTGCTCTACTTCGTTTCAAAGGCTTTTTTTATCCGAAATTATTTTAAAACAATCAGGCTAATTACCTTGTAACTGATAGACACAATCAGAGTCGGCGCGCTTTATACCATTTCTACTATTCAATGGCAATTGATTAATGCGAATTATGGTCTTTTCAATCTATTTGCGGCATGTGTAAATATAAAAACAAAGTTCTCAGCTGTTATTTTACAAACCATAATACGATTTTAGGCGGTCTAAGCTTTTTATGTGGGACGGACCATTGTACAATTGCGCGCACAAAACGAGTAGTATCATATTTTTAAAACGTAAAAATCGATAATAAGAATAACGACAGTAGATAGAGGAATTGATTTGGCTGCGACGATTAAAACTAACGAAGAAATAGAAAAAATGCGCGTAGCAGGAAAACTCGCGTCTGAAGTTCTGAACATGATCGGAGAACACGTCGTGAAAGGCGTAACAACTGAAGAGCTCAATAAGTTGTGTCACGACTACATTGTTAACGTGCAAGATGCTATTCCTGCTCCTTTGAACTATGGGCGACCGCCATTTCCAAAGTCTGTGTGTACCTCGGTAAACCATGTGATTTGTCATGGTATTCCTAGTGATAAGAAACTGAAAGACGGCGACATTGTGAATATTGATATTACGGTCATAAAAGACGGTTATCACGGAGATACGTCTAAAATGTTCATCGTTGGAAAACCCAGTATCTTGGCAGAAAGACTGATTAGAGTGACTCAAGAGTGCTTATACAAAGCCATTGAAATGGTTAAACCTGGTGCGAGGCTTGGAGATATAGGGCATGTGATTGAAACGCACGCAGGTAAGCACAACTATTCAGTTGTCCATGAATATTGCGGTCACGGCATAGGAGCGACTTTCCATGAAGACCCACAAGTTGTTCATTATGGTAAACCAGGCACCGGTGAAGAAATCCAAGCCGGAATGTGCTTTACGATAGAGCCAATGATAAACGCAGGGAAACGGTACTCAAAGATATTACCTGATCAATGGACGGTAGTAACAAAAGACAGAAGTCTAAGCGCACAATGGGAGCATACCTTGTTAGTGCTCGAGGACGGTGTGGAAATATTGACCCACCGAAATGAGGAAGACATTCCTAGAATTATAAGACACGCACAGTAATCGCAAAGCAATGCCTAAAACCTAGCTAGCGCCAAACTGTCGTATTTGGACATCAACACACAACAACTTACTTACAATACTAGATATAATTTACGGTAAGTCGCCACAGGGGCATAGCAGCTTGTATAATTTAGATAACATCGTTTCGCGTTTAAATGATATTCACTCCTTGAGTGATGTTGCGGCTTTTAAAGCTTGTGTATCTGATAGTTTTGCTTGGCTGTCATCTAACTTTAATAATGTTCACGTAGACGAGTTAGTAGTAAAACGTGCTCAATTTACAGACCATCTTCTCTGCAAAGCGTGGGAACTTGAAGATTTACACACAGTAAAAGGTTTGGCATTAGTTGCGGTGGGCGGTTATGGCCGGGGGCAGATGCAACCCTATTCTGACATCGATCTACTCATTCTGAGTGAAAAAACCCTTAGCAAAGCTAATCAAGACAAAGTATCTGCATTCATTACTTTTTTATGGGACATAAAATTAGAAATTGGACAGTCTGTTAGAACCGTAAAGGAAACCGTAAAACTGGCGAAAGGCGATATAACGATCGCCACTAATTTGGTCGAGGCGCGGTTCTTATGTGGAAGCGAGACAACTTTCGATAAACTCATCAGTTCAGTAAATAATCAAAAAGTATGGTCTAGCAAAGACTTCTTCCTTGCCAAGCTCGCAGAACAAAGCTCCCGTCATCATAAGTTTAACGACACCTCCTATAATTTAGAGCCAAACATAAAAGAGAACCCCGGTTGCCTGCGCGACATCCAAAATATCGGTTGGGTCGCTAAAAAACACTTTCAAGAATACGATGGCTTAACGCTCATTGGACACGGATACTTTACTGAGCTAGAGCATGCAGAATTAATCGAATGTCGTTCAAACCTTTGGCAAATTCGTTTCGCTTTGCATTTGGTGGCTAAACGCAGTGAAAACAGACTACTGTTCGACTATCAGCCTGATGTTGCAAAACTGCTGGGGTTTGGCGAAGGTAAAGCCAGCGTTGAAAAAATGATGAAACATTTATTTCGCGTGGTACGCCGAGTCAGTGAACTCAACGCCATGTTAATGCTTAGGTTTGAAGAAGACATTCTTGCAAAAGAAGCGAAACACACTCAAATTATGAATGATGATTTTTGCTTACAAGATGGCTATGTAAGTCCGCGTCATGATCATTGCTTTGATTCTCCGTTACACATTCTCAAATTTTTGGATTTGTTGTCTCAATTCCCGAATGCTGAACGTTTGAGTGCAGACTGTATACAGCAACTACGTAATGCGCGCCGCCAGTTTCAGTCAGCGTATTATCATCAAATCCCTGAATGCAGAGATTATTTTATAAAGCTAGTCTCTAACCCAGATTTTTTCGATCTTGGTTGGGATCTGATGCATCAAAGAGGCGTACTTCAATCCTATATTCCCGAGTGGGATAAAATTGTAGGTATGATGCAATTTGATTTGTTCCACGCGTATACGGTAGACGAACACACTCATCGCTTGGTTAAGCACGTGCGCCGCTACTATACTCACCCTTCAGAATTTCCAAGATGTAGCCGAATAGTAAATAACCTCGAAAAACACTACATATTGTTTATCGCTGCTATATTCCACGATATCGCAAAAGGAAGAGGTGGTGATCACTCGGTATTGGGTGAAAAAGACGTGTTAGAGTTTTGTGAGCATCATGGGCTAGATAATAAAGACGCAGAGCTAATAGCTTGGTTGGTTAGAAATCACTTACTTATGTCTGTTGTAGCACAGCGCCGCGATATCTATGATCCTGATGTTATTCACGAATTTGCCACTGAAGTAAAAAGCCAAGATAGGCTGGAACTACTATATGCATTAACCCTAGCCGACATTCGTGCAACCAATCATAGTCTTTGGAATGATTGGAAAGCGTCACTGTTAAGAGAATTGTATTTATTGACACAAAAAGCCCTTGATAATGGTCTTCAGTGTCAAATGACCTTAAATGAACGCATATCACAACACAAAACTCGTGCCTTGGAATTATTGCTCGCAGCAGATATTAGCGAGCATACATGTTTAGAGTTCTGGCAAAATATGACTGCAGACTATTTCGCACGCTTTACACCGACTCAGATTGCTTGGCACACATCGTGTATCGTGAAGGCAGGTAAAATAGACCGTGACCAATTCTTAGTTGCAGCATCTAATGAAACCTCTAAAGCCGGCACCGAAATGCTAATCTATTGTCATGATAGACCAGCGTTATTTGCACAAATCGCGTCGGTGTTAGATAGTAGAAACTGTTCGATACACGATGCTCAAATTGCTATTACGACGACGGGCTATGTGTTTGATAGCATGATTATATTAGACGCAGACAGTCATCGCATTGATGGAGACGCTAGAATACAAAACCTTGTATCGGCGGTTGAAGACCAACTCATGCGTCCTGGGCGATCACACTCTAATTCGCGAAAAATGTCGCGTCAGATGAAGCATCTTGATGTCGCAACAAAAGTCCGATTTTATTCAAGTCAGGAAGACAGCACTCTTATTGAACTAGAGGCTCTTGATGCACCTGGCCTGCTAGCTAGGATTGGACATTTATTTGTAGATTTAAATCTTACATTGAAAATGGCAAAAATTTCCACGATAGGAGAGCGAGCAGAAGACGTCTTTATAATATCAAATGCCGAAGGAAAGGCATTAACTCAAGAACAACAAGTATTACTCAAAAAACAAATTAAACTCAAACTAGACCAACCAGAAGTGAATACCGCAATATGAACAACTTAGCGTCAATCATCGAACATGCTTTTGATACAAGAGACACATTTACTGCCGCAACGGCGTCCCCTGAAATTAGAAATGCTGTAGAGCAAGCATTGGCTTTACTCAACAGTGGTGAAGCTAGAGTCGCTGAGAAATTAGGCTCGGGCTGGAGAGTGAATGAATGGCTAAAGAAAGCCGTTCTATTATTTTTTAAACTCAATGATAACCAACTAATCGATGGCGCAGAGTCAACCTTCTACGATAAAGTACCTCTGAAATTCACAGGGTACACTAGCGAGCGTTTTGCTGAAGAAGGCATGAGAGTAGTCCCACCAGCGACCGTTAGAACAGGCTCATTTATCGGCAAAAACGTAGTCTTGATGCCCTCGTATGTCAATATTGGTGCCTACGTGGACGAAGGTACCATGGTAGACACTTGGGCGACCGTTGGCTCGTGCGCACAAATAGGGAAAAACGTGCACCTTTCAGGCGGTGTCGGCATCGGAGGTGTATTAGAACCTCTTCAAGCTAGCCCTACCATCATTGAAGACAACTGTTTTGTTGGCGCTCGCTCAGAAGTAGTCGAAGGCGTTATCGTAGAAGAAGGGGCCGTTATATCAATGGGCGTGTACATTGGTCAAAGCACACGCATATATGATCGTGAAACAGGCGAAGTATATTATGGAAGAGTACCTGCGGGAGCCGTCGTTGTGCCAGGGAACTTGCCGAGCAAATGTGGTAAATATAGCCTATACGCCGCGATTATCGTAAAGCGAGTCGACGAGAAAACCAAAGCAAAAGTAGGTATTAATGAAATTCTCCGCAGTGCTCAGTAGCATCATATAAGCCAGTAAAAATCATATTCCAAAATTATAAGCCAAAGTACTCGTGCGTTTTTCGAGTACTTTTTACTTTTCAATAAACCTATAATCCACTAAATATTAGCAATATAGATACATGCAAGTGGTGAGTTAAATAGCTGGTCGTTTGCACTGTTTACAATCGAGTGATTTTTATAGAAACGCTCGTTTTGGCAGTGTAAATAGCACTAATTGAATAAACGAACACTTGGCGAATTATTGGGATTTTTATTATCGCTGAGCAAGGTGAATCAGGCCAGTTATGTCTAAACAACAATTAGAAAGTAATATTAACGTCAATGTTAAAATACGAGTCCGCTACGCAGAATGCGACGCACAAGGTGTGGTTTTTAATGCCCGTTATGCAGACTATGCGGACATAGCGGCAACCGAGTTTATTAAAGTCGTCGCGGGAAGCTATCAAAATCTATTAGACAGTGGCCACGACAATCAAGTAGTAAGCTTACATATTGATTGGAAGGCATCGGCTCGCTTCGATGATGTTTTATCTTTATCTGTGTCGCTAGACCACATTGGAAACACCTCGTTCCGATTACGCACCTTGTGTCAAAAGCAAACAAAAGATGGTGACCTCGAACCGCTTGCTGAAATCCTAACGAGCTATGTCGTAGTGTCTACCGACACCTATAAAAAAGCGCCAATCCCTAAATTTTTACTCGAACAATTCAGAAAAAGTAGTGTTGTGAATATTGATCAGGCCGGTTAGGCACTCACTAACTTATCAGCAATGCTTTTCACCCATGGAACAATTTCTTCTTCGGGAGCAAGTGTCTCAATAGAATCGACCTCTAACATATCTGCAACCGAATCACCTTGCAATTCTAGAAGTAACTCATAAAACTGTTTACCGCCGCCACAATAACTCTCTCCGTAACTACTATCTCCTAGCGCTGCAACTGCAAATTTCTTACCGTTCATCAACGGAAATTCATCGCGAAGTTCGCTAAAAAACAATTCTAAGTTTGGTGGTATATCACCTTGGCCCGTGGTTGAAGTAATCACTAAAACAGACTCAGCATCTTTGAAGTCGGAAGTATCAGGGTCTGTAAAGACTTCGCTTTCGATGCCTTCGCCCTCAAGCATTGTCTTAACCTCGTCTGCCGCATGTTGCGCATTGCCGTAAACTGAACCTGCAAAAATACTTAACGCTGTCATTTCTATCCTTTTTAATACTTACTGTTTAATTTAATTGAGATTACGTAATTTTGTCTGATTTAGGCTCAAAATAACACTAGAATTCTGTAAATATTGACGATTTTTGGTCTGAGAATAAGGTAAAAGCAAACTTTAAATCTTCGTCTATATCCGTCGAAAATCTCATGCTACGGTCATCCTCGGGATGCTGAAAAGAAAGAGTTTTAGCAAGCAAGGCCAAACGATTAATCTTAAGGTGCTCTCTTGCAGCACGGTTTTGCTTTCCATCGCCATGACTTGTATCGCCTAAAATCGGGTGACGAATATGTGCCATATGCCTTCTCAATTGATGCTTTCGTCCTGTTTTTGGTACTAGTTTTACTAAACTAAATCTAGCGCTCTGATGAGGTCCCACTGGATACGGTAACTCGAGTCTAGCAATTTGAAGTAGCTCCGTCTGAGCGTCTTGATAAACTTGTTCTTTTTTTGCTCTAGAGTCTGCAATTTTGTCTTTTTCTTCTTTTAGAGGGTAATCGATGATTTGATCATGAACGTATCCTCGTACAATTGCTAAATACTCTTTTGTCACGGCTTTTTCTTCAAACTGAATACTTAGCTTGTGCGCTGACTCCTTACTTAACGCTAGCACCATAAGCCCTGAAGTAGGCTTGTCTAAGCGATGGACCGTAAAAACGTGCATACCTATTTGGTCTCTAACGATCTGCATTAAGAATTGCGTTTCGTGTCTATCTATCATTGACCTATGGACTAATAAGCCTGAAGGTTTATGAACAACTACAATATGCTCGTCTTGATATAGGATTGGGATCATATTCTAAGTATTCTAAAGATAAAGTAGCGTAATCAAACTACGCCATTGTACAATATGCAAAGATTAACAAATTTTTTAAGCTCGTACGCATCTTATGACACAATCAAGAGATATAAATACGCTCAGCGAATTCCTACTACAAGCACAAACTCAGTACGAAGTATTTGATCTTGGTAGAGGGATACGCAACTTAGACAAGCAAAGGTTTTTTGAATGGGAAAATCAACAAAGGCCAGCAGAATTTCCTCGTCAGGATCATGCGTGGTTTTGTATTGCATTTTGGAATGAGAAAATGAGCGATGAACGGTATATTTGGTTCATCAAACTACCTTTAGACGAGCGTGGGCTTGTAGTGCAAGCCGCAAGAAATCAGTTTTTAGAAATTATCATCAGCGCACTTGGTAACAAACTAGAATATCGAGAAGACAGTTCAGCACAGTTGCCTGAAAATCCGTTTATATTTCAGCCCAGCCAACAGCAATTAGCTGACTGTAATTCGCATATTAAAGCATCTTTAAACATCCCTGCTAGCGACCTTGCGCATGTTCACGCCTATATTCAAGCCCCAATGATTGGTAACTGGCAGTCTTTGAGTGTACAAAATATATCTGATTATTTAATTCTTAATCATGGCAATGTAAGCCAATCTTTAATTTCAAAAAGTCTCACTTTATTTGCGACACCTGTATTGAACTGCATTTTTTCGACACTTGAGAGTCTTGAGCTAGAGAATGACCTAGCAAACGCAATTATTGACTTTAGAGAAACGACAGACGACCCTAACTTATCTTCACTCGCACTTAGGGCAATGAGTCACAGCCCTAATCAAGCGGTTCAAGAATATGTAGCTGAGCTGGTCAAAACTTCCAACGCTCTAGATCTAGAAACCTTAGTCGTCATCTCGGGTCGATTTTGGCAAGTGCTTAGTTCTCAGGACCTATGTAATGCATTTATGCATAAAGCAGCAGAAATTGACCCTAGCTTTAAAGTATTTAATGCCTTGTTCAGCGATTTAGTTAAGGTTCCTAGCTGTAGAAATGAAATGTTAACTTTCTTAAGAAACCCAGAACGAAGCGACTTGGTAGCAGAAGCGATAGGTCATTTAGTTAAATCGCATTGATTTACATTGTTCTGCACATATAACAAAGATGAACAAAACTTTTAGGCAGCCTATTTCATGAATCTACTTGAGCTATGTCTTGTGTTACTTGCAGGATTGGTGATATTCCAATTTTGGCAACTTAGGGCAATAGCAGAATACAGTGTTAAACAAGCAGAAGCGTATTGTGAAAAAAACCGATTGCAATTCGTCTCACTTGCGAGAACAAGTACAAAGTTCAAGGCGTATAAGGGGCGATTAAATTGGCAGGTGACATATAGCCTTTGCTTCAGCAGTGATGGTGAGACAGAATACGAAGGTGAGATTATTTGTCACGGTGCTCATTTAATAAAAGTGGATTTACCAGCACACCGGATATTGGAAACAAACTAAGTTTTCCTGCTTGTAGTTACTCGTTTTGATTAAATAATGAAGGATACGTGCAAAGGTATGAATGGAGTCACAGGCGCCATCGACGCCTGTGAACAGAAGTTTGAGCTTCCCTCTCGGCAATCCTTGCTTTGATTTCATCCCGAAAAAATCCGTTACACCCCTTTCCTTTCAAGTCCTGCTAATCCTAAGCAGGCAACACTTACGTGAGGGTCCCTTTCCCTTATCCTTTAAAGTATGTGAATCCCTTCACACTCATTCCTTCTAATCATTGAAGGTGGTCCTTTATATTTCCCTATTATTATCCATAAACGACATATCCATGTGTCGAGTCCATGCACATCCTGCGCTTCCTGTGGACGCATCTAATATAGATTAATAAGATAAAATAAATGAACGTTAATGTCGTTTACCAACAAAAGAAATGTTTTCAAACAAGAGAGGGAAAGATATAGGTAATTGAAAATTATATGTTTATTTTTCTATATGAAGAGATATACCAGGTTTAAAAGGGTAAATGCTCACAGTTATGTAAGAGATCTCTTACATAACTGTGAGCCAATAACTTACTTCGCTCTAAACATTACTTTGCCGGTAATACTGTTACCGACTGAAATGTCTTCAACATGCTTAAATTCAGCATCTTGGAAAAACGAGAGACACTTCGGCAAAGTAACTAGAACACCAATGCCTTCTGACATATCGTCTTCTAATACCAATCCAATAAGTGCGCTCATTAGAACATGCCCAAGTCCAATATCTTGATGGTCGGAGTGTACGCCAATAAGAGAAAGCATATGATAATTCTTTGCAGGAATTCGTTCTCTAACTTTCTCCTCTTTCAATATCATTTGCTTTGTACCTAAATATCCTGCGGTTAGCAGCATTTTAAGTCTCCAGTGCCAAAATTGCCCTGCACCGAACGCAGTATCGGGTCTTGTTAAACATGTAACAGCTAGCAAACGCTTATTCTCATATAGGCCAACAAGAGGCTGCTTGCTGTCCCAATAAGTGTTAATTTCTTCACGAATTGCACTGCGCAGTCTCGCTTCGTAACCTTCTTTTTCGGCATCAAAAATGTCAATAAACAAAGGATCATCAAAGTAGGCGTTATAAAGAATAGAGGCAGCTACTTTTAAGTCATCTGCGCCAAGATAAGCCGCTGTAACTTTTTGTAGATTGGGTTGGTATTCTGCTATTGTCATAGTTAGACTCACTGATATTCATTAATCTCGAAAGCGGTAAAAAGCGAACCGCAGAAGACGTAGTGTAGTCTTTTATTGACAAAATTAACAACTTTTTCACATCTCTTGTTTTTTATGACATTTCCTTTGCTATTCTGCACTTGACTTTGCGTGTACTTTAAGACAACAAAATATCTAAAGACTCATCGCCAATGCCTTGCAATATTCCATCTACAAAAATCACGGGAGTACACTCATCCTTTGTCGTCGCGCCGTCGCCTTCTCTTCGCTGTGTTCGAAAATAAAGAACTCTGTATTCTTTATCACCTTTTTTCATTAGTTCGTTAAAATCAGGAACTCCCAACATATCCCTCACAGAAGATAAAGAGTCGCCTATATCCAAACGACTTATCTTACTTCTATTTTCTGCTTCTAACTCTGACCAACTCATTGAACTAGCCGAATCGAAGTCCCGATCATCATCAATAGAAATGACGCAGCCAGAGAGAAGTACGCTCGATAGGGCAATAGCTAGAAGTGTTTTTTTCATTTTTAATTCCTTTATTATTTAGTTTGTCATTGTAATTTAGAGACAGCAAAACACAGTGATAAGATTACTTGTGCTTTAGCCTAAACTCGCTGAAGTTGGCTTTTGCCTTTTTAAAGTCTATGGTGTTTCAATAATCAGACCACAATTTATTCTCTATATATTTCATAAACTTAGATTTAACAAAGAGACAAAATCTAAGATCGCATTACGATTTTAACCAACAATTTGCTACTATCGCTAAAAATTAGCAGGATTAAACAATGTCACTTCAATCTGTCGTACGAATATGCGTCAAACTTGAAAAAGAAGGTAAAAAACCGAGTGTCGCCCTTGTGAAAAGTAGACTCAGTCATAGCGTTTCACTCGCGACGGTAATTAAAGGCGTGCAACAATATAAGGATTTCGAATTATCCGACTTCGAAGAAGAAGAGGACGAAACCGCTCACCTCAATGAGGAGCACCCTCAATGCACGTGTTTTGGCGATGTAATAGAGCTGAAAAAAGAAGTCTCAGCACTCAAAGCTCAGATTATAAACTTACAAAAGTTGGTGCAGGCTCAAGGCTTAGAATAAAACTACTGATATCATTTGCGATAACTTGATGGGGCTCTTTACCCACCTGCTCTAACACAACCTCCGAGGTCTCAAGCAGTACAGATAAAATTAAATCATCTTGGTCAGTTAACGCGAAAAACAAGGTGTCTCGTTGTTTTAAACGACGCTTCATTAGTACGTGTGCGATAAGGTTTTTTTGAAGCCTTTCAAAATCATTCTCGTTCCACGCTTGCAACAAAATAAGAGGGCCATCTTTTGCTTTGGCGTTTAAGTCATGACTGTAATACTCGCAAAAGAAGGTTTGTAAGTTTTTAGGAATATCAATTTCTAAAGCCTTTTCGAGATTATTGAGCGACTCGTTTGAAGGACGTCGAAACGGACGCCAATTGACTTCATCTCCGTCTTGTAGCGGTGGTTTGTTGATATCTGAATGCTTGTCATCGCTCGTGTCAAACTGGTAACAAGGCGATAACCAGTCCGACTCATATTCTGTGATTAAGCCCCTGTTTACTGAATTCGAAGCATTGATATATTGTGTAATGAATGACGCCCATTTATCTGCAAAAGTCGTTGTAGTTTCGGTCATTGAGCCCTTCTTTATAAGTTGACGAATTAACACGTGTCATACACGGAAAAATTCGAATTAAACATCACAATCGCTTATTATAAACGGATTACGGCTTGATCCTTAATTTTTTGCACGTATATACACTTACATCTTATTTTAGTCGCATTTGGAGTGATTAGTTGGATCATTTATCCTTAGGAAAGCACACAGAGTACGCAGAACAATATCAGCCAGAACTGTTACAGGCTGTACCGCGTTCTTTAAGCAGAAATGAAATAGACCTACCTGAAATATTACCCTTCGATGGTGTCGACATTTGGAATGCTTACGAAGTCTCGTGGTTAAATCCTAAAGGAAAGCCAAACGTGGCTATTTTGAGATGTGACGTACCCGTTGAATCACCCAATTTAATTGAATCCAAGTCTTTTAAGCTTTACCTAAACAGTCTCAATCAGAGTATGTTCGAATCTAAAGAACAATTGCTGTCTATTTTGAAAAGCGACCTATCTAATTGCGCGGGAAAAGAAGTCAAGCTTGAGCTTATATCTTCACACCAGTTTGCCAATCAAAGCATTGGTGACTTGTCCGGAATTTTATTAGATGAACTTGATATTCAAATTAATGACTATGATTTGAAACCAGAAAATCTTAAATCTAATCACCATGGATCAGATATTCAAGCAGTGGAAGAAACTCTTGTAAGTCATTTACTTAAATCAAATTGTTTAATTACCAATCAACCTGATTGGGGTAGCGTTCTGATAAAATATAAAGGCGCAAAAATAGATCATGAAGCCCTACTACGTTATTTGATTTCTTTTAGGCAGCATAATGAGTTTCATGAGCAATGTGTCGAGCGTATTTATTTCGATATTTTACGACACTGTAAGCCAGAAAAGCTTACTGTTTATGCTCGCTATACACGCCGAGGTGGATTGGATATAAATCCCTTTCGGTCAAACTTCGAAGCGCCTTACAGTAACCATCGCTTAGCCAGACAATAAGCGTTTACTTCCAAATAACTAGGACCGATAAATGACCAATAAATATGAATTAAATCCTGTCGGTTGGATGTCACAACTTTCTCAGCTTGAAATGAACCTGCTTGAGCGTTCAACTTCAGATGACTCTTATCAAATATTTCGAAATTGTTGCTTGGCCGTACTCAATGCGGGCATTGAACAAGATGATTCTGAGGCTTTGTTTGAACAATACAAAGACTTTGCGGTTCGCTTAATTCGCAAAGAGCGCGGTGTGAAAATGGAACTGGTTAATCCGCCTCAGTCTGCTTTTGTGGATGGCAAGTTGATTCATGGCGTACACGAACACCTATTTGCTGTTCTGCGAGATATACTCTACATGAGCAGCAAACACAATGCACAGTTTGATTCGATTAAACAAAGGGTCGACACTCACAACGAGGCAAACTTAAGTACACATATTGTATTCGATATGTTGCGACACGCAGACGCTTTAGGGCAAATAGATCACGCTAATATGATTGTTTGCTGGGGTGGTCACAGTATCGACAAAATCGAGTATAAGTATACAAAAGAAGTTGGCTATGAAATGGGTTTGCGAGGATTAAATATTTGCACTGGCTGCGGACCTGGCGCAATGAAAGGGCCGATGAAGGGAGCCGCAATTGGACATGCAAAGCAACGCATTAAGAACGGCAGATACTTAGGCTTAACCGAGCCAAGTATTATTGCCGCAGAGCCACCTAATGCCATAGTGAATGAATTGATTATTATGCCCGACATAGAGAAGCGCCTCGAAGCCTTTGTTAGGATATCTCATGGTATTGTAATTTTCCCAGGGGGTGTCGGCACAGCCGAGGAGCTACTTTATCTTCTCGGTATTCTCTTAGATGAAAGCAACGCAGAGCAAACGATACCCTTAATATTGACCGGGCCTGAAAGTAAGCGCGCGTATTTTGAGGCGATAGATGAGTTTGTCGAGATGACCCTTGGAGAAAAAGCACAATCGAAATACAAAATAATCGTAGGTGACGCAGCTCAGGTTGCAAATGAATTAAAAAATGCACAAAAAAAGGTCTGCGAATATAGACGTAACTTAGGCGACTCATTCAATTTTAATTGGACTCTTAACATTCCAAGTGATTATCAGAACCCGTTTATTCCTACACACGACTCCATGGCCCAACTTGACCTGCACTTTAATCAAGAAGTATCTAGCTTAGCCTCTAACTTACGTAAGTGCTTTTCTGGCATTGTAGCTGGAAATGTAAAAGCAGATGGTGTCAAACAGATTAAAGAAAATGGCCCATTCGCATTATCAGGTGATGCAGAGCTTATGCGAAAGATGGATATCTTGCTAAGATCATTTGTTGAACAAGGCAGAATGAAACTGCCAGGAAGCACTTACCACCCGTGTTACAATGTAGTGTTGTAGTGAGTGATTTAATACTCCCTTTATCGTTCATACTCATGTAAAATTAACGTAAGTTCTTCGGTCAAATAACGACCAGTGAGCAACTAATCAATATTGTAGACGTGCCTCTTTTTTCACTTTGGCGCGCAAAAAATGTAAACGAAGGAATTAAAATGACGCAACAACGTATAACCGTTATTCGTGGCGATGGGATCGGACCAGACATCATCGATTCAGCTATTCAGATATTAGATAAAGTAGGCTGCGATTTCGAGTATGATTATGCTGACGCTGGTTTAATGGCTTTAGAAAACCATGGTGAATTGTTACCCGACGATACAAAAGACCTTATTGCAAAAAATAAAGTTGCACTTAAAGGCCCACTAACAACACCGGTTGGCGAAGGCTTTACATCGATTAACGTCAGTCTTCGTAAGCAATTCAAACTGTATGCAAACTTGCGTCCTGTATTGTCTTTCAAAGGCACAAAAGCAAGATATGAAGATATTGATATCATTACCGTGCGCGAAAATACACAAGGTATGTACTCTGGTTTAGGACAAGTCGTGTCTGACGACGGAAACGAAGCCGAGGCAATGAGTAAAATTACTCGCGAAGGCGCTGAAAAAATCGTTGTCTTTGCGTACGAGTTAGCGCGTCGTGAAGGACGTAAAAAAGTAACTGCCGTACACAAAGCCAACATATTGAAATCTACTTCTGGATTGTTCTTAAAAGTAGCTCGTGAGGTTGGAGAACGTTATCCTGACATACAATCAGACGAAATGATTGTTGATAATACATGCATGCAATTGGTGATGAACCCTCATCAATTCGATGTGATTGTCACGACCAATTTATTCGGCGATATTTTATCTGACTTGTGCGCTGGGCTTGTTGGCGGTTTGGGTATGGCGCCTGGCGCAAATATCGGTGAAGACTGTGCAATTTTTGAGGCAGTACATGGTTCCGCTCCAGATATCGCCGGTAAAAACCTAGCAAACCCTACTTCGGTCATTTTAGCGTCCATACAGATGCTCGAGTATTTGAATATGGGTGATAAAGCTGAAAAAATTCGCAGCGCTCTAAAAGACGTAATAGAAAGTGGTGACCGAACAACTCGTGACCTTGGCGGCGAGCATGGTACCACCGACTTCACACAGGCCGTATTAGAGCGTCTGTAAGTGCTTTGGATCAGCAGGCAAGTCTTTTAAAGCCAATCGCTAATACAAAGTAGTTACATCAAGTAAAACCAATGTCACGCTCACCAAATTTTGGTGGGCGTGACACGTTTAAAGAGCATCAAACCTCCGTACCTTCATGTTTTGCCGCTAAGTCGTCTAGATCAGAACTGGCATAATTGAAATCACTACCAAAGCACTCATAGCGCACAATCACACATTCTGATGTTCGGTGCAGATGAGCGTCTACTTCATGCTTGGACCAATGCTTTAATTCGTTCATAAAACGATATGCACTGGGCTCGTTTTTAAATTTATAGATTATTTCAGTGATCATGATTCAAATCTGTACTTCAATACAATTATAAAAGTTTATTGCCTTATTTATGCTAGTCAGGTGTTTTTTACACAACGCTTAACTTCACATTAAAACATATATAAGGAAATACTATGAAACTACCTAACTGGATCCTCATTTTCTCTCTATTGATAATGGCATCGGCGCTTTATACAGCTAATGCCCAAAGCTACGATTTAACTCAGTTGCATCTTGGTAATGAATACCCAAATGCTGCAACCTCTAACAACTTAGAGGAATTAGAGGGAGAAAAAACGAATATCAACACAGCAAGTTCAGAGGAACTGAGCGCTCTTCCCGGTATTGGTAAGAAAAAAGCCGACGCCATTGTTAACTACCGAAATATAAATGGTCAGTTTATGTCGATAGAGGAGTTATCAAATGTCAAAGGCATTGGCTCAAAGTTAATGGCCAAACTAGAAGACCTTATCTCAATTTAACTGGCAGATTAATTAATCAGCGTTTGCCGCGACAAACAATAGTAGAACTTAATAAGCTTAAAATAGAAGCTAGATAAGCGACGCAAATGTAATTTGTAATAAGGCAAGCAATAAAAAAGGGATACTATATAACGCATCCCTTTTCTTTTGTTTGTGAACCATACTACTTTGAAGCAAACATCTCAGTTAAGTACGACTTAATATCGTCACCTAAATCTGGGTGTCTTAATGCATATTCAATATTCGCTTTCATATACCCAAGTTTACTGCCACAGTCATGGCTCTTGCCCTTCATATAGTAGGCGTCTACTTGTTCGTATTCCATTAAGGTGTCTATTGAGTCAGTAAGTTGAATCTCACCGCCTGCACCCGGTAAGGTTTTACCAAGTAAATCCCAAATCTTTTCAGACAAAACATAACGTCCTACTACCGCTAAGTCTGAAGGCGCATCTTCCAAAGGAGGCTTTTCGACCATTTTGTGAATTTTTGCAGAATCGCCTTGCGAGAGCGATGCACCATCCAAGTCCACAATACCAAATTTAGAAACGTCTTCTTGGGCGACTTGCTCAACCATAACTTGACTAACTCTGCTGGTATTAAATTTAGCGACCATATCAGCGAGATTGTCTTTCTTAGGGTTGCTCGACGCATCATCGATGATCACATCAGGCAACACCACAGCAAACGGGTTATCACCCACCATTGGTAATGCGCACAATATTGCATGCCCTAAACCATTCGCAACGCCTTGGCGAACGTGCATGATGGTGACGTCTTTCGGACAAATCTGTTGAACGGCTTCAAGTAACTGACGTTTGACCCGTTTCTCAAGCGTTGCTTCTAATTCAAAAGATGTATCGAAGTGATTTTCGATACTATTTTTACTGGCATGAGTAACCAAAATAATTTCTTTCAGCCCTGCCTGTACGCACTCATTGACTACGTATTGAATAAGTGGCTTGTCTACTACCGGCAACATTTCCTTCGGTATTGCTTTGGTCGCTGGCAACATTCGTGTGCCCAAACCCGCGACCGGTATTACTACTTTTTTTACTTGACTCATTGTCTCTTCCTAGATTACTGGATTTACTGATTTCCCTCGCCCAATACCATAGTAATGCAATCCGTATTCCGAAATGATACTAGGTTCAAATAAATTCCTTCCATCAAACAACACAGGATCTTTTAACTTTGATTTAATAAAATCAAAATCGGGCGCTCTGAATGCTTGCCACTCAGTGCAGATGACCAAACAGTCAGCGTTATTCAAAGTCGCTTCCTTGGTGCCCATAAGTATAAGGTCGTCGCGAGAACCGTATATTCTTTGCGTCTCTTCCATGGCTTCAGGGTCGAACGCTTGTACCTTAGCACCTTGTTCCCATAATTTTTCCATCAACACCCGAGCGCTAGCCTCACGCATATCATCAGTATTTGGCTTAAACGAAAGCCCCCATAGCGCTACGGTCTTACCTTTAATGTCATTCTCATAGTGACGCATGATGTAATCAAAAAGTTTTTCTTTTTGTTGATAGTTCACCGCCTCAACCGCTTGAAGTACCCTTGCCTCATAATTGACCGCTGTTGCACTGCGAACAAGCGCTTGCACATCTTTAGGGAAACAAGAGCCACCATATCCACAACCAGGATAGATGAATTGATAACCAATCCGGCTATCGCTACCAATACCTTTTCTAACATTTTCAATGTCTGCGCCAAACCGTTCTGCTAAATTAGCCATCTCATTCATAAAGCTTATTTTTGTTGCAAGCATGCAGTTGGCAGCGTATTTGGTTAGCTCAGCGCTACGAACATCCATTACGATGATTTTATCGTGATTTCTATTAAATGGAGAATAAAGCTCTCTAAGTTTCTTCTCGGCTTTTTCACTGTTGGTACCAAGTATTATTCTGTCAGGACGCATACAATCGCTCACCGCAGCGCCCTCTTTTAAGAACTCTGGGTTAGAAACAACATCAAAACTAACAGTCTTATCAGACTCAGCTAAAACTTCATTTACTCTTTTTGTTACCTTATCTGCAGTGCCAACTGGCACTGTCGATTTATTAATAATGATTTTATGCTCGTCCATGTTCTCTGCAATCGTTGTCGCAACAGACAAAACATATTTAAGGTCAGCCGAACCATCCTCATCCGGAGGAGTGCCCACCGCGATGAAGATTAAACTGCCATGTTTTACACCTTGTACCGCATCAGTTGTAAACTTAACTCTTCCGGCTTCAAAATTTGATTGCACGAGCGGAGTGAGCCCTGGCTCGTATATTGGAATAATCCCTTTTTCGAGCTTATCTACTTTATTTTGGTCGACATCAACACATACTACATCATGCCCTACTTCAGCTAATACAGAAGCTTGGACAAGCCCGACGTAACCAATGCCGAAAACAGTTACTTTCATCTATCTTTCCTTTAAATGTTCGTTTTTACTGCGATTCAAACCTGATTAAAGCATACCATCAATATAATCAATCCGGATAATAAAGTCAGAGAATTTACGCATTATTCTTTCGTATTAGGATATCGGCAATGAAGTGTGATTTTGAAGTGTGAGCCATTTACATAAAACCCTATTTGCCATCCTTCTAAGTGAATATTGTGAGTTGTAGTATCATTTGTTTTTAAGAGACTTTAAGCTCTTCTCAATGTCGGTGCGTTGATAAAAGTTAGAACAAAGCTCTGCTAATATCGTATCTTGATGTTTAAATAGCATACTAAGGACTTCTTTGGGATACTCTCGGTTCAGCTCCGTCATTTTCTGTTGACTAGCCTCATACTTCAAACCAAATGCATCGAATAAGACACTGCCAGAAGTAGCGATTATCTCCTCATAGCGCAAAATAGGAATGCCCGCGCTTTCATATTTACGTATAAACCATTTGTAAATTTGAATTTGCCTTTGCAATACAGAGTCTGTTTTTAAAACAGCGGCCAAATTTGAGTCAAACTTCTCACCTGCTGGCAGATAGCCTTTATTTACAGGTAAATCAACCGTCATCCAGGATAGTAGTACTTTAATTGGATTTCTAACTATTGCTACCATGGAATAATGTTGCGATAACCGAGCACATAGCGCAGCGAATAAAGCATTCTGTTTCACTACTAATACAAAATCAGGCGAGTGTTTTTCTAGCCTTGTTAGTCCACGCCGAGCTTTAAGGGACCGAACTTTTTGATCGTTCAATTCTAGCCCTACGGGATTATCCAGCTCAACACCCTTAGAGTCCCCATGCTCAAAATCTTTCCCGCTTAACAAAGAGTTTCGGAGCCCGTCAACCTGTTTAGCTATCTCCTGCGATGCTTGATTGTGCGAAGTTGAACTTAATTTCTGAGGATCGATCGGCTCATGTAGTGCAGTGACTCCATGTAATCCATTTAATAGTTTGCAACAGAGCGTTGTGCCTGACCTTGGTATGCCGCTTAACAATAAGTTCTTTGAGTTCACAACATAAGATTCCTAGTTCAACATTTAGTCTATTGATACTGCCTTTAAAACACGAGAAACGTTATTTGTTTGTATCTTATACTAAAACGCCTCAATGAATATCGACATCGAGGCGTATTTTGTTTTCTGTTTTTTTATAAATTATTAAAACCAGCGCATCTCGTTATAATTATTCGCAAAGAGAAGTCAAAAATGCTAGGTGCTCTTCACTCGCTTCGACAGGTTCGTTTAGCTTTTGATGCCAATGATCAAATATTTCTGGCGCCATTGCTTTTACCATTGTACTGGCGAGAGAACTTGGGCTCCTCGCTTCAAAAGTCATACCTGCAACACCGTCGATTTTCTCTTTCATACCACCAATATTTGAGCCTATGAGAGGCCGACCAAATCGAATAGCCTCTTGTATAACTACTGGAGAATTTTCCCACCAAATAGAAGGTATAACGACCCAATCGCATTCTGCTATTCTGCTCTTAAGTTGCTCCGACTCATACGGCCCTCTCAACTCAACGACGTCACCGACTTCTTCAAGTAATCCCAAAACCTTTTCTTTAAATGCGCTTTCTTGGATGTCTAAATTAGCCCCATGAATTTCAACTCGTAGGGTTTCTCTGATTTCCTCAGGGATAAGAGAAATAGCCTGTAACAATAAATCAATCCCTTTATAAGGGTTTACCTGACCAAAGAATGCAAAGTGGTTACGTTGACCACCCTCTTTGAGTTGGCGAGGTGGAAGTGCGTCAATCTTAGGAAGTACGTTTTCAATCACTCTCATTTTATCTTGGGGAACACCCCAATCGACGTAGCGTTGTGCTAAAAATTCGCTTGGAGAAACGAACTCATCTACATATGAAAACTGATCAAGAATATAGTTTTTACGCAATAAGAAATCGCCAGGAGAGTGTTGTGGAAAGCAAGCATAACAATCGGTATACAGAGCTTTCGAACAAAGCTTCAAGCTACCTTTTTTCACCATCTGACCGTTATGCATGCACATAGCCATAAACTCATGAATAGTGAAAACGATTTTCGCATTTGGTACCGCCTTTCTAATAGCCGAAAATATTTCAATACCCATATGAGCATAGTGGTGAACATGAACGATATCTGGGCTAAATTCCTTCAACATTTTACCAAGATCGTTAAGTTGCTTGATGTTATTCGTACTTAAATTAAACCAGTCGTGCATACGAGTATGAAATAACACTTCCTCACCGCGTCTCGAAAATATAGAGCCTCCGTGTGAGTCACCGTCTGCTCTTGCAATATATAAGCACTCAACGCCTTTTGATTTTAGCAATTGATATAAATTCCAAGACGCAACTTCGGCGCCACCCTTGCTAAGCTCTGGATGCCCGTGAGAAATAAATGCGACCTTATCCATTTTGATTCATCCTTTCTATCATTGTTTCTATTTGGGGCTTCCATTTTTCATTGTAAGTGGCCGCGTTAAGAACCGTTAAATTATGTTTCCAAGTGCCAGATTCAACAAGATTTTGTGATTGTCTTTCTAAATGATATAAAACGGCATCTCGGCGCAATAAGTTCTTCTTGCCTTTTTCTAGCATTTTCAAACATAAATCAGAATCTTCAAAATCACCAAGAACATAAATAGGATCGAAACCACCTACCGAATCAAAATCAGATTTTTTTATTGCCCAGCAGGCTGCAGTAAGAAGGTCGAACTGTTGGATATCATCTTTTGGTGCTAAGGATAAAGGCCAACCTTTTCTGGGGTGATCATTAAAATACAAGCCTGGATACTGTTTTACTGTCATTGGAGCCATGCCATCATGCTGAATAGAATCATCTTCGAATAACAAACGAGCGCCAACAATCCCAGTCGTTT